>NZ_JBQHXR010000016.1:0-62857 GCF_052063365.1 Blautia sp. HCP3S3_G3 | reverse complement strand
GGTTTTTCACATCACACTTCACAGTGTTTCGCACTGAACCAAAGTTCCGGAGAAAACCATACGCATAGTAAAACTCGAAGAATTCTCACATACAGTTGCTGAACTAAAGCCCACTTTAGATAAGAAGGTGCTAAAAAGGTTTTGAATTTATTTGCAGTACAGTTTCGCAAGCTCCACAATGACTTCCACACATTTTTCCATGGACTGTATGCAGACAAATTCAAATCGTCCATGACAGTTGTGTCCGCCGGTACCGAGATTTGGGCAGGGGAGTCCCATGAAGGAGAGTTTCGCACCGTCCGTACCGCCTCGGATGGGAAGAACCACAGGGGTAACGCCGACTTTTTCGTATACCTTGAGAACATTGTCGATCAGATGCTGGTGTGGAATAATCTGCTCTTTCATATTGAAATAGGAATCTTCTATGCGAAGGGAAACCGTTCCTTCACCATATTTAGCGTTCATATACGCAGCCGCACGGCTCATAAACTGTTTCTTCTGCTCAAAAAGCTCCATGTCATGGTCACGGATAATGTAGAGAGAGGAAGCATGTTCCACTTCTCCTTTTACAGATTCCAGGTGGATAAAGCCTTCATAACCTTCGGTATGTTCCGGTTTCTGAGCTTCCGGCATCATGGACTGGAATTCCATGGCGAGAAGAGAAGCGTTGATCATATGATTCTTTGCGCTTCCCGGATGAATACTGATACCTGCAAAATCCACATAGGCAGAAGCTGCATTGAAGTTTTCATATTCCAGCTCACCGCACTGCCCGCCATCAATGGTATAGGCAAAATCTGCACCGAACTTCTTTACATCAAAGAAGTCAGCTCCGGCACCGATTTCTTCGTCCGGTGTAAAACCGATACGGATTTTTCCGTGTGGAATTTCCGGGTGAGAAAGGAGATATTCTGCTGCTGTAAGAATTTCTGCCACTCCGGCTTTGTCATCTCCGCCAAGAAGTGTGAGACCATCCGTTACGATCAGATCCTGTCCCTCATACTGGGCCATGCAGGAGAATTCTTTTGTGCTCATGACAATATTTGCCTCTTCATTTAACAGGATGTCCTGGCCGTCATAGTTCTTGATGATACGAGGATGGATGTTGATACCGGATGCTGCATCGGAAGTATCCATATGGGCGATGAAGCCGAGAACAACGCCGGTGTCTTCGGAAACAGTTGACGGAATGGTGGCAAATACATAACCGTGTTCGTCACAGGAAACATCTGCAAGCCCCATTTCTTTCATTTCAGTTTCCAGCATATGGGCGAATGTCAGCTGGCTTTCGGTACTGGGAGTGGTCTGTGATTCCGGATTGGATGTGGTATCGATTGATACATATTTTAAGAAACGTTCTGTTACATTCATGAAATATTCCTCCTGATTATTTGTGGTATTAAGGTAAAAACCCCTGTTTTCTTATGATAAAAGATGAATTTAACTTTAATATTATTGCAGAATTCATATTATCATATAAATACAAAGTTGTCTATTAAGGTATTTGAAATAGAAAATTGGTACAGAGGGACTATGAAGAGAAGAGATATATAGATTAGGTACGTGAATATCTTGTAATACATTTCATTACGCTCTATAGCGCTGGGAGAATTTTTTCTTGTTTCATTATAAAATATAAAACTGCACGGGTACGCCATGTTTAAAGGCGGTAAGATATAAATTTGAAACAGTAAAATACAAATTCTTTTGACAAAAAGGCATGGACTGGTTACAATAGCAGATATCAATGTACTAGAAGAAAAATGATGATTGTGAACAGTAATGGAAAATAAGAACTGCGGCAAATGTTTTCGAGCTTTGCCGTCAGAAAGGAGATAAAGATGAAAACATGGGAAGAAAATATCCGCATGGTGGTTCCCTATACACCCGGTGAGCAGCCGAATCAGCCGGATATGATCAAATTAAACACAAACGAAAATCCTTATCCGCCTGCACCGGGCGTGGAGGAAATTTTACATAATATGCCGGTAGATAAGCTGCGCCTTTATCCGGATCCGACTGCCGGAGATCTGGTGCGGGCGGTAGCTTCTTATTATCAGCTGGATGAAAACCAGGTGTTTGTGGGTGTGGGATCCGATGATGTGCTGGCCATGTGTTTCCTGACCTTCTTTAATGGGAAAAAACCGATTCTGTTCCCGGATATTACCTATTCTTTTTACGATGTGTGGGCAGATCTGTTCCGGATTCCTTATGAGAGACCGGTTCTGGATGAGAATTTTCATATTCGAAAAGAAGATTATTTCAGAGAAAACGGCGGTGTGATTTTTCCGAATCCCAATGCGCCGACAGGTGTGGAAATGCCGCTTGCTGATATTGAGGAGATCATCCGCAGAAATCAGGACAGTATTGTGATCGTGGATGAGGCATATGTAGATTTTGGTGCATCTTCCGCGCTTCCTCTGATTGATAAATACGACAATCTTCTGGTGGTGCAGACGTTTTCAAAATCCCGTTCCATGGCAGGAATGCGAATTGGTTTTGCCTGTGCAAATCCTGTGCTGATCAAATATCTTAACGATGTGAAGTATTCCTTTAATTCCTATACGATGGACAGAACGGCCATTGCTGCAGGTGTGGCTGCCATGGAGGATGTGGAATATTTCCGGGAGACCTGCCGTAAAATTATAGAGACAAGAGAATGGACGAAAGAAGAGTTAAGGAAACTGGGATTTTCTTTTGAGGATTCCAAATCAAACTTTATTTTTGCATCACACGAGACTTGTCCGGCAGAAGAATTGTTCCAGGCTTTGCGGAAAAAACATATTTATGTACGCTATTTCCCGAAAGGAAGAACGCATAATCATTTGAGAATCACCATTGGAACGCGTGAGGAAATGGAAGCATTTGTCGCATTTCTGGAAAAATATCTGAATCATCGTTAGGAGGTACTATGGAAGCACTTGTACAATGGTTTGCTGCAAATCTGTCCCAGTTTATATCTGCCGAAGCGGTTGTGTTTATTATTTCTATGATTCCGATACTGGAACTGAGGGGCGGTCTTTTGGCGGCGTCTCTGCTGAAAATTCCGGAAACGGTATCGATTCCTCTGTGTATTGTGGGAAATATTATACCGATACCGTTTATCCTGCTGTTTATCCGTCAGATTTTTAAACTGCTGAAAAAAACAAAACTGTTTCGCGGGTTGATCATTAAACTGGAAAACCGCGCGATGGGAAAAAGTGACCGTATCCGGAAATATGAATTCCTTGGTCTGGTACTGTTTGTAGGAATTCCGCTTCCCGGAACCGGTGCATGGACCGGCGCACTGATTGCGTCTCTTCTGGATGTGGATATTAAGAAATCTTCCGCTGCAATCCTCATCGGTATTCTGATGGCTAGTGTGATCATGTATGTGGTTTCCTATGTGTTAGTGGGGAATATTGTCAGCTGAATTGCGGATTCATGTGTCAGAGATTTGCCAGTTCTCTCATGGCTGCTCTCTGACATATTCTATTTCAATAATAGAAAAAGGACAGCTTCTTCAAAAGAAAAGGAGAAAGCTGTCCTTTTGGTCTTATGGCATCCGTACATCGTTTTTGAAACAGGAAGTTATTTATCGTGGCTTAGAGTGTGTTTGAAAATTCATTCCCGTCATATGCACGCCCCGCTTTGCGAGAAATTTGACTCGCATTCGGTCAACATAGCCCGCTATGCCTCCCTCATTTGAGTCAAATTTCCCGCAAATTGTGACGCACATCTGTCGGAAAGCAATTTTCAAACACGCTTTATATTAATTTCCTCTTCAGCATTTCCGGATTGCTGGCGTGTTTCAGAGCGGTTTCTGCTGTGATACGTTTCTGGCGGTAAAGTTCCAGCAGGCTCTGGTCCATGGAACGCATCTGGTATTGAGAAGAAGAATAAATCACACCATCAATCTGGTGGACTTTGTTTTCGCGGATCATATTGCGGATGGCAGGTGTCAGCTTCATGACCTCAAAGGCGGGAATACTGTGACTGTTCACGTCCGGAATCAGCTGCTGGGAAATAACAGCCTGAAGCACCATGGAAAGCTGAAGGGCGATCTGGTGCTGCTGGCTGGGTTCAAAGACATCCAGAATACGTCCGATGGTATTGGCGGCGCCGATGGTATGCAGACTGGAAAGAACGAGATGACCGGTTTCTGCGGCAGTCATAGCAGTCTGGATGGTTTCCAGATCGCGCATTTCTCCCAGAAGGATAACATCCGGGCTCTGACGCAGGGTGGCGCGCAGGGAGGTCAGATAACTGTCCGTGTCTGTACAGATTTCTCTTTGGCTGACAATGCATTTTTTGTGGCGATGGAGATACTCCAAAGGGTCTTCCAGAGTGATGATATGGCCTTCGCGGGTATTGTTGATTCGGTCAACCAGACATGCCATGGTAGTGGATTTTCCACTTCCTGCGGGACCTGTGACAAGAATCATACCTTTGGTAAAATCAGCAATTTCCATGATTTCTTCAGGAATATGGAGCTGGTTCGGGTCAGGAAGTTCAAAAGCAATCACACGGATCACAGCGGCCAGAGAACCGCGCTGACGGTAGGTATTGACACGGAAACGGGAAAGCCCGGGGATGGAGAAAGAAAAATCATCATCTCCGTTTTTGAGGAATGGCTGTATATCACGGTCTCCGGCAAGATGATAGATCTGGTGGATAATCTTTCGGGTATCTTCCGGCATCAGACGGTCACCTTTGTGAATCAGCTGTCCTTCTGTTTTTGTGGAAAGAGGAAGTCCGGCGATGATAAAGATATCCGAGGCATGTGTATGTGCGGCATCTGTTAAAAAATCAAGTACAAAATTTTCATTCATGGGGCAGTTTCTCCTAATTAAATTTATTTACTGGTAAAAAACCTGGACGTCAGGTATGGAATAATGTATGCCATCAGGAATTGCTTCGCAAATATTGGACGTCAGACAGAAAACGTGGATCGGCAGGGCCTTCTGTTTATGAGGGAAGTCCGGAAGAATAAACCGGCTGTCTGGTATCAGGGTTCCATTCCCCTGTGGATATCGTCTGCCATTTGTGGATTTCCAGCACGGGATCCTCTGGATTCTGTGGATAAAGTACCTGCAGTTCCAGATGGAGAGCCTGACGGTCAGAATACGAAATTTCAGCAGTAAGCATCCGACTGTCTTCCTCCCATGAAAAACCGAGACTGCAGAGGCTGGCAGTGTTGGAATAATAGTCTTTTTCCTCAGCCGCCGTGGAGCGGATCTGGTAAAGCTCTTCTTCCGTCTCCCGGCAAAGGTCCGTTGCAGTGCAGCACGCATGATAATAGGCAGTTGTCTGTTCTATGGAACGTTTGCTCATAGTCAGATCAGAATGGGAACTTCCAAATGTCAGAAGTGCCAGAATTACCATACATAATACGGAAAAAATCAGAAGAAAAGAGGTAATTCCCATGGTAACAAGAGAACGGTGACGTGATTTCATCTAATTGGCCTCCTTTTTGCTGGTTAGTCTGGGAAACCGTATGGTCTGCTGATGGACAAGCGTTCCGTCTGCATTCTGGAAGGCTAGTACAGCCTGTTTGTAATCAGAAGCATGAGATAAGCTTACCGTCAGTTTCCAGACTGCATTTGTTTCGGAACAGGGGGCCCATTGGCTGTCGTAAAAATACAAAAGATTATTACCGGATAATTCTCCTTCCGGCATCAGGTTCAGGAATTGATCCGGATTTCCATCTGTGCCTTCCATAATCTCGCCGGCAGAAATGATGAGTTCTTCTATATGATTCCAGTTTCTGGCTTCTTTTTGATTGGATCTGGCAGAGGCAAAGAGCTGAATACAGACGGCTGATGTCAGTGCGAGAACCAGAATGGAAAAGATCATTTCTGTCAGAAACAATCCTGCTCTGGAATGTATCGCTGATTTTTTCATGTAAGGTCTCCTTATCGTTATACAGGTGTTCCGGGATGAAGCAAAAGGCTTCCGGTATGCCCGTTGTGATCAGTCAGGGAAATACGATAAAAATGTTCCGGTGTTTCATCTATGGAGAAAGAATCCAGAGAAGCAATCGTAGTTCCCATGGAAAGAGCAGCATCGCTTTGCCTAGTGGTAAACAGCTCCTTCAGTTCTCCATCATAGAGATAAATATAAGTAATGTAGGTTTGGCCGTCAATTTTGTCAGTAAGACAAAGCGCCTCAGTGTCTTCAATGGTATCGGTAAAAACATCTGTGTCATTATCGTGCTGCCGTATTTTTACAGTCAGATAGGACATGGCGGTACGAAGATTGGAGTTCTCGTCAGTCCCCTGCACAGCATTTCTGTATGCACGGGCCGCAAACAGGAGCAGGAGCAGAAGAAGCAGCACGTACAGACCGAAAAGCAAAAGGGATGCGAGAAGGTCGGAAGAATGCTTTTTTGCGGCAAAATGTTTCATAAAATACCTCCTTTATCCTCTTCAAGAGGAAGGACAGAAATCATTGGAAACAGATTGGATCCGCTGGGAATATATTCTATTACAAATTTCTGTCTGTCATAGGTGATGTGATATTCTTCCAGAAGCTGCGAAAGACTTTCCGGATATTTGCCTGTCAGAGCATAGGTCTGCACAGCGCCATGTTCCAGTGCCTGAAGAAGAACGGTCTGTTCTTTTTCCAGTGCGCCTTCGGAGGTACGGGAAACAGCTGCCAGAAAAAGGATACACAGGAGTGCAGGAAATACTGCAGGAAGAAGAGTACGCAGTACACAAAAAAATTTTTTTCTGCGCGGTTCAAAAATATCATCCATAATGATCACCTCACACGAGCATTTCGGAAAGGATTCCCAGAAGAGGCATCATGACAGAAAGAAGAATCAGTCCTACCAGAATAGAGAGAAGGATGACGCATGCAGGCTCTACAATGGAGATTACCTGTTCTGTCATGTCAAGAGCTTCCTGAGCGCAGCGGTCAGACAATTTTTCCATTACCTCATCAGAAGAACCTGCCCGGATTCCGATGGAAATCAGCCGGGCATCCATTCCGGAGAAAAGGCCGGACTGGGTAATGGCATCTGCAAAAAGGGCCCCTTCGTTCAGGCGGCTGACAGCTCTGGAAAGCTGTTCTTTTATCAATGGCTGTGTGAGCATTCCGTCTGCCAGCTCCAGGCTGGACTGGGGATCAAGACCGCTTCGCAGTCCCATGGAAACGGCTTTTGTAAGGCGGGCATAATCCAGTGCAGCAGGAATTTTCTTAAAGTGCGGGACAGAGGATAAAAAGTTTCTGGCTGTACTGCGTCCTTTTTCTGTGCAGCAGAAAAAGAGAATGCAGACGATCAGGATTGCCAGTAGACCAAGAAAAACCGCACTGTAGCGGCTGAAAACAGAACCGAGCCGTAAGAGTCCGGAAGAAAGCCCGTTCATTTCCATGCCCATCTGGCGGAAAACCTGCTGGAATACAGGCAGAACTTTTACGAGAAGAATAACAATCACAGCGCCCATGATTCCAAGCATGATCAGAGGGTAAGTGACAGCACTTCGAATACCCGCGGAAATTTCCATTTCCTGTTCATAATGTTCGGCGAGACTTGTGAGAACTTCATCGAGACAGCCGGTTTCTTCCCCGGTTTTTACATAGGCAATCATGGAACCTGGAAAAATTCCGGCATCTGTCAATGCCTGGGAGAGACTTCCTGTTTCTTCCTGAGTCTGGATCAACTCTGCAAAAATCTGTTTGCTCCTGTCAGAACTGCTGTCTTCTAAAAGAATCTGAAGACCTTCCGCACTGGAAATCCCGGAGTGGAGAAGAATGGCAAGCTGTTCGCAAAAATGAAACAGTTCCTGATTCGTAAGTTTCTGGTTCATAATTAACTCCTTTCGACAGGCAAATCATCGGGTAAACTGGACGGTATAATTATCACTGTCTCCAATATATTCCTGTATCTGTTCTTTATTATCTGCATCTGTGCTGGAATCGAAGGTGGGATCCATGCGGCTCCAGGTTTCGCCGTCAAAGGAAATGGCATGGTTGATCCATCCTTTGGAACGGATGTATACGTCAATCCAGGCATGTTTGATGTCACTGGTATATCCGATCTGCAGTTTGCAGGGAATATCACGGGCGCGGAGCATAGCAGTCATCAGTGCTGCGTAATCAAAGCAGATTCCTGTGCCGCTGGAGAGTGTTTCGTCAATATCCGGCAGATAACCGGCTTCCACGTTCCAGGCTTTTTCTTCATCGTATGTGATATTGGAAATGACATAATTGTAAACAGCATCAAGCCCGTCCAGATCAGAAGCATCATCCGGCAGCATGGTCTGTGCCAGAAGACAGGCATTGGATTCCGGACTGAAATTTACATATTGATTGGGGTAAAGGAATGGAAGGAATGGATTCTCCAGAGAGATTTCCAGTGTGTGGCTGCTGACAGCCGCATATTTGTCTCCGCTGATTTTCTGATAGCAGAGAATCTGATAACTTCCATCCCCGCTGGTAAAAGGAATGACGGCATTTTCTCCGGGGTCCAGGAAATAAGAGTAAAGGATACCATCCGGTCCGGTCATCTGAACATTGATGCCGGAAACAGAGGTATCGGCCTGCACGATCATATAGCCAAGAGTTTTGTTGGAAACATCCAGGGTTACCGGAGAATTTCCGAGAATCTCCGTTCCGTCTGCCTGAGGAACCAGTACCTGAAGGGGAGTGTAAACAGGCGGTTCATCGGAAGATGTGTTCTTCTGACTGCATCCTGTAGAAAAGAACAGGAAGAGAAAAAGAAAAAACGGTATGTAAGCAGAGATTTTTTTCATCTGACCGCTCCTCCTGTAATTTTTGTTATAATCAAAAGGGAAATGTCTGCTTATGCAGATATCACGAATGATAAAAGCCGATTATAGTAAGTATAACAGATTTATGCGAAAAGGGAAGAAAATAATGTGCATAATTTCTGTGCATCGCGAAGCGTGTTACTGAGAACGGAGTGAACAGTAACCTTCGGTTGCGTTACTGTTCATTTTTGAAACAGAAAATGATTGACAAAAGAAAGAAAAAAGGAGTATACTGTAACTAATTTAACAAGGGCAAACCTGTCGAAAGGCAGGGACGCAAAGCCAGGGGTCTAAAGTCCGGTATATAATTTGGAAAATGATATACGGAATATGATAGCCGGTTGCCGCATTAAATTCCGGTTTAGTGACGTAATTCAGGAACAGATCAGAGAATATTTGTATGCGTATGTGGTAACCGTTTATGAAAATAAACGGTTTTTTATATTTATAAGAACAAAGCGGATACTGAAAAAATCTGATATGACACAACTGCTCTGGCTGCGTAAAATTCTATTGTTACTATGGACAATAACAATCTGTTTGATAGATTGCTGTATACGTTGGTTTTATCAGAGGAGATGTGCGAAGATGAAGAAGAAAATTGCGAAAATACTCAGTAGTAAAAAATTTGCATGTGGTTTTGCAGCTGTTGCGCTGACTGTAATCATTGGCAGTGCGGTGGTACTGCAGCAGTCGGTTCCGTCTGTGGAAATGCCGGTATATGATGCAGATCCGATTATGGAGGTATCTCTGGAAGAGGAGGCTCCCCCCCTTGGTTCTGCTCCGAAAACAACAACCAAAACAACTAAGAAGACAACCAAAAAGAATGTAAAATTATCCAGGGCTGCAACCAAAACCTACAGCAAGAAAATTCCGACAACCAAGAAAACAACCAAAAAAACAACGACAAGCAGTACCAAAAAAGTAACCACTCAGACAACGGTTTCTACTGCAAAAACAGAAAAATATACCAAAAAATCAAAAGTCAAAGTAGTGACGACAACTGTTACCACAACGGTTAAGACTACAACAACGAAGCTTACGACAACCACTGCTGCAGCAGTTAAGACATCGTCTGCAAATACAACAGCTCCGAAAGGAAAGTATGAAGTGAGTGTTGCTGCGGCAGCGCCGAAGGCAGATGCACGGGTTCTGAATGCCTTCCGGACTCTGGGATTTAAGGTATATGTAGATTCTTCCGTATCCTATTCGGGATTGTTTGATGCATCTGCAAGAAGTATTACCCTTAAATCCCAGGATGATACCATTTATCATGAACTTGGTCATTTTCTTGCATTTATTGCCGGAAATGCAGATAAGACTACGGATTTCAAAAATATTTATGCGGCTGAGAAGAATCTGTACACGGGCGCTAATAAATCCTATGTAACTCAGAACAGTGCAGAATATTTTGCAGAATCTTTTAAGAATTATACCCAGAGTGCAGGAACTCTTAAGAGTGTCCGGCCAAAAACTTATTCAGCGATCAGCGCAGCTCTGAATAAGGTCACAACAGAACAGGTCACAAAAGTTCAAAAACTGTATTCTGTATTCTGGAAATAAATAGTTTCTGTCGTTTCATTTCGGCGGTATCTGTGAAGATACCGCCTTTTTTATATTACAGGAAAGTGCTCCGCATTTTCCTGTAATATAAAAATGTTTTTCTGTAATTATGAAAAAAATTCTTCTGTTTTGTATCATATTTTTATGATTTTTTATGTTCCGTACATAGGTGGACAGATTGAAAAAAATGTGTTAGAATACAGTTCGAAAATACTAAAAGAGTGGAGACATGGTATTTTGTGTCTCTGCATCATACGATTTAGCCGCTGCATCATGCAGTACAGAGCAGAAAAAGACGGATCCGCAAGGATTCTGATGTTCTTGTCTATTTCAGACAGAGTATCCCGTAGAATTAATGATAAAATTTGTAAAAGTCCCGGTATATGATATCTCGCAGGAGATATAGGAACAGCAGATATGAAACAGAATATGCCCGTGTACAGTCGTTCACGGACATGGACTTTTATAACTGGTATATCGTTTTTTGAATAACAATTTCCTTCGTTTGTCTGTATTTTTAAATTCGCATATTGTGTGAATGGTATAGTTATTTGTGAGACGATGTATTAACAGGGTCTGCAGGAGCAGACAGTTGCAGTTAGATGTGTATAATAGAAGGCTGAGGGAAAATTTATGAGAGAAAAGTACGAATCATTATCGCTGGCAGTCTTAAAAGATCTTGCCAAAGCCAGAGGTTTAAAAGGAGTTTCTGCATTGCGGAAACCTGAATTGGTTGAGCGTATGCTTGAGGAAGATGCAAAAGAAGAAAACCAGAGACCATCTGAAGTGAAAACCGGGGAGAAACCGGCAGCAGGAAATCCTGCCGTTGAGAAAAAAACGACGGAAAGACAAGCACACAGTCTGCCTGCATCGGACAGGCCATTCAGGGACAATGCAGCGAGAGACAATCAGTCCAGAGAAGGCCAGTATAGAGAAAATCAGCCGAGGGATAATCAGCCCAGAGAAGGTCAGTATAGAGAAAATCAGCCGAGGGATAATCAGTCCAGAGAAGGCCAATATAGAGACAACCAGTCCAGAGAGGGTCAGTTCAGAGAAAACACAGACCGTAATACCTCCGACAGCTCCTACCGTATCCCGGCAGAGACGGTACAGCTGGACAGCGGCGAAAAGGCCAATGGTATCCTTGAAGTAATGCCGGACGGTTTTGGATTTATCCGATGCGAGAATTACATGCCGGGAGAGAATGATATCTATGTATCTCCGTCACAGATCCGTCGTTTTAATTTAAAAACCGGTGATATCATTCAGGGAAATATCCGGATCAAAACACAGGGAGAGAAATTCAGCGCTCTTCTGTATCTGACATCCATCAACGGATTTCATCCCAGTGAGGGTCAGAGACGATACAATTTTGAGGATATGACACCGATCTTTCCGAATGAACGACTGGTGATGGAACGTCCGGGCGGAACCATGGCCATGAGAATCGTGGATCTGATCAGCCCGATCGGCAAGGGCCAGAGAGGAATGATCGTGTCTCCTCCGAAAGCCGGTAAGACCACACTTCTGAAAGATGTGGCAAAATCTATATTGAGAAATAATCCATCCATGCATCTGATCATCCTGCTGATCGATGAACGTCCGGAGGAAGTTACAGATATCAAGGAAGCAATTCACGGACCGAACGTAGAAGTTATCTATTCTACCTTTGATGAACTTCCGGAACATCATAAGAGGGTATCAGAAATGGTAGTGGAACGAGCACGCCGTCTTGTAGAACACAAAAAAGATGTGACGATTCTCCTGGATTCGATCACAAGACTGGCAAGAGCATACAATCTGATTATTCCGCCAAGCGGCAGAACCCTGTCCGGCGGTCTTGATCCTGCTGCTCTCCATATGCCGAAGCGGTTCTTTGGTGCAGCCAGAAATATGAGAGAAGGCGGAAGTCTTACCATTCTTGCGACTGCACTTGTGGATACGGGAAGCAAGATGGACGACGTTATTTATGAAGAATTTAAGGGAACCGGAAACATGGAACTGGTGCTCGACCGCAAACTTCAGGAAAAACGTGTATTTCCGGCAATTGATATTCAGAAATCCGGTACCCGCCGTGAGGATCTTCTTCTCAGCCGCGAAGAGCAGGAGGCAGTATACAATATGCGTAAGGCGCTGAACGGTATGAAACCGGATGAGGCGGTAGAACAGATTCTGAATATGTTTTCCAGAACACGGAATAATGCAGAATTTGTGCAGATGGCGAAGAAACAGAAATTTTCTTAATGATGCAGAAAATTTTATAAACAGCTTGCATTTGGCAGGGGAGTATGTTATAATCAGAAAGCTGTTTAATAGTGAATTCGTCAAATGAATACGAATAGAAATACAATAATCATAGAGAGGTGAAAATCATGAGAGAAGGAATCCATCCGAATTATTATCAGGCAACTGTAACCTGCAACTGTGGTAACACATTCGTTACCGGTTCTACCAAATCTGATATCCACGTAGAAATCTGCTCCAAATGCCATCCGTTCTACACAGGACAGCAGAAAGCAGCTCAGGCTCGCGGACGTATCGATAAGTTCAATAAGAAATACGGCCTGAATAAATAATCAAATAATTATAGACGTAATGTGAAGGTTGAGGTTGGGAAATCTCAACCTTTCTTTGCACCTGGGCAGAAATATGCTGTCCGTTCAGAACATTAGGAGAATTATATGAAATCATCGAATATTGGTGGTCAGGCAGTCATGGAAGGAATCATGATGCGGCATAAGGATAAGTACTCGATTGCTGTCCGACGTCCTGACAATGGAATTGAGCTGAAGACAGAGGATTACAAATGTATATTTGGAAAAGCTGCTTTCTGGCGTAAGCCGATTATCCGCGGTGTGGTAAGTTTTGTGGATTCTCTTGTAATGGGAACCAAATGTCTGATGTATTCCGCTGAAATCGTGGGAGATGAAGAGGACGAGGACTATGCGGCCAAAACCGCGCATCTTTCCGAAGAAGAAAAAGCAGCGAAGAAAGCAAAGGAAGACAGGCAGTTCCAGTGGCTTCTGTATGTGACGGTTGCAATCTCGATTGTCGTTTCCATTGGAGCATTTATGCTTCTGCCGTATGTGCTTGCAAGTCTTTGCAGGAAAGTTGGAGCGTCAGAGATTGTTATCACAATTGTGGAAGCGTTTGTCAAGCTGGCATTGTTTATGGGATATATGCTTCTGATCTCCAGAATGAAGGATATCCAGAGAACGTTTATGTATCACGGTGCCGAACACAAATGCATCAATTGTGTTGAACACGGGCTTCCGCTTACGGTTGAAAATGTCATGAACAGTTCCCGTCAGCATAAGCGCTGCGGTACCAGCTTTTTATTTCTGGTCATGCTGGTGAGTATTGCATTGCATTTTGTATTTGTTCTGGTTCCGGTTTACTGGGTGCGTTTATTTGGCCGTCTTCTGATGGTTCCGGTGGTGTCCGGAATTTCTTTTGAGATCATTCAGTGGGCAGGCAGAACAGACAGTAAATTTGCAGATATTATGAGCAGACCGGGACTTGCCATGCAGAAGCTGACAACGAAAGAACCGACACCGGATATGGTAGAGGTTGCGATCAAAGCAGTCGAAGCAGTATTTGACTGGAAGGCTTATTTAAAAGAAGAGTTTGGTGTGGAAGTGGAAGATGCAGAGTCGGACATGGATGTACATCAGACAACAACAGAAACAGTATCTTCCGGTATTTCAGAAACAGTCGTGACAGGGGAAGCAGCACATGGGAACATTTAGAGCGCTTCTTCAGGAAGGCACGGAAATTCTGAAAAAAGCCGGAATCGGGGAAGCCGGGCTTGATGCCTGGCTCCTTCTGGAATATACCAGCGGAAAAAACCGCGCATGGTATTATGCCCATGACTGCGAGGAGATGGAGTCGGAAACGGCAGAAAAATATCTTCAATTATGCCGGAAACGTGCAGAACACGTTCCTTTGCAGCATTTGACTCATCGGGCTTTTTTTATGGAATATGAATTTTATGTGGATGAAAATGTTCTGATTCCCAGACAGGATACAGAAGTACTTGTGGAGATTGCCGGTAACCTTCTGAAAACCAGAGAAAATCCGGTGATTCTGGATATGTGTACAGGTTCCGGATGTATTCTGATCAGTCTTCTGGCAGATAAGAAAGACAGCTTTGGGGTTGGGGTTGATGTTTCATCTGCAGCACTTTCGGTTGCCCAACGGAATGCACAGGCAATCGGTGTGTCAGAACGTGCGCATCTTATAGAAAGTAATCTGTTTTCCGGTGAATTTTTTCAGGGAAAAGATGGAAATGCACCGGAGAA
This sequence comes from Blautia sp. HCP3S3_G3, assembly GCF_052063365.1. Classification (NCBI taxonomy): domain Bacteria; kingdom Bacillati; phylum Bacillota; class Clostridia; order Lachnospirales; family Lachnospiraceae; genus Blautia; species Blautia sp. HCP3S3_G3. The sequence goes on along the minus strand of NZ_JBQHXR010000016.1, from coordinate 48,240 downwards.
ATATGATATGCTTATTTCAAATCCTCCTTATATTCCGACAGAAGAAATCAGGGGACTTATGGAGGAAGTGCGTCTTCATGATCCGGTGCTTGCATTGGATGGACATAGAGACGGACTTTATTTTTATCGTATGATCACCAGGGATGCCGGCAGATACCTGAAGCCCGGAGGATGGCTTCTGTATGAGATTGGCTGTGAGCAGGGCAGTGATGTGTCGGCATTTATGAAACAGGCCGGTTTTACATCGGTGGAAGTGAGACAGGATCTGGCAGGACTTGACAGAGTAGTTCTGGGACAGATGCCGGAGTGATTATTTACATCAGGAGGACAAATCATGTTTGACAAATTGGAAGATCTGCTTATCCGCTTCGATGAAGTATTGAATGAGCTGGGAGAGCCGGGAGTTACCGACGATCCGGAACACTTCCAGAAGCTGATGAAAGAGCAGAGTGAGCTGCAGCCCATTGTGGATGCATATAAAGAATATAAGAATTGTAAAGAAACCATCCAGGACAGTCTTTCCATGCTGGAAGAAGAGAAGGATGAAGAAATGCGTGAGATGCTGAAGGAAGAACTTTCGGATGCAAAGAAACGCGTGGAAGAACTGGAAAGAGAGATTAAGATTCTTCTCCTTCCCAAGGACCCGAATGACAACAAGAACGTTATTGTAGAGATCCGCGCAGGTGCCGGCGGTGATGAAGCAGCTCTTTTTGCAGCGGAAATTTATCGTATGTATGTGAAGTATGCAGAATCTCTTCGCTGGAAGACTGAAATGATGAGCCTGAATGAAAACGGAATCGGAGGCTTCAAGGAAGTGACATTTATGATCACCGGAAACGGGGCTTATTCCCGGCTGAAATACGAGAGCGGCGTTCATCGTGTACAGCGTGTTCCGGAGACAGAATCCGGCGGAAGAATCCATACCTCGACATGTACCGTTGCAATTATGCCGGAAGCAGAGGAAATTGATTTTCAGCTGGATCTCAATGACTGTAAATTTGATGTGTTCCGTGCTTCCGGAAATGGAGGACAGTGTGTCAACACGACAGACTCGGCAGTGCGTCTGACGCATATTCCGACAGGCATTGTAATCTCCTGTCAGGATGAGAAGTCTCAGCTTAAGAATAAGGACAAGGCATTGAAAGTGCTTCGTTCCCGTCTCTATGAGATGGAGCTGGCTAAACAGCATGATGCAGAAGCAGAAGCGAGAAGAAGTCAGATCGGTACAGGGGATCGTTCCGAAAAGATTCGTACCTATAACTTCCCGCAGGGACGTGTGACCGATCATCGCATTAAGCTGACGATTCACCGGCTTGAGAGTGTTCTGAACGGAGATCTGACGGAAATCATTGACAGTCTGATCGCGGCAGATCAGGCAGCGAAACTGAGTAATCTGCAGAATGATAACTGAGAGTTCTGAAAAGCCCTCCGGGCAGAAATCCTTCTCATGTGTATTTTGCAGTAAACATTTTTACCGGAAAATCAGCGAGTTTAGACTGAAGGAAGTCATATGCATATGATATAAGTATGAAAGGAAAAGGAATATGAAAAAAACAGCACTTGTAATTATGGCGGCAGGAATTGGAAGCCGTTTTGGAAAAGGAATCAAACAGCTGGCGCCGGTGGGACCGAACGGGGAGATTATCATGGATTATTCCATTCATGATGCACTGGAGGCAGGATTCAATAAAGTAGTGTTTATTATCCGTAAGGATATTGAAGAGGAGTTCCGTAAAGTCATCGGCAACAGAATTGAAAAGATCACAGAGGTTGCCTATGCATTCCAGTCACTGGAGGATCTTCCGGAAGGATTTACAGCTCCACAAGACCGTACCAAGCCATGGGGAACCGGTCAGGCAGTACTGGCAGCAAAAAAAGTGCTGGATGAGCCGTTTGCCGTGATCAATGCAGACGATTATTATGGAAAAACTGCTTACAGAATCGTACATGATTATCTGGTACAGGAACAGCCGCAGGATGGTCTGCTTCATATCTGTATGGCAGGATTCCGCCTTGGAAATACACTCAGCGATAACGGAAGTGTAACAAGAGGTATCTGCCATATCGAGGATGGAGCTCTGACAGGTGTGACAGAAACGCATGATATCTTTAAAACCGCTGACGGTGCAGAAACCCGTGCGGAAGACGGCACGGTCACTCCGTTAAATACAAAGAGTCTTGTTTCCATGAATATGTGGGGGCTGACACCGGAGTTCATGGATACTCTGGAAAAAGGATTTGTAGAATTTCTTGGCAGTCTGGCACCGGAAGATATTAAGAAAGAATACCTTCTTCCGGAGATGATCGACCGTCTGATCAAGGCAGGAACTGCAAAGGTGGATGTTCTGGAGACAAAGGATACCTGGTTTGGCGTAACTTATCAGGAAGATAAGGAATCTGTGATGGCAGCTTTCCGTAATCTGGTGGAAGAGGGCGTTTATCCGGCAGATCTTTACGCATAAATGGAATCGGAAACTTCGGTTGTGAAGAAGTGACAACACGTGATATATAGCAGGTAAGGAGATTGTTTATTATGGGAAAATATTTTGGAACAGATGGTTTCCGCGGAGAAGCAAACGTAAAACTGACAGTAGACCATGCATTTAAAGTAGGCCGCTATGTGGGATGGTATTACGGACGTGAACATAAGGCAAAAATTGTAATCGGCAAGGATACCAGAAGAAGCAGCTACATGTTTGAATACGCACTGGTAGCCGGTCTGACTGCTTCCGGAGCAGATGCATACCTGCTTCATGTTACGACAACTCCAAGTGTGTCTTACGCAGTAAGAACGGAGGATTTTGACTGCGGTATTATGATTTCTGCCAGCCATAATCCGTTTTATGACAATGGAATCAAGCTTCTGAACGGCAACGGACAGAAGATTGAGGCTTCTATCGAAGCGCGTATCGAGGCATACCTGGATGGGGAAATTGAGGAACTTCCTCTGGCAACCAGAGAAGATGTGGGACGTACCATTGATTATGCTTCAGGCCGCAATCGCTACATCGGTTATCTGATTTCCATTCCAAGCCGTGACTTTAAGAACGTCAAGGTCGGACTGGATTGTTCTAACGGAAGCTCTTCCGCTATTGCCAAGAGTGTATTTGATGCGCTGAGAGCAAAGACGTATGTGATCAACAACCAGCCGGATGGAACAAATATCAATACCAACTGCGGTTCCACTCATATTGAAGTACTGCAGAGATATGTGGTTGATAACGGGCTGGATATTGGATTTGCCTATGATGGTGATGCAGACCGCTGTATTGCCGTGGATCACAGAGGAAATATCATTGACGGAGACAAGATCATGTACGTCTGCGGCAAACATCTGATGGAACAGGGCAAGCTCAACAAGAATACCGTAGTGACTACGGTAATGTCCAACCTGGGGCTTTATAAAGCTCTGGAAAGAGAAGGCATGCGCTATGAGCAGACAGCAGTAGGTGACAAATATGTGGCAGAGAACATGCTGGAAAACAATTACAGTATCGGCGGTGAGCAGTCCGGGCATATTATTTTCAGCCGCTATGCTGCTACCGGTGATGGAATCCTGACTTCTCTGATGCTGATGGAGACATGTGTAGAGAAAAAAGCCACACTCTGTGACCTTGCAAAGGAAATGCAGGTTTATCCGCAGCTTCTGCGTAATGTACGTGTTGCGGACAAAAAAGAAGCAAGGGAAAATCCGGCAGTTGTGGCAGCTGTGAATGCAGCAGCCGAAGCGCTGGGCAATGACGGACGGATTCTGGTCAGAGAGAGTGGTACAGAACCGTTGATCCGTGTAATGGTAGAGGCCGGTACGGACGATATCTGTCGTGAGCATGTAGAGAATGTGATCAAAGTAATGGAAGCCGAAGGGCTGATTGTAGAATAATAAGGGAACGCATGAAAAATAAAAGAGTATCATGGATTTTTGCAGCCTGTGCAGGAATGTTCCTGCTTGCAGGCTGCGGCGGTGAAAATCAGGAGATTTTCCGGCAGGCTGAGAAAGATATGGAGCAGGGAAGCTATGAATACGCACGCCAGGGTTTTGAGACCAGTGTTTCCAATGGCTGGAAAATGGCGGAGTCCTATCGCGGAGCCGGAATCTGCAGTATGCGCCTTGGTAATTATGAAGATGCCATTGCTTATTTTACCAATGCTCTGAACTGTGAAAAAGTAAGCAAATCTCTGGCAAAAGATGTTCTGTCCTATCGTGCCGCAGCCAGTCTGCAGGCAGGTCTTTTGGATGATGCCATGGCAGATTGCCAGACTCTTTCAGAAGAGTATACGATGGATGCAGAGACATATTTTCTTACAGGTGAGGTTGCTCTGACCATGGATTCTTATGATGAGGCGGCGTCAAATTTTCAGAAGTCTTATGAAGAAGATACCACTTATGACAGGGCAATCGAAATATATGAATCCTATCTGGAACAGGATATGGAGGCTGACGGGACGAAGTATCTGGAAGCAGCACTGGAAACAGAGCCGAAGGATGCAGAAGATTACTGCGACAGAGGCCGTGTGTATTACTATATGGAAGATTATGAGCAGGCGCGTAAAGAACTGATTGAGGCATCAAACCAGGGGGATACGGAAGCTCTGCTGTATCTGGGAATGGTCTATCAGGCACAGAAAGATATTTCCAATGCCCGTTCCATGTATCAGGATTATATTTCCAAAGGAGATTCGCCTGCAAAGGGATATAACGGTCTGGCGCTCTGTGATATTGCAGAGGGTAATTACGGGGATGCACTGACGGAGATCAGCAATGGCCTTCCACTGTCAACAACGGAAGAAATGCAGGATCTTCTGTATAATGAAATTGTGATTTATGAAAAACAGCTTGATTTTTCCACTGCTCTTCAGAAAGCAAAAGAATATCTGGAGATTTTTCCGGAAGACGGGAATATGGAAAGAGAAATGAAATTCTTACAGTCTCGTGTAGGAACTACACAGTAAGGGTGTGTTTATGCAGTTTTACGACTTTAAAGAAATCGAAGAACGAGTGATTCTGGTAGGGGTACAGATGGACTACGGAGAGGACATCAGTGATTCACTGGATGAACTGGAAGAACTTGCCGCAACAGCGGGTGCAGTTACGGTGGGGAAGATTATTCAGAACCGCGAAGCTGTTCATCCGGGAACCTATATCGGAAAAGGAAAAATAGAAGAAGTGCGTGCGCTGGCTCTTGCGGTGGATGCCAATGGAATTATCTGTGATGATGAGCTTTCACCTGCTCAGATGAATAATCTGGAGAGGGAACTGGAATGCAAAGTCATGGACAGAACGCTGCTGATCCTGGACATTTTTGCAAAAAGAGCAGTGACCAGCGAAGGAAAGATTCAGGTGGAACTTGCTCAGCTGCGATATCGTTCCGCGCGTCTGGTAGGTCTTCGGGAGTCACTTTCCAGGCTGGGCGGCGGTATTGGAACCAGAGGTCCCGGAGAAAAGAAACTGGAAACGGACAGACGTCTGATCAGGAACCGGATTTCCGCACTCAAAGAGGAGCTGGCGCAGGTGGAAAAGCACCGCGAACTGATCCGCACCAGAAGAGCTTCCGGTAATCTGAAAACCGCTGCGATCGTAGGATATACGAATGCAGGGAAATCCACTCTTCTAAATACGCTGACAGGAGCAGAGGTACTTTCGGAAGATAAATTATTTGCCACACTGGATCCCACAACAAGACTTCTGACGCTTCTGGACGGACAGCAGATTCTTCTGACGGATACCGTAGGATTTATCCGCAAACTGCCCCATCATCTGGTGGAGGCGTTTAAGAGTACGCTGGAAGAGGCCAGATATGCGGATTATATCATTCATGTGGTGGATGTTTCCAATCCTCAGGCAGAGATGCAGATGCATGTTGTATATGAGACTCTGCAGCAGCTTGGGGCGTCCGGGAAAAAGGTTATCACTCTTTTGAACAAACAGGACCGGGTGCCGGAAGGACAGATCCGGGATTTCAGGGCGGATTATACACTGAAGATTTCCGCAAAAACAGGGCAGGGACTGGATGAACTTCAGGATCTTCTCTCCAGACTGCTTTCGGAAGATCAGATTTATATTGAGCGGTTGTTTTCCTACCGGGAGGCAGGCAAGATTCAGCTGATCCGGGAGTATGGACAGCTTCTGGAAGAAGAGTATACAGACCAGGGAATCGCAGTAAAAGCCAGAGTTCCCATGGAAATCTATCCTCGTATGAATTGAAAAACGGATTCGGTTTTATATAAGAGAATGAAGAAATGCCATATGAAAAGTTTGCTCTATCCAACACAATGGAATGAACAAACGCATATGACAAGATTTATTCAGTCCAACACAATGGAATGAACAAACGCATATGACAGGATTTATTCAGTCCAATATAAGGGAATAAACGAACACCATATTGTGTGTTGATGAATAATTAACACTATATATGGTGTTTTTATATTGACTCAAAGAAGATACTCTGATACAATAGGTCTACAGCTTTGAAAACGTCAGGGGTTTACGGGGAAATTTAAGAGGAAGCAGAGGAGGATTACTATGTTTCAGGTTGTGAAGCGTGATGGTGAAATTGCTGATTTTTCCATGGGGAAAATTACAGCTGCAATAGATAAGGCGTTTGTTGCAAAAGAGAAGAATTACAGCAAAGATATGATCGATCTGCTGGGGCTTCGCGTAACAGCGGATTTTCAGAATAAAATTAAGGACAATCAGATTTCCGTAGAAGATATTCAGGACAGTGTGGAAAATGTGCTGATTCAGGCAGGATACGCAGATGTGGCCAAGGCCTATATCCTGTACCGCAAACAGAGAGAAAAAGTCCGCAATATGAAGTCTACGATTCTGGATTATAAAGAAATTGTCAACAGTTATGTAAAGGTAGAAGACTGGCGTGTAAAAGAAAATTCTACCGTGACATATTCGGTAGGCGGACTGATCCTCAGCAATTCCGGCGCGGTTACGGCCAATTACTGGCTGTCTGAGATTTATGACAATGAGATTGCGGATGCACACAGAAATGCGGATATTCATATCCATGATCTTTCCATGCTGACCGGATATTGTGCAGGCTGGTCTCTGAAACAGCTGATCCGGGAAGGACTTGGCGGAATTGAAGGAAAGATCACCTCTTCTCCGGCCAGACATCTGAGTGTACTCTGCAATCAGATGGTGAATTTCCTGGGAATCATGCAGAATGAATGGGCAGGAGCGCAGGCATTTTCTTCTTTTGATACGTATCTGGCTCCTTTTGTAAAAGTGGACAACCTTTCTTATCCGGAAGTGAAAAAGTGTATTGAATCTTTTGTTTACGGAGTGAATACACCGAGCCGCTGGGGCACACAGGCACCATTTTCCAATATTACACTTGACTGGACAGTGCCGGATGACCTTGCAGAGCTTCCTGCAATCGTGGGCGGCAAAGAGATGGATTTCAAATACAAAGACTGTAAGAAAGAAATGGATATGGTCAATAAGGCGTTTATTGAAACCATGATCGAGGGAGATGCCAATGGCCGCGGATTCCAGTATCCGATTCCGACTTATTCCATTACCAGAGATTTTGACTGGTCAGATACAGAAAATAACCGTCTGCTGTTTGAAATGACGGCGAAATACGGAACTCCGTATTTTTCCAATTATATCAACAGTGATATGAAACCAAGTGATATCCGCAGTATGTGCTGCCGTCTGCGCCTGGATCTGCGTGAGCTTCGCAAGAAGAGCGGCGGATTCTTTGGCTCCGGTGAGAGTACCGGGTCTGTGGGTGTTGTAACAATCAATATGCCGAGAATTGCGTATCTGTCCAAAACTCCGGAAGAGTTTTACCGCAGACTGGACCATATGATGGATATTGCTGCCAGATCCCTTCATATCAAGAGAGAAGTCATCAGCAAACTGCTGGACGAGGGGCTTTATCCGTATACCAAGAGATATCTGGGAAGTTTCAGCAACCATTTTTCCACCATCGGTCTTGTGGGCATGAATGAAGCAGGTCTGAATGCCTGCTGGCTGGGATGTGATATGACAGATGCGCGTACCCAGAAATTTACGAAAGAAGTGCTGGAGCATATGCGCAGCCGTCTTTCTGATTATCAGGAAATGTACGAAGGAGAACTGTTCAATCTGGAGGCAACTCCGGCAGAGTCTACGGCATACCGTCTTGCAAAGCATGACAGAGAGCGCTGGCCGGATATCCGCACTGCAGGAAGCAAGGGAGATACCCCGTATTACACCAACAGTTCCCATCTTCCGGTGGAATACAGCTCTGATATTTTTGATGCGCTGGATATTCAGGATGAACTGCAGACGCTGTATACTTCCGGTACTGTTTTCCATGGATTCCTTGGCGAAAAGCTTCCTGACTGGAAGGCAGCAGCATCTCTTGTGAGAAAAATCGCGGAGAACTACCGCCTGCCGTATTATACGATTTCTCCTACGTATTCGGTATGCCCGGAGCATGGCTATCTGAGCGGGGAACATTTCACCTGTCCGAAGTGCGGAAAGAAGGCGGAGGTTTACAGCCGTATTACCGGTTATTACCGCCCGGTCCAGAACTGGAACGATGGCAAGGCTCAGGAATATAAGAATCGTACCCTGTATGATATTACGAACTCGAGACTGAAAAAGGTTCATACCAGTGTTGTGACTCTGACTGAGGATGATGTCAGGGTTCAGCCGCTGGAGACTCACAAATATCTGTTTACCACCAGCACCTGTCCGAACTGCCGCATGGCAAAGAAGATGCTGGAGGGCGAAGATCTGGAGATCATTGATGCAGAGAAAAATCCGGAGCTGGCAAGACAGTTTGGTATTATGCAGGCGCCGACACTGGTCATTACAGACGGAGAACACCTGACGAAATATGTGAATGCGTCCAATATTCAGAGATACGTGGATGAGGAACTTTAAAAGAGCAGATTAAGAATAAAGAGTATTGCAGAAGCCTGGAAGAATATCGGGGAAATCTGATATTGGTTGGAATCCATTATGATAAGAAGACGAAAGAACATGAATGTGTGATCGAGAATGTAATGATCCTTTAACCAATCATAAATTTAACAGCGGCGTATGGAAATGACATGGAAATGCCATTTCTGTACGCCACTGTTATTTTTTTCAGTCATTTTTCATTTGGCAGGAATCAGCCCTGATTCTGTGCTGCGACAAGATGGGAAGCACCATATATTTCACGAAGCTTCGGCTTTTCAATTTTACCTGTGGCATTTCGCGGAACATCAGCAAAAATAATCTTTCGCGGACGTTTGTAACGCGGCAGTTTTTTGCAGAAGATGTCAATATCTTCTTCCGTACAGGTGACATCCGGCTTCAGCTGGATAATGGCTGCGGAGATTTCACCGAGACGCGGATCCGGAAGGCCGATCACAGCAACATCCAGGATTTTATCATTGGTACGCAGGAAATCTTCAATCTGGACAGGATAAATATTTTCACCGCCGCTGATGATGACATCCTTCTTGCGGTCAACAAGGAAAATAAAACCGTCTTCATCTTCCATAGCCATATCTCCGGTATACAGCCAGCCTTCGTGGAGTACTTCGCTGGTAGACTTCGGGTCATTGTAGTAGCAGACCATGACACCGGGACCTTTGACAGCAAGCTCGCCGGTTTCGCCCTGTTTGACAGGATTTCCGTTTTCATCGATGATTTTGGTCTCCCATCCGTAGCCGGCTTTGCCGATAGCACCGACTTTGTGGATGTTTTCCACACCAAGATGAACACAGCCTGGTCCGATAGATTCGCTGAGACCATAGTTGGTATCATACTGATGATGCGGGAAATATTCTTTCCAGTGTTTAATCAGGCTCTGGGGAACCGGCTGTGCGCCAATGTGCATGAGACGCCACTGGTCAAGCTGATACTGGCTTAAGTCAATCTGACCGCTGTCCAGTGCGAGGAGAAGATCCTGTGCCCACGGAACAAGAAGCCAGACAATCGTACATTTCTCTTCGGAAACAGCCCGGAGAATAAATTCCGGATTTGTACCTTTCAGAAGAACAGCCTTGCCTCCCACCAGAAAACTTCCGAACCAGTGCATTTTGGCCCCTGTGTGGTAAAGGGGTGGAATGCAGAGGAATACATCGTCTTTGGTCTGGCTGTGGTGATGCTGTTCGGTCTGTGCGGCATGCATCAGAGCACGATGGGTATGCAGGATAGCCTTCGGGAAACCTGTGGTTCCGGAAGAAAAATAAATGGCTGCATAATCTTCATCGGTAATATTGATTTTTGGTGACTGGCTGGAGCAGTTGACGGTATGCATGGTGTAATCTTCTGCAAATCCGGGACAGCCATCTCCAACATAGTAGAGGAGACGGTGTTTGCCGATTTCGTCTGCAATTTCTTCCACACGTCCGATAAATTCCGGCCCGAATACAAGAATATCCACCTGGGCCAAATCCAGACAATACTGGATTTCTTCTGCAGAATAACGGAAATTCAGCGGTACGGCAAGGGCGCCGGTTTTTAAAATTCCAAAATAAATAGGCAGCCATTCCAGACAATTCATCAGCAGGATGGCAACCTTATCTCCTTTCTGAACACCGCGTTCGAGAAGCAGGTTTGCGAAGCGGTTCGCTTTTTCGTTAAAAACATTCCATGTAATTTCACGGCGGTAGTAAGGTGAACGTACCGGCTCGATCAGTTCATATTCTTTCCATGTAACACGTCTTGTTTCCGGCATTTCCGGGTTGATTTCCACAAGACAGACATCTTCGCCGTAAAGCCGGCAGTTTTTTTCCAAAATTTCTGTGATAGGCATAGGGTACCCCTTTCTGGCTTTTTGTTATTTGTTTCACACGTTAAAGCGCCTAATCATTAAAGTTTATATTAATAGATTTTTGTAGAAAAGTCAACCGTTATTTGTCAATATATACAAAAATCAGATATAAAAGAAAAGAAAATTGTTGAAAAATATTGACATTTTGATAGAAGATGATATACTGAAACGTGCAATTTAACAATTAAAAGCGTAACACTTTAATGTACGAAAATACGATGAGGGAGGATTTTTTATGGCGGTTAAACTTTTATTGTTAATTATCTTTTTTGCAGTGATGGTGTGTGTGGGAGTGGTTTCCAGAAAACATGCCTCCAATGTAAACGATTTTGTACTTGGAGGAAGAAATGTTGGTCCGTGGCTGACGGCCTTTGCTTTTGGTACTTCGTATTTCTCTGCAGTTGTGTTTGTGGGTTATGCGGGACAGTTTGGATGGAAATATGGTCTTGCATCTACCTGGATCGGACTTGGAAATGCATTTCTCGGAAGTCTTCTGGCATGGGTGGTTCTTGGAAGACGTACCAGAATTATGACTCAGCATATACAGGCTGCTACGATGCCGGACTTTTTTGGCAAACGATTTAACAGCAACGCGCTTCGGATTGCGGCATCAGCAATTGTATTTATCTTCCTGATTCCATATACCGCATCTCTTTATAATGGACTTTCCCGTCTGTTCGGGATGGCGTTTGACATTCCGTATACGGCTTGCGTCGTTTTGATGGCTACTTTGACGGGCGTATATGTCATTCTGGGCGGATATATGGCTACGGCAATTAACGATTTTATTCAGGGAATTGTTATGATCGGCGGTATTATTGCTGTTATCGCAGCGGTACTGAGCGGACAGGGCGGCTTCATGGAAGCTGTGGGCAAACTTGCGCAGCTGGAGAGTGACATTCCGGTAACTCAGGGACAGCCGGGTGCGTTTACTTCCTTTTTCGGACCGGATCCTCTGAATCTTCTGGGAGTTATCATTCTGACTTCTCTTGGAACCTGGGGTCTTCCGCAGATGGTTCATAAATTTTACACGATTAAAAATGAAAAGGCAGTTAAGACCGGTACAGTGATCTCCACTGTTTTTGCAGTGATTATTTCCGGCGGATGCTATTTCCTTGGCGGATTTGGACGTCTGTTTGATGACCCGGCGATTTATAAAGCAGACGGAAGCATTGCTTATGATGCAATTATTCCGCAGATGCTGTCCACACTGCCGGATATTCTGATTGGTGTAGTGGTTATTCTGGTATTGTCTGCGTCCATGTCAACACTTTCTTCTCTTGTTCTGACCTCCAGTTCCACACTGACACTGGATTTTATCAAGGGAAATATTGTGAAAGAGATGGATGAGAAAAAACAGCTCCTGGTTATGAGGGTGCTGATTGTATTCTTCATTGCAATTTCTGTGGTGCTGGCACTGGATCCGCCTACCTTTATTGCACAGCTGATGGGTATTTCCTGGGGAGCACTGGCAGGTGCATTTCTGGCACCGTTTATGTATGGCCTCTTCTGGAAAAAAACAACACCGCTGGCTGTCTGGGCAAGCTTTATTTCCGGCGTGGGAATTACGGTTTCCAATATGTACTTTAAGTTTATTGCTTCCCCGATTAATGCCGGTGCAGTGGCAATGATCGTAGGTCTGGTGATCGTTCCTGTTGTAAGCCTGATCACACCGAAGATGAATGAGAAAAAGGTCAATGATATTTTTGCCTGCTACGATGAGGGAGTTTATGTAAAACGGAAAGTGGCGCTCCCGGAAGAAGAGAGAGCATAATGAATAATAAAAAATGCGGAAATTTATGTTTTGTCTTGCCGCCTGCTGCAAGATGTGCTATATTGAAAATATAAAAGGGAAAGCCAGAAAAGCGGCTTACCCCGAATACTAAAGCATCAACCTCTTATAAGGTCAGCCGTCATTATTCGCAGTAATGGCGGCTATTTTCGTTTCCCCTTGAAAACCGTGTAACACAATCCAACAAGGGCAACAATGAATATTCCAATCTGAATTAAATCAGAGTATGTAACATACATTGGTAAGGAATTGTCCTTATTCATCGCAATTTTCTAGTTAAAATCGTTACAGGATAGAACGTGTTTGAAAATAAGCTCAATGTTTATGATTTCTCTTCAGACATTTACATCAGGAGAAACTGGGCATTGCCCGAGAAAATCAGGTCTTTTTCCACCTGGGAAAGTCCGGTGAAAGACTGCAGGCGTTCGACGCATTCTTTCTGGCTGGTCCATGGGGTATCCGTTCCGAACAGAATCCGTTCTGCTCCGTGAAGATGGACCATACGGACAAACTGTTCCTCCGGCATATGCATGAGAGAATAGGCAGTATCCAGATATACAGGCCTGCCGCAAAGTTTTTCTTCTGCTTCGCGGTAATTTTCATTAGCTCCCATATGGGCGAGGATCAGTCTGGGCGGAGCAACTTCATCCAGAACATGGAGAATCATGTCAGGAGAACAGAACTCTTCTTCAGGGGTGTAGGGATCGTAACCGGCATGAGTAAGAATGGAAAGGCCGAGTTCCGATGCTTTGTCAATGATCCGCATGTAATGGATATCATCAAAGTGAAGTCCCTGGTAATTGGGATGAAGTTTGATACCCCGGAAACCTTCGTTTTTGATCTGTTGAAGCTGGTCTTTATAGTGCTCAGACAGGGGATGGAGGCTTGCCAGGGAAATTAGTTTCGGTCCTGGAATGTCTGCATAAGTTTCATTTACATGGACGGCGAAACGGAAAATGGAGTCAAACTGATGCGGGTCTGTAACAATGGGGAGGACAACGCTGACGTCAATTCCCCCCTGCTCCATGGAAGCCCGCAGTCCGTCTACGGTACCATTCATACTGGGGGGCAGATGGATAATGGAAGAGAGATTGGGAATTGCTTTGGCAGCAACTTTATCCGGAAAAATATGTGTGTGAAAATCAATAATCATGGGAATCCTCCTGAAACATAAATCGGCGTTTTCATTAAGTATAACTGAAAAAAAGTAGAGTTTCAAGATTACAGTTCATGGGAACGGAGTGAACAGCAGTGTTTCCAGAGCGTATGGGAAAATTGCTTTCTGACAGATGCGGCGCATAGATTCTTGCGGAATCATGGGTATCGTGGTAGTATTATCTGGAGCGGAATACGATATTTACAGGAAAAAGTGAATAAGTAGAAAAGAGGAGAAAAATTATGATCAAACAGAATATTGTTTTTGTGGAAAATAAGGCAGGAAGCCTTCGGAAAGTGACAGAAATTCTGGCAGGAGAAAAAATTGACATTTATGGATTTGCATGTTTTGATGCACCGGAATTTGCCCTTTTCCGTATGGTATCCAGTGATGCGGAAAAAGCAGAAAAAGTTCTTACAGAAGATGGTTTTATCAACCGTATTACCAATGTAATCGCAGTAAATGTGAAGGATGAAGTCGGAGGGCTGGATGAGATTCTGAATGTAGTCGGTGAGAGCAATATCAGTCTAGATTATATTTATACCTCCTATCACAGAACCAATCAGATTCCGGTTGTGATTCTGCATTCAGATGAGATCTTTCTTACAGAAAGTATTCTCAGGAATAATGGATTTAAAGCTATAGACAGTGTGGATGAGCTTGTGAAATAAAGCGGATTGTTCAGTGCATCGCTCTGCGGCGGAGAGGAATTATATTGCGAAAGCAATCCGCCGCAGTCGGAGAATCCTGCAGAGCAGGATTCTTTTTAACTGAGCAATCTTTTGTTTTACCGGATATCCCCGCCCATCAGATGGTCGATGTTTCCGATTCCGGATTCTTCGCCAAGACGTCTTGCAAAGTCAGAAGCAACGCATACAACGGTTTCTTCATGAAGGAAATCCGTAATCTCCGCATCAAAAAGCATGTTGGCCTGAGCGTCAAATTCCTCGTCTCCATCCCAGAAAATAACCGTCAGAGGCATCCAGGGGAATGCATGAATAACATACCCCACATCCCCCTGGGAAATGGGGGTTCCATGGAGTGCCAGACAGGCTTTTTCCAGTTCCTGTATATGCCCGTTGAATGTTTGAGCCAGTGGTTTCAGAATGGTTCGCTGAAAGGTAGGATCAAAGGGGGCCGCGCGTTTGACATGGCGAAACGGAACAAAGGTTCCGCAGACCTTTGCCTGGGGTTTGGCATAATAAAACAGGTTGTAGATGGTGATAATTGTATTGAATTTCAGGCGCTTTTCCGGATCGTCTGTAAGTGTGGTCATACCGGTTGTGCGGTCAATACGGTAGATCTGTGAAAAATAGGGGATATACAGTGCTTTCTCGTCGGCTTCCAGAGAAAAGCGCCGGATCAGTTCTTCCTGATCCATTTCCAGAAATTTATTGCGCCAATTTTCACAGGTAAGTTCATAGTGGTCAACGGGCTTTCCCTCCCGCTGTGTGATATAGCTGTCTCTCATGTGATTCCTCCAGTGCTTGTAATAAATTCATCATACCACAGATTTGTAGAAGACGGGTAAAATTCTCCAAAAACATATAGAATCTTCATAATACAGTTCTAATCAAAAGCTCTGAGAATTCTGGTTGAAGTTGTCAGGATGCAGTGATAGAATAAAAGAAGTCTGAAATGACAGGATAAATGGAATTCTGCCATGAAAGAACAAATGAGGAAATCGGATACATCGGTTTGCCGGTTATTTGATGCAGCTGCTTTGAAACCGGTGTATGAAATGATGGAGGGAGAAGTTTTATGGATATCGTAAGCTTTCGACGAGGACTGAAGGATGGAGTCCCGATCGGACTTGGCTATTTTGCAGTATCGTTTACATTTGGTATGATGGCGGTTTCCGGAGGAATGAGCACCTGGCAGGCCGCTTTGATCTCGCTGACCAATCTTACTTCCGCAGGGCAGTTTGCGGGACTGGATATCATACTGGCATCCGGATCCTATTGGGAAATGGCGCTGACACAGCTGATCATTAATCTCCGGTATTGCCTGATGTCGTTTTCTCTGGCACAGAAACTGCGCAGAGATGTGCCGTGGGCACACCGATTTGTGGTGGCATTCGGTGTGACAGATGAGATTTTTGGAGTCAGTGCAAGTCAGGAGGGAAAAATCAGCCCCTGGTATAATTATGGCGCCATGTGTGTGGCAATACCCGGCTGGACACTGGGAACTATCGCAGGAGGTATTTCGGGAAATCTGCTTCCGGCATTTATGGTTAGTGCACTGAGTGTTGCTATTTACGGAATGTTTCTGGCAGTGATCATTCCTACGGCCAAGAAAAACCGGGCTGTACTGGGTGTTGTGATCGGAGCCATGGCAGTGAGCAGCCTGTTTGCGGTAGTTCCGGTATTGAAGAAGGTCTCTTCCGGTTTTGTGATCATTATTACAACGGTAGTGGTGGCAGGAATCGCTGCCCTGATCTGTCCGGTAAAAGAGGAGGAAAACGCTCATGAGTCATAATATTTATGTATATATTCTGGTGATGGCAGGGGTTACCTATCTGATTCGTATGCTTCCGCTGGTATTATTTCGCAGAGAAATCACCAGTCCTTTTGTAAAGTCGTTTTTGTATTATGTTCCCTATGCATGTTTGGCAGCAATGACATTTCCGGCCATTCTTTTTTCGACGTCAAGTGTGATTTCGGCTGTGGTCGGGTTTGCCGTGGCGCTGATCGCGGCATATAAAGAAAAAAGCCTGCTGACAGTGGCATTGTGTGCATGTGCGGCAGTGTTCGTGGCAGAGAGGATATTGGAAATAGTGGCATGATGCCATGTGAAAGAAAAAAGACAAGCGCGGGAACTTGTCTTTTTTCTTTTTGTCTATGTATTTGAAAATCTTTTATTCCCCAAGGAAAGCAAGGTCGATTTCCCCGTCAAAAACAGTAGCAGCCGGGCCTGTCATATAAACCAGGTTTTCTGCCTGATCCCAGAAAATCTGCAGATCACCGCCGAGAAGTTTTACTGTGACCGGTTTGTCACCATCCACATGACCGTTCAGGATGGAAGCAACCGCAACTGCGCAGGCACCGGTTCCGCAGGCAAGTGTTTCTCCGGAACCTCTTTCCCAGACACGCATCTGAACCGTATGACGGTCAAGAACTTTTACAAATTCGGTATTGACTCTGTCCGGGAATACAAGGTGGTTTTCGAAAGATGGCCCTATTTTTTCGAGATCCAGATTGTCGATTTCGTCCATATAGATGATCGCATGAGGATTTCCCATGGAAACAGCAGTCATATGGTAGGTGTTTCCGTCGACATCTATAGGGGCGTCAATGACCTGTTCTGTTTCTGCGACAACCGGGATCTGGGAAGCTGTAAGGATCGGTGATCCCATATTGACTTTTACCATGGAGACTTTGCCGTCTTTTATCGTGAGATCCAGGTATTTGATGCCGCTTCTGGTTGCAACGCTGATGCTGGTTTTGTCCACGATACCGTAATCGTAGGCATATTTGGCCACGCAGCGGATACCGTTGCCGCACATGGCTCCCTGTGAGCCGTCCAGATTGTACATATCCATTTCGCAGTCTGCAATATCTGACGGTTTGATGAGAATCAGCCCGTCAGAACCGATGCCGAAATGACGGTCACTGACGAATTTGGCAACCTCTGATGGATTTTTAACAGTTTCCTGAAAACAGTTGACATATACGTAATCGTTTCCGATCCCATGCATTTTGGTAAATTTCATTGTAATTCCTCCTTAAAAGTCCGGCAGTTTTATGAATGATCTGAAAAGACTGACATTGCCGGTATTATTTATACTTTTGCAGAATGTGTGCTGTCGCTCAGGGCAGATTCTGCGTTCCCCTCTTCCGGAACATTTTCCCATTATATAGAATAAATGTTACCAAAATGTGTGCATTCTGAAAAAATTGCGGTTTGCTGATTATGTGAAATCGGTCAGTTCAGTAATTTCAGAATTTCCGGGAATGGTTCCAGGCTGCGCCTGAGAATGCCGGTTACCTGTGCGATAAGAATTCCATAATTTGTGATAGGAACATTCTGATCACAGCAGCAGGCAATGCGGTATTTCATTTCACGTTCGTTCAGCATACAGCCGCCGCAGTGAACGACCAGCTTATAGGAACTCACATCATCGGGAAATTCTGTGCCGGAAGTAAATTCAAAAACAGGTTCTTTGCCGGTATACTGGCGGATCCAGTTAGGCATTTTGAATGTGCCGATATCATCGCACTGGCGGTGATGGGTACAGCCTTCTGCGATCAGGATCTTATCACCGTCCTGAATGGAATCCAGCGCTGCAACCCCGCGGACAGAGGTTTCCAGATCTCCCTTGTATCTGGCAAAAAGGATGGAAAAAGAGGTCAGAGTGATGTCATCAGGTGTGTCTTTGGATACACGGGCAAAGGCCTGGCTGTCAGTAATGACCATGGACGGTTTGATTCCTTTGGTAATCAGAAGATCCAGTGTGGCTTTTAATTCTGTATCCCTTACCACGAGAGAAGATGCTCCGGATTCCAGAATCGCGCGGATCGTCTGCTGCTGCGGCAGGATCAGACGGCCTTTCGGCGCTGCCTTGTCAATGGGAACGACCAGGATCACCAGATCGAGAGGATGGATAAGGTCCGTAATAATTGGATATTTATGCGTATCTTCCGGTTTCAGAGAAGCGATGATCTCTTTCAGTTCCTGAATATTGGTGTGCGTTTCTGCACTCACCCAGATTTCCCGTCCGCAATTATCGGAGTTTGAAGAAAGACTTGCAGATGCGGCAAGTTCCGCCTGCTGTTCCTGGGGCATGAGATCCAGTTTGTTATATACAATCAGATAAGAGATGCCTTTTGCCTGGAATCTGGCGATCAGTTCCTCTTCCTCGGGTGTTTTGCCGAGAGTGCCGTCTATTACCAGAACTGCGATATCTGTTTTGTTCAGGACCTGATAGCTCTTTTTGACGCGAAGAGAACCAAGTTCCCCGCTGTCGTCAATGCCGGGGGTATCCACGACCATGACCGGTCCCAGCGGAAGAAGTTCCATTGTCTTATAAACGGGGTCCGTGGTAGTGCCCTTAACATCTGACACAATTGCCAGATTCTGACCGGTAACAGCGTTGATTACGCTGGATTTGCCGGCATTACGCTTTCCAAAAAAGCTGATATGTACCCGTTCAGCTGCCGGTGTCTGATTCATTCCCATAAAAACCCTCCCTGTCTCATTTCCTCATCCTGTAGCTCACACATGTTCCTTCCTTTTATTATAAAAAAAACTGGTTTATTATGCAACAGATTTGACAGGAAGAATGAAATTTTGGCGAAGATACGGTAGAAGACGTCGAAATTTGTATGTAAATAACAGAAATACATCTTGCATAATTTGAGAAATCCGTTATAATGTAAAAATAATGAATACCATTTAATATTTATGCATATTTCTGGATGACGGAAATATGAAAAAGGAGGATATCTATGAAAAAAGGATTACTTGCACTTAGTCTGGCTGCATGTATGGCATTCAGCTCTACAGCAGTATTTGCCGAAGAAGCAGCAGCTGATCTGACAACGGTTACAGAAGGAAAGCTTACTGTGGCAACGAGCCCGGATTTTGCTCCATATGAATTCTATTCTATCGATGAAGATGGAAATCCGACACTTGCAGGATTTGACCTGTCACTTGCACAGTATATTGCTGATTATGCAGGACTGGAACTGGAAGTAGTTCCAATGGATTTTGACGGTGTTCTGACAGAACTTGCCAATGGCTCTGTGGATATTGGATTAGCAGGACTTTCTCCAGATCCGGCACGTGAAGATGCAATGGCTTTTTCTGATATTTATTACAAAGGCGGTCAGTCTCTTGTAACAATTAAAGACAATGCAGAAACCTATAACTCTATTGAGGCATGCAACAATTCTGACGTATCTGTTGGTGCGCAGATTGGTTCCATCCAGATGGATCTGGCAAATGAAAATACTCCGGATGCAGACATCGTTGCGCTTCCTAAGGTAACAGATCTGATTTCCGAGCTGATCGCAGGCAAACTGGATGCGGCATTTATCGAAACTGCTGTAGCAGAAAGCTATCAGAAAAACTATCCGGAACTGGAAATCGTAGCAGATGTTCCATATGAAGTGGAAGGATCTGCAGTTGGTGTAAATAAAGGAAATGAAGCGCTTCTGAAAGTGGTAAATGAAGCAATCGCTGCTGCTCTGGAAGATGGAACGATGGATGATTTTATTGCGGAAGCAAATGCTCTTGCAGCAGGCGAGAAATACGAAGGACTTCTGGATGATGAGAACAGCGTTCCGGAAGAAGCTGCTGAAGATGTAGCTGAGGAAACAGCTGAAGAATAAAAGCAGTTTATAAACTGAATAAGGTTTAATAGCAATTGAGCAGGGAGCTTGCTGCATGAACGGGAAAAGTGCGGCGGCTCCCTGTTGAACAGTCATAGCCATGTTCCTGTTTCGGATAGGAACGTAATCAAAATGCAGAGAGGAGTCATTTATGGATTCGTTTATCAAATTCAGTAATTTTTCCAAAATCCTTCCCTATGCCCAATTATTTCGGCAGGGTATGCTGGTTACCATACTTCTGTCGTTATTTACGGTTGCGATCGGATTTTGTCTGGCATTGATTCTGGCGCTGATGCGTCTTTCGAACTTCCGTCCACTTCGTTTTCTTGGGATTGATAAGAACGGACATGAGAGACAGGGGGGATTCCTGGAATTGGTCAGCAGATTTAATCCTCTGAATTTTATTGCTACAGCATATGTGGAAATTCTGAGATCTACTCCTGTGCTGGTGCAGATTTTTATTATTTATTATGGTGTGTTCGGATTGATTGAACTGCCGAGTTTTCAGGTGTTCGGATTTATTAAATTTGACCGTTTCTTTCCGGGAGTGGTAGCTCTTGGCATGAATTCCGGAGCTTATCTTTGTGAAATTATCCGTTCCGGAGTTCAGTCTATTGATGGAGGACAGACAGAAGCTGCACGTTCTCTGGGGCTTTCTCAGGTACAGAACCTGCGTTATATCATACTCCCACAGGCACTGAAGAATATTCTGCCTGCGATTGCCAATGAATTTGTTGTTATTATCAAAGAATCAGCAATTACCTATACGATAGGTGTTCAGGATATCATGTCTGCAGTAAATGCAGTAAAGGGAGCGACTTTTGTGATTATTGAACCGCTTCTGGTAGCAACGGCAATTTATTTCTGCCTGTGTTTCCCGACTTCGAAAGTAATTGCATATTTTGAAAGGAGAATGAGCCGTGGCGACAAGAGATAGTCTGATTCAGGTAACTGATTTGAAAAAACATTACAACATGGGCGCCATCAAGGCTCTGGATGGTGTGACTACCAACATTTATCAGGGAGATGTGGTCGTAGTCATCGGACCTTCCGGATCTGGAAAGTCCACGTTTTTGAGAAGTCTGAATCTTCTTGAAGAACCGACCGGTGGTTCGATCATGTTTGATGGAATCGATATTACTAAGAAAAAATACAAAGATGCCAGTGGAAAAACAGTGAAACTGAATATTGATCAGCTCAGACAGAAAATGGGAATGGTATTTCAGCATTTTAATCTGTTTCCTCATATGACAATTCTGGATAATATGGTGCTGGCTCCGGTAAAGGTAAAGGGGATGGACAGAGCAGAGGCTGAGAAAAAAGCTCTGGCTCTGCTGGAACGTGTCGGCCTGGGAGACAGGGCATCTGCTTATCCGATCCAGCTTTCCGGCGGACAGAAACAGCGTGTTGCCATTGTGCGGGCACTTGCTATGGAACCGCAGGTAATGCTTTTTGACGAACCGACATCTGCTCTGGACCCGGAAATGGTGGGAGAAGTTCTGGATGTTATGAAAGAGCTTGCAAGAGAAGGAATGACGATGGTATGCGTGACTCATGAGATGGGGTTTGCCCGTGAAGTGGGAAATCGCGTATTATTTATGGATCAGGGAAAATTACTGGAGGAAGGGACTCCGGAAGATATTTTTGAACATCCGAAGAATCTGAGACTTCAGGATTTTCTCTCAAAGGTATTGTAGGGAGACAGAATGAAATGACAAAAGAAAAAGAGCGGGCACTGGAAGCCATTGAGGAAAAAGCAGATCTGATCCGCAGTGCAGCGGATAAAGTCTGGGAGTATGCAGAGCTTTCTCTTCAGGAAACAAAATCAGCAGCTTATTATTGTGAAATATTAAAAAAAGAAGGATTTCAGGTAGAAGAAAAGGTATCGGACATCGAAACGGCATTTTCTGCTTCATACGGAAGCGGAAGGCCGGTAATTGGAATCCTTGCAGAGTACGATGCACTGTCCGGTCTTTCTCAGAAAGCGGGAAGTCTTGAAAGAGAAGAACTTGTACCCGGCGGCAGCGGACACGGATGCGGACATAATCTTCTCGGTGCAGGAGCCCTTGCGGCAGCCCTTGGGATTAAGGCTTATCTTGAGGATCATCCGGAAGAGGGAACGGTGATTCTCTATGGCTGTCCAGGGGAAGAAGGAGCGGCTTCAAAGGCATTTATGGCACGTGACGGTGTATGGAAGAAACTGGATGCCGCACTCACCTGGCATCCGGAAGATGTCAATGAGGTGGCTACCGGATCATCCAATTCCTGTATCCAGGTTCAGTATAAATTTCAGGGAATTGCCTCTCATGCGGCAGGTGCGCCGGAGATGGGGAGAAGCGCTTTGGATGCAGTGGAACTGATGAACATCGGTGTTCAGTTCCTCAGAGAACATATGAGTGATAAGGCGAGAATTCATTATGCAATTACAGATACCGGCGGGTGCAGCCCGAATGTGGTGCAGCCAAGGGCTTCTGTTTTGTATATGATCCGTTCCAATCATGTTGCGGAAGCGATTGAGCTGGAAAAACGGGTAGATAAAATTGCTGAGGGTGCTGCTCTGATGACAGAGACTTCGTTTGAAAAGAAGTTTATAGATGGACTTGCTGATACGGTGAGCAATTTTGCACTGGAACGTGTACTTTATGAGAATTTCCGGGAAATCGGAGTACCGTCCTACACTTCGGAAGAACATGATTTTGCAGATAAACTTGCCATGACATATTCTTCAGAGGAATATCTGCCTGGGGTAGCTGCGGAATTTGATCCGGATCTTCGGGAAGAGGTGCATGAACTGCGGAAGAAAAACGGTCATGCCATGAATGAATTTCTGGCTCCGCTGTATCAGGGGGAAGCCTTTAAGGCAGGGTCTACGGATGTGGGAGATGTGAGCTGGCTTGTACCTACTGCTCAGATTCATGTAGCTTCGTGGCCGAATGGATGTCCGGGACACAGTTGGCAGAACGTGTCCTGTGATGGAACGGAAATTGGGAAAAAAGCTGCGATTCATGCGGGAAAGGTTCTGGCAGCAGCAGCTATTGATCTGCTTACCAGACCGGAACTTCTGAAAGAAGCAAGAGAAGAATTTGAAAAACGGACAAGAGCAGGATATACCTGCCCGATTCCAAAAGGAGCAATTCCGGTAATACCGGATTAAAAAATATGCGTCAGGGGTGGAAACCTCTGGCGCATATTTGAGTTCCGGCTTATTTATTTATATCACAGAAAAGTTCCTTGCTTTTTCCTATGATATGGAAAAGTTATCCGGGCAGGATTCTTTCTCACAGTTCTTTTTCTGTTTTATCATCGGATGATAATTTCTTAAGCTCTTTGTAGCAATATTTGATAATTTCCTTACGGGTGATGATACCGATGAAATAACCGTTATCATCAACAACCGGGACGTAATTCTGATTAATGGCGCGGTCCAGAAGGTCTTCCATGTCAGAGTTTACATGCACCGGCTTATAGGTGGCTCTGCGGGGAATAGCCATGATCGGGATGGATTCCATGGATTTGATATCCTGGAGATCCAGTCTCTTAATTCCCCATAAAAGATCTCCTTCCGAAATGGTGCCGGTGTATTTGCCGTCCATACTCAGAATCGGAATACAGGAAAACTTCCGGTGTTCCATTTTCTCTAAAGTCTGTCTCAGTGTTTCATCTTCAAAAATGTATGCAACTTCACTTTTCGGTGTTAAAAAAAATAATATGTTCACGTTTATTACCTCATATATTTGATCTGCTGTTTTTCAATTCCTATGATATCATGCAGTCTGGGCAATTTCAATAAAACAGATTATTAAAATTCTGAAAAAATTGTGAAGACAGAACAATCTGGCTCTTCTCCGATGAAAGCAATTTTCAAACACACTCCAGCGGTGAACATCAGACGCTGCAGAAGTTAGAGAAGCTGGACTCCATTTGCAGCAGCTTCTTTCATGACTTCTTTCGGCCAGAGAGAAGCGTGTACTTCTCCGATATGAGCTTTGCGAAGGAAGAACATACAGATTCGGGACTGTCCGATACCGCCTCCAATCGTGTATGGCAGTTCTTTATTCAGGATGGCTTTCTGGAAATCAAGCTCCCGTCTGTCATCGCAGCCTGCACTGGCAAGCTGGCGATCCAGTGCTTCTTCATCCACGCGGATTCCCATGGAAGAGAGCTCCAGAGCAATATCCAGAACCGGATAATAAACCAGAATATCTCCATTGAGTTCCCAGTCATCGTAGTCCGGGGCGCGCCCGTCGTGACGTTCTCCGTTGCTCAGGGTCTTGCCTACCTGCATCAGGAAAACAGCACCTTTTTCTTTGACGATCTTGTATTCCCGTTCCTTCGGGGTGCAGTCCGGATACATGTCTACCAGTTCCTGGGTAGAAACAAAGGCAATCTCACGGGGAAGGATTTCCTCGATATAATCATACTGGACTGCCATATATTTCTCTGTTTTGCGAAGAACACTGTAGATGGCACGGACAGTGTTGATCAGGGTCTCCATTGTGCGCTCTTCTTTGGAGATGATTTTTTCCCAGTCCCACTGGTCTACATAGATGGAATGAATGTTGTCTACATCTTCATCCCGGCGGATAGCCACCATATCGGTATATAATCCCTCTCCGTGAGAGAAACCGTATTTTTTCAGTGCGTAGCGCTTCCATTTGGCAAGGGAATGCACGATCTCTGCATTTTCTTCCTGTCCCCTGATGTCAAAGCTGACAGGGCGCTCCACACCATTCAGGTTATCATTGAGACCGGTGGAAGGGGCAACAAAAATCGGTGCGGAAACGCGCAGAAGATTCAGTTTCTGTGCCAGTGTCTGCTGAAAAAAGTCTTTCACTGTCTTGATGGCTACCTGGGTATCATGCAGATTTAAATCTGACTGGTAGCCGACAGGAATCTTAATCTGTTCCATGGAATTTCCTCCTCAATTACACATAATTAATCACTGCTGACCATTATAACAGGAAACAGCGGATATTGCAATTTTGAAGTTGAAAAAAGAAAAACGAACATATGGTTGCTTTTTGGGAGCGGCTTATGTTATGATAAGAAGAAATAAGAGAAGATAAGAGAAAGGAAATCCGAAACAGACAAATCTGTCTGACAGGAGTTTTTTTATGGAAGAAGATTCTGAAATCAGAGCGGTCAATTGTACAAATTATGAAATCCGATAAGATAATAAATACCCTCTTCCTTTTTGCTGGTATATGTGCTATACTGTGACAAGTACACCAGATATGGAGAAAAAATGGGGGAAACGAGGGGTTGACCCACTAGATGTAGTATATAGGAGAACAGGTATGATTTATGTAATTAAGAAAGACGGCACTCGAGAAGAATTTAATCCTCAGAAAATTATAACTGCGGTGAACAAGTCAGCTGCACGTATTTTATATACATTTTCCGATGAAGAGAAAGAGTTTATCTGCCGTTTCGCTCAGGAACATGCGGAATCCCTTGGGAAGAATGAGATTGAGATCCAGGAAATGCACAACATTGTAGAGGGTGCGCTGGAGAGAGTGAATCCTGCGGTTGCCAAGAGTTACCGTGACTACCGCAATTATAAACTGGACTTTATCCACATGATGGATGATGTTTATACCAAGAGTCAGGCGATCCGCTACATTGGAGATAAGAGCAATGCCAATACGGACAGTGCTCTGGTTGCCACCAAGAGAAGTCTGATTTTTAATGAACTGAATAAGGAACTTTACCGGAAATTTTTTATGAACCGCAATGAGCTTCAGGCATGCAAGGACGGGTATATTTACATCCACGATCAGTCTGCCCGTCTGGATACGATGAACTGCTGTCTGTTTGATGTTGCTTCTGTACTGAGCGGCGGTTTTGAAATGGGAAATGTATGGTACAATGAACCCAAGACCCTGGATACGGCATTTGATGTTATGGGTGATATCATTCTGAGTACTGCAGCTCAGCAGTATGGCGGATTTACGGTGCCGGAAGTGGATAAGATCCTTGCTCCGTATGCCCAGAAGAGTTATGACAAATACATTCAGGAATTTATGAAATACTCTGATCCGAACTGGAGCGGCAGAGAGGAGAAAGCCATTGAATACGCACTGGATAAGGTTCGCAGGGATTATGACCAGGGCTGGCAGGGAATTGAGTATAAGCTGAATACGGTAGGTTCTTCCCGTGGAGATTATCCGTTTGTAACAGTGACACTGGGACTTGGAACAGAACGGTTTGAGAAGATGTGCAGTCTTTCTCTTCTGGAAGTTCATATGGGAGGACAGGGCAAGAAAGGCCATAAGAAACCGGTCCTTTTCCCGAAGATTGTGTTCCTTTATGATGAAAACATCCATGGACCTGGCAAATGCTGTGAGGATATCTTTGAAGCAGGTGTGGAATGCTCTTCCAAGACCATGTATCCGGACTGGCTGTCCATGTCCGGCAAGGGATATATTTCCAGCATGTATAAGCGTTATGGCAAGGTTATCAGCCCGATGGGCTGCCGTGCTTTTCTGAGCCCATGGTATGAGCGTGGAGGGATGCATCCGGCAGATGATCAGGATGTTCCGGTATTTGTGGGAAGATTTAATGTGGGTGCAGTCAGCCTGCATCTTCCGATGATTCTTGCTAAAGCCCGTGCTGAGAGCAGAGATTTTTATGAAGTACTGGACTTCTATCTGGAGATGATCCGTAATCTGCATATCCGTACTTATGAATATCTGGGACAGATGCGGGCATCCACCAATCCGCTGGCTTATTGTGAAGGCGGTTTTTACGGCGGACATCTTCAGCCTCATGAAAAAATCGGCAAGATTCTGAAGCCTATGACAGCTTCTTTCGGAATCACCGCCTTGAACGAACTGCAGGAGCTTTATAATGGCAAGTCGATTAAAGAGGATGGACAGTTTGCTCTGGATGTTCTGAAATATATTAATGATAAAGTAAATCAGTTTAAGGAAGAAGACGGATATCTTTATGCAATCTATGGAACACCGGCAGAAAGCCTCTGTGGTCTGCAGGTAGAACAGTTCCGTAAGATGTACGGAATTGTGGAAGGCGTTTCCGACCGTCCGTATGTAAGCAACAGCTTCCACTGCCATGTGACAGAGGACGTTACGCCGATTGAGAAACAGGATCTGGAGGGACGTTTCTGGGAACTTTGCAATGGCGGTAAGATTCAATATGTCCGCTATCCGATCGGATATAATAAAGAAGCCATTCGTACTCTGATCCGTCGTGCCATGGCACTTGGCTATTATGAAGGAGTGAATCTTTCTCTGGCTTATTGTGATGACTGTGGACATGAAGAACTGGAAATGGATGTGTGCCCGGTATGCGGTTCCAAGAATCTGACCAAGATCGACCGTATGAACGGCTACCTTTCCTACAGCCGTGTGCATGGTGATACCCGCCTGAATGAAGCAAAGATGGCAGAGATCGCAGAGCGTGTATCTATGTAACATCCGCAAGGTGGCTCCGCGGTCACGGATGCAGTAATCTGAACCAGCAGGTGGTTTATAAAGACGGAACAATTTATGAAAATGGTGTTTCCAGCAATTCTCCGGATATGGGAGTTCGTCCGGCCATGTGGGTTCGCCGTAAGAGATAACAGACAATGAAAGAAAAATGACAGGCGGTCGTGGAGACCGCCTGTTTTGTGCAAAAAGAGATATTTCAGATTTTGTCACTTTCTTTTTTGAAGAAATCATAATTTCCGGTGGATTATTTAATGATTGTTCCGGTTTTGCCTCTGTAGGCATCTTTGGCATGGGCAATGTCTGTAATAATGGTTCTGCGTCCTTCTCCTTTTTCGACAAAGGAAACACCTGCTTCAAACTTCGGAAGCATGGAACCCGGGGCAAACTGATTGTCCGCAATGTGTTTCTTCGCTTCTTCGGTATCCATCTCATCCAGAAATTCTTCATTATTCTGTCCAAGATTCAGGCTGACCTTTTCTACACTGGTGAGGATCATCAGGGTATCCGCATTCAGCTGTTCTGCCAGAAGCCCACTGGTAAGGTCTTTCTCAATGATCGCACTGGCACCATGAAGGCGTACGCCCTGTTCCATGACAGGAATTCCGCCGCCGCCTGCTGCAATGACAATCTGTCCGGCGTCAACCAGTGTACGGATGGTTTCGAGTTCGATGATTTTCTGCGGCTTGGGTGCAGCTACGATTCTGCGGTAGCCATTGTCAGAGATTTTCGTGACAAAATTACCTTTTTCTTCTTCTGCCTCTGCTTCTTCTTCGTTCAGTACACGGCCGATAATCTTTTCCGGTTCTGCAAATGCATCATCGTAAGGATCGATTACTACCTGAGTCAGTACGGTTGCGACTGGTTTATAGATTCCGCGGGAAATCAGTTCTGTGCGGATCGCGTTCTGAAGATCGTATCCAATATAGCCCTGGCTCATTGCAGAGCAAACGGACATGGGAGCAAATGTATAATCAGGATGGGCCTTGCCGAACTCGTTCATGGCAGTGTGAATCATGCCGACCTGAGGGCCATTGCTGTGTGAAATGACAACGGATGTGCCTTCTTCAACCAGGTCTGCGATGGCCTTGGCGGCGACTTTGGTGGCAACCTGCTGTTCCGGAAGGGTAGTACCCAAAGCTCTGTGGCCCAATGCAACTACTACGATTTTTTCGCTCATAGGGAATACCTCATTTCTGTCTGATTTATCTTTTTATTATAAAAGACATGGGCGGGAAATGCAATAAAAGAATGAGGAAAAAGGAAAAGTCGCCTGCTAAACAGACGACTCGTTTCCTTTACTTTTTTGAGGGGGGAGATAGAGAGTGGTTTTCATCTATCCGAGATTTATTATATCCAAGAAATGTGTGCAAAGTGTGTATTGTTTCTAAAAGAAATCGAAAATTTCTAAATCGTTTATTAACTGAGGATGTTCAGATTCGTATGAAACGTAAATGCTTGCTGTTCAGATTCGTCTTAAATGTAAATGCCTGCTGTCCAGGAATTTCCGGAAATATAAAAGAAATATAAAAAGGATAAAGAATTCAGGAATTGCTTGTGCGTGAAGTGAAAACATGGTATGTTTTAAATGTCACACTCCCATATCTTTCGGAGTGTATCAATTCTTATTCGCCGGATCGGCGAAATTACCCATTCTTTTTTAATATCGGTGAAGGGAGGAATGCCTATGAGTGTATTCTGGTACATCAGTTTGTTTTGATGATGGAACAGGGCTGTTGACAAGTAGTATGCATAATTTCTGTGCATCATAAAGCGTGTTACTGAGAACGGAGAGAACAGTAACATTCAGGGACTGCACAGAAGAACAGGAGCAGAGAAGTTTGGAAGTGAACTTCCAAATCTACCATTATTGACGCAGCAAGTGCGTCAGGAAAGAGGAAATATGAAGAATAAAAGATTATGCAGATTGGGGAATCTGGGCATGGCAGTACTTCTGATATCCGGAATGGTATCCGGCATTTTTGCAGGGGAAGTTTATGGGGATGCTATGGAGCAGGAAAGCAATATTCCTGAGATGAAAACAACGGCAGTTTGGACGGATGAGGAAAACTTCCGGGCTGAACTTGCTGTGGAAATTACCGGATTGAAAGAGTGGATGGATGCGTACAATAAGAGAGAAGATGCGAAATCAGAAGAAGAGGAAGAAAAACAATCGGAAAAAAGTGAGGTTTCGGAGAAACCAGAAGACCAGACAGAAAAAAACGGAACTCCGGAGATTTCAGAAGAACAGCTGGAAAACAACGGGCCTACGGAGAAACCAGAAGAACAGCCGGAAAAAAGCGGGATTCCGGGGATTTCAGAAGAACAGTCAGGAGAATCTGAAAAGGAATTTTTGGAAGAAACAGCAAAAGAGTCTTCGGAAGCTTCAGCAGAAAAACCTGTAAAAGAATCATCCCAAAAGTATCCGGAAGAAACATCAAAAGACTTTTCCGAAGAATCCCCGGAAGAATTTTCCGAAACAAGATCAGAAGAAACCGCGAAAGAAGCAGAAGCCGATGTTATTGCGGAGATTTCCCCATATCGTCCGACCTGCAGAAGAATGACAATCGCTGGAGTAACAGAAGATTCTTCAGAAAAAATGTATGCAGCAGGAAAAGTGTATGCTGCAGGAATGGTAGATGCAGCGGAAACGGTATATGTCGCAGAAATGGTAAAAGCAGTAAAATCTGTGACAGATGTCCGTTCAGTTTCGGAGAAATTTTTCGGCAGTAATCAAGAAGAATCTACAGAGCTGATACTGGATGCCTGGATTTCTCAGTATTTTTATGTGCCTGAAGAGGAACTTCCGGAAAATTGCAGTTCCCGGATTCTGATGCTTCCGGGTGAAGAGGAAGAGCCTGTTGCAGTGACAGAAGTGGTCTGGATATTCCCGGAAGAAGAAATCGTGGACAAAAGCAGTGTGTCGATCCCTTTGATTTTGAAAGAAGAATACCGTTATTGTGAAAAGGTACGACAGCTGGAAGTTCTTGTAAAAACAGAAGAAAACGGGAGTATAGAGAATCCGACAGAAGAAACGGAGAAGAGTACGGGAGGATTGACGTTGTCTGTATCGGGAGAAAGTCAGCCTGAAATTTTGTTGACAGAGATAAATCCGGTCTTTCTGGAAACACCGGTTACCATGGCTGATTACACGATATCTGTAAAAACAGATAAAGAAAATCCCAAAGCGGGTGAGACACTTTCTTACATGGTAACGGTTACAAATACCGGGAGTCAGCCCCTTCCGCTGATCACGCTGGAGAGCAGTCTCAGTCCCTCAGAACTTCCATGCAGCTGGAGTTCGGAGGAAGGTCAGGAAACTGACGTAACCGGCAGAACTGTCATATTGACTGATTTGAAGCCGGGAGAAATACGCCAGGCTGCATGCCGGGTGAAATTGCCTGAGGACCAGAGTGAGCCGGTGGTAAACAGAATCACAGCTTCCGCGCAGAAAGCTTCGGATTCGGAAACGCTCCTTGTTCGTGATGTCACCCTGAAAACAGCAGTTACCCCTCTTAAGGTGGATTTTGCAGTAAGCAAATCTGCAGACCGTACTGTGGCAGGACCGGGGGATACGATTACCTATCAGATCTGTATCAGAAATACAGGAGAGCGAACTCTTCATTCTGTCCTTAGTACCGAGCGGTTTCAGATGGAAAATATTCAGGCACAGTTTGTAAAAAAAGACGGAGTTCTGCTGAGCAGTGATAAAACGCAGGCCTTGATCACGGAGATTCCTCCGGGAGAAGTGTTTTCTCTGGATGCGGTAGTGACGCTGCCGGAAGATCTGAAAAGCGGAGAACTGCTGAATCAGGTACTTGTAAAAACAAGGGAGACCGGTGACAAAGTGGTACAGACAACAGCGGCGGTACAGATTCTGGAAATGACTCCGACCCCGTCGCCGGAAAATGCTTCTGCGGATGAACAGGGAGGAACGGAAAACACCTCCGAAAACAGTGGATATCAGGCCTTGGATGCACCAAAAACTTCTGATGATTCCAATCCGGCTTTCTGGCTGATCATGCTTGGCACCGCATTTTTTGCATCAGCAGGCATATGGGGATATCATCAATTTCGCAAAAAACAGTAACCTGGAAAACGCAGACATTGAAAAGGCGGATTAGGTGTGATATTCTATAATGGAATATACTTTTGGATATTGGAGCTTTTGTTTTCAAAAGTTTGCAAAAAGTAAGTTATAGTCCATATATGGAGGTAAAAAATATGAAATTATCATCCCTGTTGGAACGTCTGGAATACACCTGTATTCAGGGAAGTACAGACCGGGAAGTCACAACGGTTGTTTATGATTCCCGTAAAGTTCAGGAAGATTCCCTTTTCATCTGTATCCGTGGTGCAGTTGCAGACGGACATAAGTTTATCCCGGATGTTGTGGCAAAAGGAGCCAAAACACTGATCGTGGAAGAGGAAGTGCAGGCACCGGAAGATGTTACGGTGATTCTGGTGAAAGATACCCGTTATGCAATGGCATTTATTTCCGCTGCGTATTTCGGTTATCCGGCAGAAAGCCTGAAAACCATCGGTATTACAGGAACGAAGGGCAAGACTACCACCACCTATATGGTGAAATCCATTCTGGAAAATGCCGGATACAAAGTTGGTCTCATTGGAACAATTGAGGCAATTATCGGTGAGAAAGTCATTCCGGCTGCCAACACGACTCCGGAATCTTTTGTGATCCAGCAGTATTTCCGTGAAATGGTGGACGCAGGCTGTGACTGTGTGGTGATGGAGGTTTCTTCTCAGGGCCTGATGCTGCACAGAACACAGGGATTTGTATTTGATTATGGTATTTTTACCAATATCGAGCCGGATCATATCGGACCGAATGAACACAGAGATTTTGACCATTACCTTTCCTGCAAATCCATGCTTCTGAAGCAGTGCCGTGTTGGAATCGTAAACCGTGATGACGAACATTTTGACAGAATTATTGAAGGACATACCTGTGAACTGGAAACCTATGGATTTTCCCCGGAGGCGGATCTTCGTGCAGAAGATGCGAAGCTGGTAGGCGGCAAGGGATATCTGGGCATTTCCTATCATCTGAGAGGACTCATGGATTTTCCGGTGGAAATCGATATTCCGGGGAAATTCAGCATTTATAATTCTCTGACAGCGATTGCTATTTGCCGCCATTTCCGTGTTTCCGAGGAAAACATCATCAAAGCACTGAAAGTGGCGAAGGTAAAAGGCCGTATCGAAATGGTAAAAGTTTCCGATGATTTTACGCTGATGATCGATTATGCACACAATGCGATGGCTCTGGAGAGTCTTCTGACTACCTTGAGAGAATATCAGCCTCACCGTCTTGTCTGCCTGTTTGGCTGCGGAGGAAACCGTTCCAGACTGCGCCGGTATGAAATGGGTGAAGTTTCCGGACGTCTGGCAGATCTGACGATCATCACTTCCGACAATCCAAGAAATGAGGAGCCGCAGGCCATTATCGATGATATTAAAGTCGGCATGGCAAAAACAGACGGAAAATATGTGGAGATTCCGGACAGAAAAGAAGCGATTGCCTATGCGATTCATCATGGAGAACCGGGCGATATTATCATTCTGGCAGGAAAAGGCCACGAAGACTACCAGGAAATCAAAGGAAAAAAATATCCGATGGATGAACGTGTGCTCATTGCTGATATTCTGGCAGGCAGATAGGAACAGAGAAAATACATGATATATGCGGATGTAATTGTAGACATTTCCCACGAAAAAGTGGACCGGAGCTTTCAGTACAAAGTTCCGGAGAATATGGAAAAAGAGATTCGTGTGGGAATGGTGGTACGGATTCCTTTTGGAAATGGCGACCATGAACGGAAAGGTTATGTGATCGGCCTTTCCGATGAAGCCAAATTTGACCTTCGGCGTATGAAAGAAATCCGGGGAGTCTCAAGCGGTGAAGAAACTACGGAATCAAAGCTGATCGCACTTGCCGCCTGGATGCGGGAATACTATGGTTCTACCATGATCCAGGCACTCAAAACCGTCCTTCCCGTGCAGGAAAAAATCAAAGCAAAAGAAAAAAGAACCATTTGTCTTGCTGTTTCCCGTCAGGAAGCAGAACAACTTGCCGGGCAGCTGGAAAAAGGCAGATGCAAGGCACGGGCGAGACTTCTTCGTGCGCTTCTGGAGCAGGGAAACCTGGATTATACGGCTGCTTCCCGTGAACTGGGCACAAATGCAGGAGTATTGGCTCCCCTTACCGAAGAGGGAATCATACGGGTGGAGAACAGTGAAATCTACCGTATGCCTGCAGATGTTCAGTCTCTGTCCGCAGAAAAAGAGCAGGAATTAAGTCCCGCTCAGCAGGAGGCAGCAGAACAGATCGGGAAAGAATGGGAAGATCCATCTCCCAGACCGGTATTGCTCTACGGCGTGACCGGAAGCGGCAAAACACAAGTTTACATGAAACTGATCGAGCAGGTGCTTGAGGAAGGGAAAGAAGCCATTGTGCTGATTCCGGAGATTGCGCTTACCTATCAGACAGTCCGGAGATTTTACGGGAGATTCGGAGACAAAGTTTCGGTGCTGAATTCCCGTTTGTCTCAGGGAGAACGATACGATCAGTTTAAAAGGGCGAAACGCGGGGAAATTCAGGTCATGGTAGGCCCCAGATCTGCCCTGTTCACACCGTTTTCACATTTAGGTCTTATCATTATCGATGAAGAACATGAACAGACCTACAAGAGTGAAAACAGTCCGAGATATCATGCAAGAGAAACCGCAGTAAAGCGTGCCTCCATGGAAGGGGCAAGAGTAGTTCTCGGATCTGCCACTCCTTCTCTGGAGTCATACAGCAGGGCAATGTCCGGAGAGTACGCATTGGTGAAACTGGAAGCCCGGTACGGGGAACGTCCCCTTCCAGATGTATCGGTGGTGGATCTTCGCGAAGAACTGAAAGCCGGGAACCGGTCCGTTCTCAGCCGAAAGCTGAAAGATGCCATTTCGGAGAGACTGAAGCGGGGCGAACAGGCTATGCTGTTTTTGAACCGCAGGGGCTATGCGGGATTTGTATCCTGCCGTTCCTGCGGCCATGTAATGAAATGTCCGCACTGTGATGTATCTCTTTCCGAGCATAATAATGGGAAGCTTGTCTGCCATTACTGCGGGTATGAACAGCCGCGGGTGGAACAGTGCCCGGAGTGCGGATCGCCTTATATCGGAGGATTTAAGGCCGGAACACAGCAGATCGAGCAGGTGCTTGCCAGAACTTTTCCGGAGGCCAGAATCCTGCGGATGGATTATGATACGACCCGAAATAAGGGAAGCTACGAAAGAATTCTTTCTGCATTTGCAGAGCATGAGGCAGATATTCTGGTGGGCACCCAGATGATCGTCAAAGGACATGATTTTCCTCTGGTTACTCTGGTAGGAGTGATCGCGGCGGATCTTTCTCTGAATGCGTCGGATTACCGCTGTGCGGAACGGACATTTCAGCTTCTGACACAGGCAGTGGGACGATCCGGGCGCGGAATACGCAAAGGAGAAGCAGTCATTCAGACTTATCATCCGGAACATTACAGCATCCGTGCATCTGCTGTCCAGGATTACGAAGCGTTTTATGAGGAAGAAATGGGATATCGTACCCTGATGGATTATCCGCCGTCTGCGCACATGCTTTCTGTTCTGGCTTTTGGGGAGGATGAAGAACTTCTGGAAAAAGGGATGGAATACATTGCGAAATTCATTCGCCGTGTATATTCCGGAGAAGACCTTCATGTAATTGGACCGGCATATGCCTCTGTAGGCAAAGTCAATGATGTATACCGTAAGGTCATCTACCTGAAACACACAGAATATAAAATATTAAATCGCATCAAAGATAAAATAGAAAAGTACATAGAGATTAATTCCGGTTTCCGGAAACTTTATATACAGTTTGATTTCAGTTAATCAGTCAAGAAGAAAGGAAGAAAAGAAAATGGCACTTAGAACTATCAGAACAGAAGGAGATCCCGTACTGAGGAAGAAGAGCAGACCAATCACAGAGATGACACAGAAGCTGCGTAATCTGATTGTAGATATGATGGATACCATGTATGATTCTATGGGTGTGGGCCTTGCCGCACCGCAGGTGGGAATTCTAAAAAGAATTGTTGTGATTGATGTGGGAGAAGGACCGATCGTGCTGATCAATCCGGAAATTCTGGAAACATCAGGAGAACAGACCGGTGAAGAGGGCTGTCTCAGCGTACCGGGAATGTCCGGACAGGTTACCCGTCCGGATTATGTAAAAGTAAAAGCTCTTGATATTAATATGGAAGAAGTGGAATATGAGGGAACAGAACTGCTTGCCCGTGCTTTCTGCCATGAGATCGATCACCTGGACGGAAAAATGTATACCGATCTGGTAGAAGGGGAACTGCACAAGGTAAGCTATGAGGATGAAGACGAAGAGGAGTAATGACATTGAAAATTATTTATATGGGGACCCCTGATTTTGCGGTACTGCCGTTGCGTGCTCTGGCAGAATCGGGATATGAAATCGCTGCTGTTGTAACGCAGCCGGATAAACCGAAGGGCAGAGGCAAGACCATGCTTCCTACCCCTGTAAAAGAAGAAGCACAGAAGTATGATATTCCGGTTTATCAGCCGGTAAAAGTACGTGATCCGGAGTTTATTCAGGTTCTGGAGGAAATTCATCCGGATCTGATCGTGGTGGCTGCCTTTGGACAGCTGATACCAAAAACGATTCTGGACCTTCCGGAGTTTGGGTG
This sequence comes from Blautia sp. HCP3S3_G3, assembly GCF_052063365.1. NCBI lineage: Bacteria > Bacillati > Bacillota > Clostridia > Lachnospirales > Lachnospiraceae > Blautia > Blautia sp. HCP3S3_G3. The sequence continues at coordinate 11,993 of NZ_JBQHXR010000016.1, read as the reverse complement.
TATCAATATTCATGCATCCCTGCTTCCGAAATACCGTGGTGCAGCTCCAATCCAGCAGGCAGTCATTGACGGGGAAAAAGAATCCGGTGTGACGATTATGCGCATGGGAACCGGGCTGGATACAGGAGATATGATTTCTAAAGTGATCGTGCCTCTTGCAGACGATGAGACCGGCGGAAGTTTGTTTGATAAATTGGCGCAGGCCGGGGCAGAATTATTGATAAAGACCCTGCCGTCCATTCTTGATGGTACTGCTGTCTATGAGAAACAGCCGGAAGAAAGCCCGACACCGTATGCGGCAATGATCACGAAACAGATGGGTCTTCTGGATTTTTCCGAAAGTGCAGTGAAACTGGAACGTCTGGTACGGGGACTGAACCCGTGGCCCAGCGCTTATACGTATCTGAACGGCAAGACGCTGAAAGTATGGAAAAGCAAAGCGGTACCCGGAAATACAGAGGAAGCGCCCGGAACCATTCTTGCTGCAGACAGAGAGGGCATTCATGTGGCATGTGCTGATGGAATCCTGGTACTGACAGAAGTACAGCTGGAAGGCAAAAAACGTATGGATACCGATGCTTTTCTTCGTGGCTATAAAATCGAAAAAGGCAGCGTCTTTATGAATCATAAGGAGTGAGAAATATGTACGGATATCGATATTACTGGGGATTTGACTGGACATATCTTCTGCTGGTGATAGGAATGTTTCTTTCCATGGCAGCATCCGGAAGGGTAAAGAGTACATTTGCGCGATACAAAGGCGTCAGGAGTGCATCCGGCCTTACCGGAGCCATGGCTGCACAGAGAATTTTGCGGGCAGCGGGCATCTTTGATGTACAGATCGTACGTGTCCGCGGAAGCCTGACAGACCACTATGATCCGAGAACAAAGCAGCTGGCATTGTCGGATGACGTTTTTGACAGCAGCTCTCTGGCAGCCGTAGGTGTGGCAGCTCATGAGTGCGGACATGCAATCCAGCATGCGACAGGATATGGACCGCTGCAGCTTCGGAGCGCAATTGTTCCTGTGGCGAATATTGGCGCCAATATTTCCTGGCCGTTATTTGTGGCTGGCCTGATTTTTTCCATTCAGCCGCTGATTACAGCAGGAATTGTGCTGTTTTCTCTGGCAGTTCTCTTTCAGCTGGTAACTTTGCCGGTGGAGATCAATGCATCTTCCAGAGCACTGCAGAATCTGCGGAGTCTTGGAATTCTGGGAGAAAATGAGATAAACGGTGCCAAAAAAGTTCTTTCCGCAGCAGCGCTGACGTATGTGGCAGCTCTTGCCTCCTCAATCCTGCAGCTTTTAAGACTTTTGATACTTGCCGGAGGAAGAAGACGTGACGATTAATGGAATCAATACCCGAGAAATGGTCCTGGAGATTTTGCTGGAAATTGAAGAAGGGGAGCACAGTCATATTGCCATTCGCAATGCCCTTTCCAAATATCAGTTTCTGCCGAAACAGGACAGAGCGTTTGTGACGAGAGTGTGTGAAGGAACCCTGGAATACAGGATTCTGATTGATTATATCATTGATTCATTTTCAAAAGTAAAAGTGGACAAGATGAAGCCTGTGATCCGGGAAATCCTGAGAAGCGCTGTTTATCAGCTGAAATTCATGGACAGTGTGCCGGACAGTGCAGTATGCAATGAGGCTGTCAAGCTTGCCCAGAAAAAAGGGTTTTATAATTTGAAACCATTTGTGAATGGTGTTCTGCGCACCATCGCAAGACAGATGTCGGAACTGGAGTACCCATCCAGAGAAGAGAATCTTCTGCGATATCTTTCTGTGAAATATTCCATGCCGGAACAGCTGGTTACACGCTGGCTGAATGATTACGGAGAAGAAACAACCGAAAAAATGCTGGCAGATTTCCTTGAAGAAAAGCCTATGACCGTACGCTTCCGGACATATCTGAATTCCGGCGAGGAAATCCTGAAAAGCCTGAAAGACCAGGGGGTAAAAGTGGAGCAGGCGCCATATCTTCCCTACGCCCATTATATTTCCGGATTTAATCATATCTATATGCTGGATGCTTTTGTCCAGGGAAAAATTCAGGTGCAGGATGTAAGTTCCATGCTGGTGGCGGAAGCCGCCCATCCGGAAAAGGGAGATTATGTCATCGATCTCTGCGCTGCGCCCGGCGGAAAAAGCCTTCATCTGGGAGATAAGATGGAAGGCTATGGAACGGTGGATGCCAGAGATGTAAGTCAGTATAAGGTGGATCTGATTGAAGACAATATTCAGAGAACCGGTTCGATCAACGTACAGGCAAAAGTCCAGGATGCCACGGTATTTGACGTGGAATCGGAATGCAGGGCGGATATTGTTCTGGCAGATGTTCCGTGTTCCGGATATGGTGTGATCGGCAAAAAGCCGGAGATTAAATACCGGGCAACCGCACAGAAACAGGAAGAAATCGTAATCCTGCAGAGGACGATTCTTGACCGGGCAGCAGAATATGTAAAACCCAGAGGAGTTCTGATCTACAGTACCTGTACCATTGCAAAAGAAGAAAACGAAGAGAATATGATGTGGTTTATGAATAACCACCCATTCAAACTGGAGAGTCTGGATCCTTATCTTCCGGAGGAACTGCATTCGGAAACAACAGCCCTTGGTTATCTTCAGCTTTTGCCGGGGGTACATAAGACAGACGGGTTCTTTATTGCGAGATTCAGAAGGAAATAATAAATGATGAATATGACAGACATTAAGTCGATGACAATAGACGAATTAAAGGTGCTTATGACGGAACTGGGTGACAAACCGTTCCGGGCAAAGCAGATCTACAGCTGGCTTCATGAGCATCTGGTTACTTCCTACGATGAAATGACGAATCTGCCGAAAAGCCTGCGGGAAAAGCTTTCCGCCTATCCGATCACAGCCCTGGAGGCAGTGGATGTACAGATTTCGAAAATTGACGGTACCAGAAAATATCTTTTCCGGCTCAGTGACGGAAATGTGATCGAAAGTGTGCTGATGCGTTATAAACATGGAAATTCCGTATGTATTTCTTCGCAGGTAGGCTGCCGCATGGGGTGCAGATTCTGCGCATCTACGATCGGAGGATGGACGAGAAATCTGCTTCCCTCAGAAATGCTGGATCAGATTTACCGGATACAGGTGCTGACCGGAGAGAGGGTCTCCAATGTGGTAGTGATGGGAACCGGAGAACCTCTGGATAATTATGAAAATCTTCTGCGTTTTATTCACATTCTTACAGAAGAAGGCGGAATTCATATCAGTCAGAGAAACCTGACTGTTTCTACCTGCGGACTGGTGCCGAAGATTTATGAGCTGGCAGAAGAAAAACTGCAGATGACTCTGGCAATTTCTCTTCATGCGCCTAATGATGCCAGACGGCAGGAACTGATGCCCATAGCAAAAAAATACACGATGGATGAATTGCTAACAGCCTGCAGAACTTATTTTGAAAAGACCGGACGCCGTATTACATTTGAGTACAGTCTTGTAGCAGGTGTCAATGACAGTGACGAGGATGCCAGGGAGCTGTCAGAGCGGATCCGCGGAATCAACTGCCATGTGAATCTGATTCCGGTAAATCCCATAAAAGAGCGGAATTTTCAGCGTTCTACCCGTGAGGCGGTCCAGAATTTCAAAATAAAACTTGAAAAATGTGGAATAAATGGTACTATTAGAAGGGAAATGGGCAGCGATATTGACGGTGCCTGTGGGCAACTGAGAAAGAGTTACATTGAAAAAACAGAAAGCGAGAAGTGACATGAGGGTATATTCAGCTACAGATGTAGGGCAGAAGCGGAAGATGAACCAGGATTATGTGTTTGTCTGTGAGAGCCCGGTAGGGAATCTTCCTAATCTGTTTGTCGTTGCTGATGGAATGGGCGGACATAATGCAGGGGATTACGCTTCCTCACATGCGGTCCAGATCTTAGTCGACGAAATTCGTGGAGATGCGGATTTTAATCCTATCAAGGTTATCCGTCATGCCATCGAAACTGCTAATACAGAAATTATAGAGCAGGCACAGAAGGATGAACACCTCAGAGGAATGGGAACTACCATGGTGGTATCAACGGTCGTCGGGCACTATGCTTATGTGGCAAATGTGGGAGACAGCCGTCTGTATGTGATACAGGATCATATCCGCCAGGTGACGAAGGACCATTCACTGGTACAGGAGATGGTTCGGATGGGCGAACTGAGACCGGAAGAGGCCAGAAACCATCCGGATAAAAATATAATTACGAGAGCCCTTGGAGCAGAGAGAACAGTAGATATTGATTTTTTTGATCTGAAACTGGAACCGGGAAGCACGATTCTCATGTGTTCCGACGGTCTCAGCAATATGGTGGAGGACAGCAAGATCGAAGAGATTATCTTGAAATCCGATACAGATCTTACCGAAAAAGGTGAGACACTGGTTCGGGAAGCAAACCGGAATGGCGGCAAGGATAACATTGCAATTGTATTAGTGGAACCATTCACAAATGAGGTGGAGAAATGTTAAAGACAGGAATGATTATTGCAGAGCGCTATGAAATATTATCGAAAATAGGTACCGGCGGAATGGCCGATGTTTACAAAGCCAAGGATCATAAACTGAACCGCTTTGTGGCAGTGAAGGTTCTGAAGGCAGAATTTCGTGAGGATACGACATTTATCCGGAAGTTCAGAAGTGAAGCTCAGGCAGCTGCAGGACTTACCCATCCGAATGTTGTCAACGTATTTGATGTAGGAGACGATGAAGGAGTTTACTACATTGTTATGGAACTGATTGAGGGAATTACGCTGAAGGAGTACATCACCAAGAAAGGAAAGCTTTCTGTGAAAGAGGCTACCAGTATTGCCATTCAGGTTTCGATGGGACTGGAAGCGGCTCACAGTCACGGAATTGTTCATCGTGATGTAAAACCCCAGAATATCATTATTTCCACAGACGGCAAGGTCAAGGTGACAGATTTTGGTATTGCAAGAGCGGCTTCTTCCAATACTATCAGCTCCAATGTTATGGGATCTGTACATTACAGCTCACCGGAACAGGTACGCGGCGGATACAGTGATGAGAAAAGCGATATCTACTCTCTTGGTATTACCCTGTATGAAATGGTTACCGGAAGAGTTCCGTTTGACGGTGATACGACAGTAGCCATTGCGATCAAACATCTTCAGGAAGAAATGGTTCCGCCAAGCATTTATGCGGAAGATCTTCCCTACAGTCTGGAACAGATCATTTTGAAATGTACTCAGAAGAGTGTTGGAAGACGATATGACCGTATGGAAGAGGTCATTGCGGATCTGAAACATTCTCTGATCGACCCGCAGGGTGATTTTGTAAAAATTGATACCGTTGATAACGAAGCAAAGACCGTCGTGATTTCTGATGAGGAGCTTGGCGAGATCAAGCATACGCCCAAGCAGTCTTCTCGCGCAGGTCAGAAAAAAATGGAAGTTGCAGATCTGGAAGAAGAGACGTATGACACGGATTATGATGACGATGATGACGGATATGAGGAAAGACGTGCATCAATCAGAAAATCCAGAAAAAAAGCAGAAAAGAGCAGAAGTATAGGCCGTGCAGTGACCATTATCGCTCTGATTGCCGGTGCTGCACTGCTGGTGGCTTTGATTTTTTATATTGGAAAAGCATCCGGTCTGATCGGCGGAAGCGCAGAACCGGAAACGAAGCAGGAAGAACAGCAGACAGAGAAGAAAGAAGAAGACAATCTCGTGGAAGTGCCAAATCTGATCGGACTTACAGAGGAGGAAGCCGGAGAACTGACATTGAATTCTCAGCTTGGCATCCAGATCATCGGAGAGAAAGCTTCTGATCAGGAAAAAGGCCGTATCTGTGAACAGGATATTCCGGCAGGTACCATGGTAGAAGCATTTACCACATTGAAATATTATGTCAGCAAGGGTGTACAGCAGGTGACGGTTCCGGATACTGACGGAAAAACAGGCGTGGAAGCACAGCAGCTCCTGGAAGACGCCGGATTTATAGTAAATGTGCAGAAAGAATACAGTGAACTGGATGAAAACGGATATTGTCTGGTAGATCCGGGCTATGTATACTATACCACACCGGAAGGCGGCACCACTGCAAAAGCCGGTGATACCATTACTCTGGTTGTCAGCCGTGGAGTCAACTATTACGGAGAAGATGTCCAGGTACCGGATGTAATCGGATGGCAGAAGAATGATGCGGTTACGGTTCTTGGCAAATGGATTGATATTCAGATTGTGGAACAGAGAAGCACTGATTATGAAGAAGGCGATGTCATTTCCCAGAGTCCGGAAGCTTATTCCTATGCAAATCCGGATGAAACGATGACACTTACTGTCAGCTGCGGTGACAAAGATCCGTCTGCAGCAACTTCAGAAACAAATACAACTGTACAGGATACGACGCAGCAGGATACGACTGCGCAGACACAGGTACAGACGCCGGTGACAGGTGCTGACGGCACATGGAAATGTACACAGCGTCTGGATACTCCGGCAGGATACCAGGGCGGTGCAGTGAGACTGGAACTGGTACAGAATGTAAATGGCCAGCCGACTGCGACACTGATACTGGAAAATCAGGTTCTGACGTTCCCTTACCAGCTTGACATTACCGGAGCTTCCGGTGTCAGCGATGGTACCCTTTATCTGTCAGAACAGGTAGACGGAGAATATCAGGAACTTGGCCACTATTCCATTACATTTGCAAAGGTTGAATAGTGCATGCAGGGGAAAATTATGAAAGGCATCGCCGGATTCTATTATGTTTATGCAGAAGACGGAGAAGTCTATGAATGTAAGGCAAAAGGAATTTTTCGCAAAGAGAATCAGAAACCGCTGGTAGGCGATGATGTGGAGATACAGATTCTTGACAGAGAAGAAAAAGAAGGCAGTATCACTTCCATTCTGCCCCGGCGGAATTCCCTGATTCGACCGGCAGTAGCCAATGTGGATCAGGCATTTGTCATTTTTGCGGCAGAGAATCCCAAACCGAATCTGATGCTTCTGGATCGTTTCCTCATTATGATGGAGCGGGAAGGAATTCCGGCGGTGATTTGTTTTAACAAAAAAGATCTGGTCAGTCCGGAGGAGCTGGAAGTTTTGTATGAAACATATGCGGGCTGTGGATATCAGGTCATTCTCTCCAGTGTAAATCTGGGAGAGGGTGTGGAAGAAATCCGGCAGATCCTTCAGGGAAAAACGACAGTTGTAGCCGGACCTTCCGGAGTGGGAAAATCTTCTCTGACGAATCTCATGCAGGAAGATGTGCAGATGGAAACCGGTGAAATCAGCAAAAAGCTGAAAAGGGGCCGCCATACGACGCGGCATTCGCAGGTGATTCCGGTAGCGGAAAATACGTATCTGGTGGATACTCCCGGTTTTACCTCCCTGTATCTCACAGATATGGAAGAACAGGAACTGAAGGATTATTTCCGGGAATTTCAGCAGTATGAAGGAAAATGCCGGTTTCAGGGCTGCAGACATATCCATGAACCCGGCTGTGCAGTGAAGGAAGCACTGGAAAATCAAAAAATCAGCAGGATCAGATACGAAGACTATCTGGGACTTTATGAAGAATTAAAAGAGAAAAGGAGATACTGAATTATGTATCAATTGTGCCCGTCGATTTTATCAGCAGACTTTAACCGCCTGGGCGAACAGATAAAAACCCTGGAAAAAGCAGGGGTAAAATGGCTGCATATTGATGTGATGGATGGAGATTTTGTTCCGAGTATTTCTTTTGGAATGCCGGTGATCAAGTCTATCCGCAGGGAATCCAAAATGTTCTTTGATGTTCATCTGATGGTAACTGCACCGGAACGGTATATTCAGGATTTTGCAGACTGCGGAGCGGATTCCATTACGATTCATGCGGAGGCATCCGATGATCCGGAGCGTGCGATCGAACTGATCAAAGATGCAGGGATTAAAGCTGGAATTTCCATTAAGCCGGCGACACCGGTAAATGATATCAGTCATCTTCTGGAGGATGTGGATCTGGTACTGGTCATGACTGTTCAGCCGGGATTTGGCGGACAGAAATATCTGGATGAATGTACAGAGAAGATTCAGGAACTCCGTGAACTGATTGACAGAGAAGAACTTGATGTGGATATTCAGGTGGATGGGGGAATCAATGATGATACGCTGGAAACTGTTATGAAAGCAGGAGCCAATCTGATAGTGGCAGGTTCTTATGTATTCCGCGGTGATCTGGAACAGAATGTGAAGAGTATCCTTCGCAAAATTGATAAAATCAGTCAGGAACTGGACTAAAGAGGAATTTTATGATTGATACGATAATTGTAAGCGGGGGCAATATCCAAAGCGATTTTGCCCTCGATTTTTTGAAAAAAACGATAAATGAAACAGGAAGAGAACATCTCTGTCTGATCGCTGCAGACAGAGGAATGGATTTTTTTATAGAGACTGCCGAAGCCGCAGGAATCCGGCCGGATATTGCAGTGGGAGATTTTGACAGCCTTTCCGAAAAGGGGAGACATTATCTGGAAAGAAGTATGGAGCATACTTCTATGGAAGCGGCACATCATCTGGAAATTTACCGCCTGAAACCGGAAAAAGATGATTCCGATACACAATCTGCCGCTGTATTGGCTATGAAGCGGGGCAGAAAAAATATCGCAATTCTTGGAGCTACAGGCAGCCGTCTGGATCATGTAATGGCGAATCTGGGACTTTTATCTCTTGGAAGAAATTATGGTGCGAATATCACACTTCTGGATGCCTGCAATTATATCACTCTTGTGGAGAGCGGTACCAGGCTGGAGCGTACAGGACAGTTTGGAAAATATGTTTCCTTTTTCCCTGTGGGCGGTGATGTAGACGGACTGACTCTGAGAGGATTTAAGTATCCTCTGGATGGGTATCGCCTGACAGCTGCAGACAGCGGACTGACCGTGAGCAATGAAATTCAGGATGAATGGGCGGAAGTCCAATATGAGAGGGGAAGCCTCCTGATGATCATGTCGAGAGACTAGTACATCGAATAATAAATAACCAGCTATATCACTTGCCTGATTTCTCATCTGCTGCGTGATATAGCCAGTCATTTATTTTTCGATGTACTAGAGTGTGTTTGAAAATTGAAGAAATGGGACATGGCATTTGTATGGGAGGCTGTCAGATTTTGTTATTTCCTGGCTTGAAAGAGAAATAGGGTTGTGTTAAGATGAAATGTACAAATGCGTTCGAAAAATAAATGTCTGATGAGGTATGTCCGATGTGTCAGTTATATATTTTTCGATGTACCGAAAATACAAAAAATTACAGACAAAAATGAAAAATGAGATAAAGAGAGGAATTTATTATGAAACTTGGTATTGTAGGTTTGCCGAATGTGGGGAAAAGTACGTTATTTAATTCTCTTACAAAAGCAGGAGCGGAATCAGCCAATTATCCGTTCTGTACCATTGATCCCAATGTGGGAATTGTAACTGTGCCGGATGAGAGACTTCAGCTTCTCGGAGATTTTTATCATTCCAAAAAAGTAACACCTGCAGTGATTGAGTTTGTGGACATTGCAGGACTGGTAAAAGGCGCATCCAAAGGAGAAGGACTTGGCAATCAGTTTCTGGCAAATATCCGTGAAGTAGACGCAATCGTACATGTGGTACGCTGCTTTGAGGATTCCAATGTTGTGCATGTGGATGGAACGATCGATCCTCTGCGTGACATTGAAACCATCAATCTTGAGCTGATTTTCTCTGATCTTGAGATTATGGAGAGAAGAATTGCAAAAGTAACAAAAACTGCCCGTATGGACAAAGAAGCTGCAAAAGAACTGGATTTCCTTCAGAAAGTGAAAGAACATCTGGAAAATGGTCAGATGGCGATCACAATGGAACTGGAAAACGAAGATGAAGAGGGCTGGATGGGTACCTATAATCTTCTTACTGCAAAACCGGTGATCTACGCTGCCAATGTTGCAGAAGATGATCTGTCAGATGACGGTGAATCCAATGCTTATGTGCAGTCTGTCCGGAAATACGCTCAGGAGCAGAACAGTGAAGTATTTGTAATCTGTGCACAGATTGAACAGGAAATCGCAGAACTTGAGGATGACGAAAAGAAAATGTTCCTGGAAGATCTGGGCCTTGCAGAATCCGGACTGGAGAAGCTTGTCCGCGCAAGTTACCGTCTCCTGGGACTGATGAGTTTCCTGACTTCAGGGGAAGATGAAACAAGAGCATGGACGATCAAAATCGGTACCAAAGCACCTCAGGCAGCAGGGAAAATCCACACAGACTTTGAACGCGGCTTTATCAAAGCAGAAGTTGTCAATTATCAGGACCTTCTGGACTGCGGTTCTTATGCAGGTGCCAGAGAGAAGGGCCTGGTTCGTATGGAAGGGAAGGAATACGTGGTTCAGGATGGAGATGTGATTCTGTTCCGTTTCAACGTATAATACAGGTGAATTATGGAGATGTCGATTCGATTCCCCAACATTGGAATAAATTTGAGCTATGTGGGAAGAGGTATCAGTGTTTTTGGATATGAGATTACTTTTTACGGAATTCTGATCGCACTGGGAATGATGCTTGGAATCTGTTTTATTGTGCTGGAAGCAAAAAGACGCGGACAGGAACCGAATCTTTATCTGGGAATGATACTCACATCAATGATTACCGGAACAATCGGCGGACGGCTTTTGTATGTGGCGTTTAGCTGGACGCTTTATCGCGGAAATATTCAGTCGATCTTCAATATCCGGAATGGCGGGATGTCTTTTTACGGGGCTCTTTTCGGAGGAATCCTTGGAGCACTGCTGTTTGGCAGAATCAAAAAGACTTCTTTCTGGAAAGTGGCAGATACTGCCAGCATGGGACTGCTCATTTCACAGATAATAGGAAGGTGGGGGGATTTCTTTAACAGGGAATCCTTTGGAGAGTACACGGGCAGTTATTTTGCCATGCAGCTTCCATTGTCATCTGTGCAGTCCGGTTCAGTCAGTGCTTTGATGCGTGAGAATCTGACAGTAGTGGATGGTATCTCTTATATTCAGGTCCATCCGGTTTTTCTGTATGAAAGTGCGTTGTGCCTGATCCTTCTGTTTTTCCTTCTTGCCAGTCAGAGACGCAAAAAGTTTCAGGGAGAGATTTTTATGAGATATATGTCTCTGTATGGACTGATTCGCTGTTTTACAGAATGGCTGAGGACAGACGGAATCAGGATTCCCGGAACGCGGATTTCTGTATCGTTTGTGATATCGGCATTTTTGTTCCTGTTTTTTGGTACAGAGGCATTGGTCAGAAGAGCAATGGAGAAAAAAAGAGCAGCTGCCCGAAAACGCAGAAAAGAGGCTTTATATGCAGCAGAGGAGCAGGCAGAAGCAGAACTTGACCGACAGGATAAAGAGAAAGAAATTGCTGCGAAGCAGAAGCAGGAAGCACTTGCCGCAAAAAAGGAACAGGAAATACGGTCTGAAGAAAATCAGGAAGATGACTGGGACGGCACGCTGCCGTCTGCCAGAAAGAACCGGGAAGATGCCGAGGATGGTGAGGTATCGTTTGCCGGAAAGAACCGGGAAGATAACAGAGACGATAATATGCCGTCCGATAAAAACCATCAGGATATGCAGAGGGAGAATGCTGTATCTGAGAATGCAGATTCTGCAGAAGATTCTGAACTGTAGAATTCAGTGCAGAGAGGATCTTCAGAGAAATCTTCTTCTGAGCAGGAGACTGGATCGACTGATCGCACATTATCAGAGTGAATAAAATATGAGATTATTAGAAGAGGGGCACTTACAGGGTGTCTCTCTTTTTTGAATCAGGAATTGGTGAAAGTATATCTTGATGAATGAAAGAGTGCTTTAGTTCAGCAACTGTATGTGAGAATTCTTCGAGTTTTACTATGTGTATGGTTTTCTCCGGAACTTTGGTTCAGTGCGAAACACTGTGAAGTGTGATGTGAAAAACCGTACGCGAAAGAGGAACCCCTCCAGGGGCTGCGGTGGACAGATACTTCCTGTTCCTGTGCAGGC
>NZ_JBQHXR010000015.1:0-63679 GCF_052063365.1 Blautia sp. HCP3S3_G3 | reverse complement strand
ATCCGGCATGGGAAAAAGAAGAATGTGGCAGTGGCGGCAACCGCAAGAGAACTGGCGTGTTTTGTGTGGGGAATGATGACAGATAACATCAGTTACAGGATGGCATAGATATCACATGGTCATCTGCCAGTCAAGGGTGCTTCGCACCGCTGACGCGGCAAGCCCTTGACAGCCATCTGTCCATGAGGTAAAGGTAATCAAGCAGAAATCAGCAGTAACCTGCAGAATTTCTGCCAGTAACAAAGTAAATATCTGACAGTATCCGGAAGGAGCTGTGATCACTTCAAGGTTCGGGTTATCTGCGTTACTTCTATGTGAGCACGTAAAACCGTGATCCACGCTTTTAGATTGCAGAGCTCACGGCGGACCATTAGCCTGTTGGTAACCAATCCACGAATAACAGAGTGGCCAACTGCCGGGAACTGTTAAATCAGGGCTCTTTCCTGATGCTGTCAGAGAAAAATGTGAGGATTGTCAATTGAGGAAAGAAAAAGTTTGTTATTTTGAAATATACCTCTTGACAAAAGTCACTTCATAACAGAAGTACTTGGCTTTCCGGTTTTCGCGTTGTGGGCCGGATTTGTGCTGTCTGAGCCAACGGCGAGTCCACGAATCCGGTCCACGGTTTTAGCGAAAACCGGAAAGCCTTAGTACTTCTTAAGCCCCGAAGCCTGCACAGGAACAGGAAGTATCTGTCACCGCAGCCCCTGGAGGGGTTCCTCTTTCGCGTACGGTTTTTCACATCACACTTCACAGTGTTTCACACTGAACCAAAGTTCCGGAGAAAACCATACGCATAGTAAAACTCGAAGAATTCTCACATACAGTTGCTGAACTAAAGCCCACTTTGATTCATCAAAAACGTACATTACATGATTAAAGATTCCAGGCTCATAACGGTAAATTGCTTTTCGCTTCCTTTTATCTGACTTCCCATATAACTTTCGATAAAGTTAAAATACCCATCTGCACCAGATTGCTTTTCCCATGTATCTAATGAATGGTATCTCATTATGAGAGAGATGTGCAGTCCTTTTCTGCATTACAGGAAATTGTTCCGCATTTTTCTGTAATATAAAATAGCCTTTCTGGCATGTTCTACGGCGAAGAGGAAATATTTCGTGAGGTGTCTTCATGCATTTATGTTTGAGAATCCGAGACAGTCAATACAGAGATCAAGCAGGAGCAATATGGTTCTTTACATGACGAATCATGCATAAGTTTTATCTAAACAAAAAAAAGGAACGTGCGGAGCTGCGGTTGGAGAAGCAGAGATCGTATGGAAATGAAGCTCACCGCACAGGATGGCGAAAAATGTTAAGAATGGAAGAATATGAAGAGTATGAAAAAGAGTATGAAAAAGAGTATGAAAAAGAATATGAAATAGAGTACGGAAAAGAATATGACGAGTCATACTGGAAACGTTTTAGGCGAAACCGGAAAAAGCCGGAGGTTTATGGAACGGAAATAGAAATGGAAAGCGTTGTCCCTGCTCAGAGTGAAGATTATAAAAGTTTCCTGGTGAGATATAGCGAGCAGTTTCAGAGTCCGGTTGAGGAGAATTATGACGGTACTTTTCTGGTGATCAATGAATTGTATGCGGTATCTTACGTGCCAAGTACACTGGTTCCGGAAGTGGAATTGAACAGTTATTCCTATAATGCCATCCCCAAATGTTATTCCTACATGGATGTGGAGAGTCTGCAGGCGTCAGGGGTAACAAGGCTTCATAATCACCCGTATCTGAAATTGCGGGGAGAGGGGACAATGGTGGCAGTGATTGATTCCGGGATTGATTATCAGAATCCCGCTTTCCGGTATGGAAACAGCAGTAAAATTCTGGAAATCTGGGATCAGACGATTCCAGGGGGAGAAAGTGAAAATGCGCCGTTTGGCAGAGTGTTTCGGAAAGAAGAAATTGACCGTGCACTGGTATCGGAAAATCCGCTGGAGATTGTGCCATCCACAGATACGAACGGACACGGAACGATGCTGGCTGGAGCAGCGGCCGGGAAAACAATCGAAGAGGAAAATTTTTCGGGAGCAGCGCCGGATGCGTCCCTGGTGGTAATTAAATTAAAGCCCGCAAAACAGTATCTTCGGGAATTTTATCTTTATCCTTCGGATGCGGAAATTTTTCAGGAGGATGATATCATGCTGGCAATCGCGTATGCCAGACGATGTGCACTGAGATATCAGATGCCTCTTTCTATCTGTATCGGTCTTGGGACAAATAAGGGATCACACAACGGTTTCAGTCCTCTCTGTCAGACCGTGGATAATATGGCCCGTTTTTTCCGGAATTCCATATCCATTGCTGCAGGAAACGAAGGCGCGGCAAGGCACCATTATCATGGAGAACTTGACCGGAACAGGCCGACAGACAATGTGGAACTTCGTGTTGGAGAGAAGGCGAAACAGTTTTCTATGGAATTCTGGGGAAATTCTCCGGAGCTTTTTCAGGTGACAATACAGTCTCCGACGGGAGAATCGCTGATGGTAAGTACTGCGCTTCAGGGGAATACGCAGGAGCTTTCTTTTGTATTTGTGGAAACCAAGGTTCTTGTGAATTATGTTTCGATTGAGCGTTATTCCGGAAATACGCTGGTGTTTTTCCGTTTTCTTCATCCTGCTGCGGGAATCTGGCGATTTCAGATACAGGGCAGAAATATGAATGGTTCAGAATTTAATATGTGGCTTCCGGTGACAGGGACGATACCGGATGATACCTTTTTTCTGCAGTCTTCGCCCTATCATACAATTACTTCTCCGGGAGATGCGGCGGATGGAATGACGATGACCGCTTATCAGTACCGTGATGGGAGTTTGTTTCCACTGGCGAGCAGAGGATTTAATCCGAATGGAACGGTGAAGCCGAATTTTGCTGCGCCGGGAGTGGAAGTGAAAGTGGCATTGCCGGGTGGAAGGTTTGGTTCCGCGTCAGGAACGAGTCTGGCAGCAGCACAGACTGCCGGAATTGCAGCGCTGCTGTTTGAATGGGCGGTAATCAGGGGAAATGAACCGTTTTTTACCGGAAATAATGTCCGGAATTATTTACAGAGAGGTGCACGGAGAGAGGAAAATATGCAATATCCCAATCCGGACTGGGGATATGGGAAAATTGATCTGTATCATACCTTTGAGTTACTGACATAAAATGGGGAAGAAAGATCTTAACTTGTAATTTCGCTTAAATACCGGTATATGGTTGCTGTGGAACAGTTGAATTTACGTGCCACAAAGAAGATGGCCCCTTTCAGGCGGAGCAATCTCTGCTCGTGTAGGCGTCTGATCGAGAATACGGTGAACAGTAACAAAAGAAAAAGAATTGAAAACTGTGAGTTTTCTGTATTATTGACTATTCCTCTGATATGCATTATTATTTAAAAGAAAGAAGAGAATTGTTATAAAGTTGGTATGATATATAAAATCGACAGGAGATGTCATAGGATGTATGGTCATACAGTAATTTTCTTTTGATATAAAGAAAGCAGTTCCAGTACATCGAATCATAAATAACCAGCGATATCACTTATTGCCAGTCATTTATTTTTCGATGTATTAGAGCGTGTTTGAAAATTCATATGCTTTGCTGACCAAAGAAGTAATGATATAGAAAAACTATATAAGGATAAAAAAGGAGGAATATTAATTTATGGATCTTTCAACTTTAGTAAAAATGTCAAATGCTTATGGAAGCAATCCGGCTTATGTTCTGGCAGGAGGCGGTAATACTTCTGTCAAAGATGACACTACTCTGTACGTAAAGGGTTCCGGTACACAGCTTGCCACCATTAAGGCAGAAGAATTTGTCGAAATGAGCAGAGCACGTCTGAATGAAATCATGAAAACGGAATATCCCCAAAATGACGTGGAACGTGAATCCGCATATCTTGCAGACGTAATGGCGGCAGTAACAGACGAGGATAAGACCAAACGTCCAAGCGTTGAAGCATTGCTCCATAATTTATTTGCCTATACCTATGTCCTTCATGTTCATCCGACTCTTGTCAATGGACTGACCTGTGGAAATGGCGGAAAGGCGTTTTGTGAACAGATTCTTGGAAAAGAAGTGCTTTGGATTGACATCTGCAAGCCCGGATACACACTTGCCCGCATTTGTTTCGAGAAAATGAATGCTTATAAAGAAGAATTTGGAAAAGATGTTCAGGTTCTTTTGCTCCAGAATCACGGAATTTTCGTTGCAGCAAATACGGTAGAAGAAATTGGTGTTTTATTTGATGATGTTATTAAAAAAT
Source organism: Blautia sp. HCP3S3_G3 (assembly GCF_052063365.1). NCBI lineage: Bacteria > Bacillati > Bacillota > Clostridia > Lachnospirales > Lachnospiraceae > Blautia > Blautia sp. HCP3S3_G3. The sequence continues at coordinate 59,420 of NZ_JBQHXR010000015.1, read as the reverse complement.
TAGAAAAGCAGGTAAAAAGAACAGCTGACGTAAGCGACGCTGTTACCGCTGAAAAAGAGCAGGCAGCACAGAAGCTTTCTCAGTTACTGGGACATGCTGTAGAAGTTGTACCAGCTGCAGAAGTTGATAATTTTGTAAAAGATCAGACAGCTGCCGCACCACTTCTGAAGCCATTCACTCCAGATCACATTGTGTATTGCGGACCATACCCGTTATTTGTGGGAAATATTGATCAGGCAAAAAATGTACTGGATGCCTTTATGGCAGAGAATGACAAAGAGCCAAGACTGATTCTGGTACAGGGCGTTGGCGCATTTATCATGGAAGATGACAAGGGAAAAGCAGCAAAAGCGCAGCTCCTGGTGAAAGATGCGATCAAGCTTGCAGTATATGCCGAAAGCTTTGGCGGTCCGCTGCAAATGACAGATGATATTACATACTTTATTACACATTGGGAAGCAGAAGCGTACCGCAGCAAGAAGTAAAAATGAAAAAGGATGTACCAACAGGCGGTTGGAAGCCTGACTGGTACATCCTTTTTCCAGTTTTGCCTTAGAGCGTGTTTGAAAATTCATTCCCGTCATATGCACGCTCCACTTTGCGGGAAATTTGTCTCGCATTCGGTCAACATAGCCCGCTATGCCTCCCTCATTTGAGTCAAATTTCCACAAATTGTGACGCACATCTGTCGGAAAGCAATTTTCAAACACACTCTAGAGATGGAACACAGTTCCGGTTTTGCCCTGGATGGCATCTCTGGATTTTTCCAGAAGGGTGATCAGGGCGGTGCGACCTGGTTTGGACTCTGCGAAGTCAACGGCTGCCTGAACTTTTGGAAGCATGGAACCTGGGGCAAAATGTCCTTCACGGATGTATTGTTTTGCTTCTTCTACGGAAACATCGCTGAGCCACTTTTCAGCAGGGGTTCCGTAATTCAAAGCAACCTGTTCTACAGCAGTGAGGATGATGAGATAATCTGCATCCAGTTCTTTGGCAAGCAGGCAGCTTGCAAAGTCTTTGTCAATGACCGCACTTGCCCCGCGCAGATGGTTGTTTTCGCGTATGACCGGAATGCCGCCGCCGCCACAGGCGATGACAAGGTCTCCGGAATCTACCATGGTGCGAATGGTGCCGATTTCGATAATTTCCACCGGTCTGGGGGAGGCAACTACACGTCGGTATCCACGACCGGCATCTTCTTTCATAATGTAATGGTATTTCTCTTCCATGATATCGGCCTGTTCTTTGGAGAAGAATTTGCCGATGGGTTTGGAAGGGGTCTGGAAAGCCGGATCATCCGGATCTACACGCACCTGAGTGATCATGGTTGCGACCGGAATGTCCGTCATATTTCTGTTTAACAGCTCTTCGCGGAGTGCATTCTGCAGGTCATAGCCGATATAGGCCTGGCTCATTGCAACACAGACAGAAAGTGGAGTATTGGGCTGCTGCGGATCTTCGTGCATCAGGGCAATCATGGCATTGTTTACCATGCCGACCTGAGGTCCGTTGCCGTGAGCAACAACAACTTCACATCCTTCTTCAATCAGATCTACAATGGCTTTTGCAGTAATTTTGACTGCGGCCATCTGTTCCGGAAGAGTATTGCCAAGTGCGTTACCGCCAAGAGCAATCACAATACGTTTTTTCTTTGTCATGATAACACGCTCCAATATTTGTTATTTGAATACTCTCGGAGTGCCTTTTTCTTCCAGTTTTTTCAGAATGTCTGCAGGATCTGCAAATTTTGCAAGGAAGATCATGGCAGCGATGATGTATGGTTTGTAGCTTGCTTCTTTGTATAACGGATCTCTGTAACGGTCAAATACAGAAGCGTCTACTTCGCCTGTTTCGCAGCTTACACCGCTGATGTCAGCCGGCAGGCAGTGGAGATAAAGGGCTTTGCCGTCTTTGGTAGTAGCCATAAGTTCTTCGGTACATGCCCAGTCCTTGTGTTCTGCATTCTGTGCGAGAAGTTCTTTTTCGAGAGCTTTGATACCTTCCATATCACCGTTTCCATAAAGCTCTGTACGTTTTTCCATGGCTGCAAAAGGAGCCCAGCTCTTCGGATATACGATGTCTGCATCTTTGAAAGCTTCTGCCATGCTGTTGGTTTTGGTGAAGGAACCACCGGATTTTGCAGCGTTGGTTCTGGCCACTTCTTCTACTTCCGGAAATACTTCATATCCTTCCGGATGAGCAAGAACAACATCCATTCCGAAACGGGTCATCAGACCGATCACGCCTTGAGGAACAGACAGCGGTTTTCCGTAGGATGGAGAATAAGCCCATGTCATGGCAAGTTTTTTGCCCTTCAGGTTTTCTACTCCGCCGAATTCATGGATGATATGGAGCATATCTGCCATAGCCTGTGTCGGATGGTCAATGTCACACTGAAGATTTACCAGGGTAGGTTTCTGTTCCAGAATTCCAGCGTTGTGGCCCTGGGTTACAGCGTCAACAACATCATGCATGTATTTGTTGCCTTTGCCGATGTACATGTCGTCGCGGATACCGATCACGTCAGCCATAAAGGAAATCATATTGGCTGTTTCACGAACGGTTTCACCATGGGCAATCTGAGATTTTCCTTCATCGAGATCCTGGACTTCCAGACCTAACAGGTTGCAGGCAGAAGCGAAGGAGAAGCGGGTACGGGTGGAATTGTCACGGAAGAGGGAGATGCCAAGACCACTTTCGAATACTTTTGTGGAGATGTTGTGCTCTCTCATGTAACGAAGTGCATCTGCCAGCGTGAATACGGCTTCGATTTCGTCATCCGTTTTTTCCCATGTAAGGAAGAAGTCACCGTTATACATGTCTTTGAAGTTTAAAGAATTTAATTTATCGATATAATCCTGTAATGTTTTCATTGAGAAAATCCTCCGCTCATATAAATTGTTGTAGTTTGGATCGTTTATTAAAAAATGCCGAATATGAGTTTACATTTTTGCGTATTAGTGAAATTATCAAATATCGTTGCAGTAAAAGGTACGATGTTTCATTTTTATTTAAAATAGGATGCAGGAAGTGCAGCATATACAGCAGCGCAGGTTACCAGATCCTGTTTCCATGTTTTTTCGTTTGGTGCATGAGCCTGTGCTTCTGCACCCGGGCCAAAGCCGATGCATGGGATTCCGTTTCTTCCCATAATGGAAACACCATTGGTGGAGAAGGTCCACTTGTCTGTCAGCGGACGAGCCTGTCTCATTGCGAGCGTTTCTTCTGCACCGATACGTTTGTCTCCGTAAAGACTGGTGTAGGCATCTTCCAGAGCTTTCGTCACTGCATGATCCTTCGGAATGGCCCATGTCGGGAAGTAACATTCGATTTCATATACGCAGCCGGTGTAGGACGGGCGGTCGTAATTGTACATGGAAACGACCACATCATCGCCATATTTCTTCACACTTGGAAGAGCACGGATCTCGTCCAGACAGCTTTCCCAGGTTTCTCCAAAAGTCATACGACGGTCAAGAGATACAGAGCAGGAGTCTGCAACTGCGCAGCGGCTTGGGGAAGTATAGAAAATCTGGGAGGTGGTAATAGTGCCGCGTCCAAGGAAACGGGCCTCTTCCCAGTCCGGGTTGTATTTCGGATTGAGCATTTTTACAAGGCCTTTGATTTCGGTCTCATCTGCATCATCGTTTTCATTTAAGGCGCGTACATCCTGAAGAATGTCAGCCATTTTGTAGATGGCGTTGTCTCCGCGCTCCGGAGCAGATCCGTGGCAGGAAACACCTTTGACATCTACACGGATTTCCATACGTCCGCGCTGGCCTCGGTAAATACCGCCGTCAGTAGGTTCTGTGGAAACCACAAATTCCGGACGAATCTTGTCTTCATTGATGATGTACTGCCAGCAGAGACCGTCACAGTCTTCTTCCTGAACAGTTCCGACTACCATGACTTTGCATCCTTCCGGAATAAGGCCGAGATCTTTCATAATCTTTGCGCCGTATACGGAAGAAACGATGCCGCCGCACTGGTCTGAAACGCCGCGTCCACCAATCTCAGTGTCTGTTTCATAGCCTTCATACGGGTCAAAGTTCCAGTTCTCAATATTTCCGATACCAACGGTATCAATATGTGCATCATATGCGATGATCCGGTCACCGGTTCCCATATATCCGATGACATTTCCCTGCGGATCAATGAATACTTCGTCAAATCCGACTTTTTTCATTTCTGCTGCAATGGTATCGATATGTGCTTTTTCATCACAGCTTTCGCCCGGATTTCTGACAATAGCACGCAGGAATGCGGTCATTTCTTTTTCGCAGCTCTGAGCGGCTTCTTTGATTTTATTATAGTCTAACATGAGAATTTCCTCCCTGTTTTATGAATATGGATATGGTGAATAATGCTTTATTAAAATAATTCTTTCTTAAAATAATTCTTTCTTAAAATAATTCTTTTTTTCTATCCTGATTCCTCATCAAAGATTTACGGAATATCTGCAAATGGTTCTTTGTCGGAACCGCACAGGCCTTCCCATACGATTTCGCGGTAACGGTCCGGATCAGTGTCTCCTTCGGAGGACACAAGAAGTACTTCAGAATTTTCATCGAGTTTCAGGGCTTCTTTCAGATCTTTGTATTCCGGTCTGGTCATAACCGCGTGAAGAAGTCCCATGGTAACAGAACCGGATTCGCCGGAGATCACCTGCCTGTCGCCGCGAAGAGGAGAACCGTAAATGCGTGTGCCATTTGCGCTTACCCAGTCAGGACAGGAAACAAATGCGCTTGCATGGTTTCTCAGAATATCCCAGGAAACGGTATTGGCTTCTCCACATGCAAGTCCTGCCATAATGGTAAGCATATCCCCTGTTACGTTGACTCTGCTGCCGTCAGCCTGCATGGCAGAACGGTAGAGGCAGTCAGCCGCATTGGCTTCGACAACCACCATGACCGGCGGGTTTTCTTTAAAACGATTGGCAAAATATCCGATCACTGCTCCGGCAAGAGAACCGACACCTGCCTGTACGAAAACATGTGTGGGGCGGCTTCCGTCCTGTTCCAGCTGCTTGTCTGCTTCCATGGCAAGCGTTCCATATCCCTGCATGATCCAGGTGGGAATCTCTTCATATCCTTCCCATGCGGTATCCTGTACCATGATTCCATGCTCGGTTTCTGCCGCTTCTTTTGCAGCCATGCGGACACATTCATCGTAATTTAGATTCTCGATGGTAACGGTAGCATTTTCTTTTGCAATGTTCTCCAGACGTGTCCGGGTAGTTCCCTTCGGCATCCGGACAACACATTTCTGACGGAGTTTATTGGCAGCCCATGCGATTCCGCGGCCATGATTGCCGTCAGTAGCGGTGAAAAACGTAGCCTGACCGAATTCTTCCCTGAGTTTGTCAGAAGTAAGTACATGATAGGGAAGTTCACTGACGTCTTTGCCGAGCTGCTGTGCAATGTATCTTGCGATTGCGTAGGATCCGCCCAGAACTTTGAATGCATTCAGTCCGAAACGATAGGCTTCGTCTTTGACATACAGACGTTTCAGTCCAAGGTAATCAGCCAGGTTGTTCAGTGGAGTAAGGGGAGTTACTTCATATTGAGGAAAGCTTTTGTGAAAATTGCTGGCTTTCTCCATTTCTGCAACGGACATGTTTTCTACCTGATGGTCATCACTCGGGGTGATGTGATTCAGCGTCCATTTAATCTGTGCTGTCTTACTCATGATTCATATCCTCCTTATTGGTGGGCTGTATTGTTGATGGGATTCGTTTCTGTATTTTAATTTTAAATGGTCTCTTTGATTTTATCATAACAGATATTTTTAGAATTGCAATAGAAAAAAACAAAAATGATTTAGGTTTCCAAAAATATTTTTTGATGCTGTTTATTGTCTGGGAATTTCGGTAATGGAAGTTGGAAATTACATGTATTTTTATACTCTGTTATGTATAAAATGAGCCAGGTCCTTCTGGTATCAGAGAACCTGGCTCATTTTATGATCAATCATATTTGTGTAAACAAAAATTCTGTTTATTGCTTAAAGTGTGTTGTTGGAATGGTGAAAAGCAATTTTCAAAAACTCTTTAGAAAGTAGCTGATGATTTCTATTTATTTGCGATAAACGAATACCGGAAGTCCGTCTTCGCCAAGGGGGACATCCACTTTGCCCTGTACCAGCGGGTGTGCATAATTGAGGAATTCCTCGGAGACATCGGAACCGTCCTGAATGATCCATTCCTGAGGCACCGGTTTCTCTTCATTGCAGATGGCATTGACATCTTCGAGACCGCAGATCATACGGTAGGAACCATCCTCATTCTGTGCGCGGACGAAGGAAACCATTTTGCCGGTTTCGCCTTTCAGGGCGGCTTTGACACCAAAAGTACCTGCAGAGATAGCTTCCTGCTGGTCTGTGGCGGAAAGCATGGAAGCGGAGCAGCGCTGGCTGACATTCAGCTCAACAGAACGGGCTTTGACGCCGAGACGGGAGCGGACAAGGTTTTCCAGATATTTGCCGCAGCCTGCAAGCATTTTGTGACCGAAATTATCGGTACCGACAGAATTATCATATTCACAGATGAAAGTGCCCTGTGCATCGTGAATACCCTCCGATACACAGACAATGACGTTACAGTTTTTCTCAAAAGATTCTTCTACTTTGGCAAGGAAAGCTTCCTGGTCAAAAGCGACTTCCGGAAGGTAGATCAGCATTGGGTTATCCCCGGGATATTTTCGCGCAAGAGCGCTGGCAGCCGTCAGCCAGCCTGCATGACGGCCCATGATCTCAACGATGGTCACTGATTTCTTTTCGTAAACATTGGCGTCCAGACTGATTTCGCGGACTGTGGAAGCCACGTATTTGGCAGCACTTCCGAAGCCCGGGGTATGGTCTGTGAGAACCAGGTCGTTGTCAATGGTCTTGGGCTCACCGATGACGCGGATGGAACTGCCGGTTCTCTCTGCATAGCGGGAAAGCTTACTTACGGTATCCATGGAGTCGTTGCCGCCGATGTAGAAAAACCATCCGATATTCATTTCTTCGAATTTACGGAAAAGAAGAGGATATACCGGGTCTTCCAGTGATTCCGGAAGTTTATAGCGGCAGGAACCAAGGTAAGCGCCAGGCGTATGTTTCAGATATTCCAGTTTCTCTCCGGGAAGAGCCTCTGCAAAATCCAGGGTGGTTCCATTAAGAAATCCTTCAATTCCATTTATCATACCATAAACATGTTCAATCGCTTCCGGATGTGCAAATCCTTCAGAAACGACACCGTAAAGACTGCTGTTGATCACCGCGGTTGGTCCGCCGGACTGCCCGACAATCAGGTTCTTTTTCGACATAAAAATACCTCCTAAAGTTGTATGTTGGAATACTGAAATCCATGATATACCTAGTATAACACAGGACAGGATAGTTTGGCTATCGTTCGGGAGGGAAAAGTACAGGGAAGTAAAAATTGTTATTTCTTCGATATAAACAGAAATAATTCGTAATTGAAAAAGAAGGAAAATATCCTTATAATGAGAATATAGAATTCCTCGGCGGGATCTGAACAGGAGGAATGGATATGATGCAACGCGTGAAATAGGCAACTATTGGATTGAATATGCTGAGAAGGGAAGTTATTGGAGCAGCGATTGCAAATATACAAGCTGTACATGGATAATTGAAGGACGGTTTTGTTATGGACATGGAAAACAATAAAATAATCCGCATGAGTATCACCTTTTACGGCCGCGTCCAGGGCGTTGGATTTCGTTACAGGGCGAAATATGCGGCGGATGGCCTGGGACTTACCGGATGGGTGCAAAATGAATGGGATGATACGGTGCGGATGGAAGTACAGGGCAGAAGGGAAGATATCCGGCAGATGATTCGCAGAATCAATGCGGGAACGTTTGTAAATATAGAAAATATGGACATGAAGGAAATTCCCGTGGATCCGGAGGAACGGAGTTTTTTTGTGCGTGGGTATTAGGGTTTGGAAATTCATTCCTGCCATTTCCCTCTGTTCATTGACAAAAAATCTTCATTGGATTATGATGAACGAAAGGTCTGATACCTTGTGTATCAGACCTGTTTTATAAAAAACAGAATACAGCATCAGTACATGGAAGAAGTAGAATATAAAGTACGTATATAAAGAAACGAAGTGCAGCACAAGTATCTTCATTGCAATTATGTTCAATTTGGATATGCAATAATGTATAAAAAGTGCTTGCAAAAAACACACAGTATCACATCAGTTACATAAAAAGGCGTGTCATTATGGAAAGGAGCAGTTCATGGCAGAAAAGAAACCTGTTAAGAAGAAAAAAAAGAAAACATTCGCGGATATTTTGCTGACGATCATTCTTCTGATCGCAATCGGTGTTTTTGTTTTTGCAGCATATAATCTTTACCATATTTATACAGAATACAAAAAAGGTACGGATGAGTATAATCAGATTGAGCAGATGGCGGTAACAAACCGCGATCCGGATGAACTGAGTGAGGAAGCCGGCGGAGAAAATCAGGGACCGTCTCTGGTGGCTCCTATGGAAATTGATTTTGCCAGCCTGAAGGCTGTAAATGATGATGTGATCGGCTGGATTTATGTGGAAGCGCTGGACGATGTCAGTTATCCAATCGTGAAAGGGGAGGATAATGACACGTATCTCCACATGACTTATGAGAAAAATTACAATTTTGCGGGAACGATTTTTATTGATTATGAGAACAGCAGAGATTTCAGTGACTGCAATACGCTGGTTTACGGGCATAATATGAAAAACGGTTCCATGTTCGGACAGCTGAAGAAGTTCAGCCAGGATCCGGAAACATATAAAAAGAGTAAATATTTCTGGCTCTTTACGCCGGATAAGACGTATCGCTATGAGATTATTTCTGCGTATACCACCGGTGTGAACAGCGATACCTATACATTGTTCAAAGGCCCCGGGCAGGAATTTGAGGATTATCTGAAGACGATTGTCAGCCGTTCGGAAATTGAAACAAACGCCGGTGATTTGGATATGATGGATAAGATTGTGACACTTTCTACCTGTACAGGAAATCAGTCCACACGATTTGTAGTGCAGGGTCGAAGATGCGACGAGCTTGATGTAAATCAACAGTAACTCAGGCAAAGATTGGAATATTTATTGGGGTAAATACCTATAAAAAATCATGAAAAAATTGATAACTTAATGAAACAAAAACGGGAGGGACTGTTATGGCAGATGAAATTGCAAGACTGCAGGAGCTGATCGACAAATATGATAATATCGTATTTTTTGGCGGAGCAGGTGTGTCTACGGAAAGCGGGATTCCGGATTTCCGTTCCCAGGACGGACTTTATAATCAGAAATATGATTTTCCGCCGGAAACGATTCTGAGCCATACGTTTTTCATGAGAAGACCGGAAGAGTTTTATCGTTTTTATCAGGACAAGATGCTGTGTGATACGGCGAAACCTAATGCAGCGCATCTGAAACTGGCAGAACTGGAGCGTGCAGGCAAGCTGAAGGCGGTGATCACACAGAACATTGATAACCTGCATCAGATGGCAGGAAGCAAGAAGGTGCTGGAGCTTCATGGAAGTGTTTACCGCAATTATTGCATGAAATGCGGGAAATTCTATGATTTTTCCTATATGAAGCATTCCGAAGGTGTTCCGCGCTGTGAATGCGGCGGCATGATCAAACCGGATGTGGTTCTCTACGAGGAAGGACTGGATAATGATACGATCAGTGAATCTGTCCGGGCGATTTCTCAGGCACAGGTACTGATCATTGGCGGAACTTCCCTTGCCGTTTATCCGGCAGCCAGTCTGATCGATTATTTCCGGGGAGAACATCTGGTGGTGATCAATAAATCACCGACACCACGCGACCGTTATGCAGATCTGCTGATCCAGGAACCCATCGGGCAGGTGTTTTCTCAAATAACGGTTTCTGAATGAAGCAGTTCTGTATGTAAAGAGCTGCCGGGTAATCGATATACAGCAAAACAGTAGTCCTGAGGGAGAGAGATACATGAATTTTATCTATGAAGTAGGAGATATCGTAACATTGAAAAAAGGCCATCCCTGCGGCAGTAAGGAGTGGGAGATCCTTCGTGTGGGAGCAGATTTCCGCCTGAAATGTCTGGGATGCGGACACCAGATCATGGTACCCCGCAAAATGGTGGAAAAAAATACCAGAAATTTAAAAAAATCAGAAGCATAATTAGAAAAATACTTAAAATAGTAGTTATGAAAACTGAATAATAAGTATAAGTATCGGAAGCATGATTTATCAAAAACAGGAAGAGTACCGGATTTGTAAAAAATTGAAAAAAATCAGAAATAGTGCTTTACAGACCACGGGAAATATGCTAAAATCAACAATCGTGATATATTTATCCTTGCTCTTTGTACAGGCAAAGGGCCATGAAGACCACAAGGAGGTAAGAAAGCATGAACAAGTACGAGTTAGCATTAGTTGTGAGTGCCAAAGTTGAAGACGAGGTTCGTGAAGCAGTTGTAGAAAAAGCAAAAGGCTACATCACCCGTTACAATGGTACAATCACAGAAGTAGAAGAATGGGGTAAGAGAAAATTAGCTTACGAAATTCAGAAAATGCATGAAGGCTTCTACTACTTTATTCAGTTCGAAGCAGACGCAACATGTCCTGCAGAAGTAGAAAGACATGTACGCATCATGGACAACGTATTAAGATATTTAGTCGTTCGCAAAGACGCATAATCTTTATACAGTCATTGGATTTTAGAAAGCACCATTAAGAACCCGTTCACTGAATCAGAAAAAGAGGTAAAAACATGAACAAAGTCATTTTAATGGGACGCTTAACAAGAGATCCTGAGGTGAGATATTCCGCAGGAGAAAATGCATTGGCAATTGCCAGATACACACTGGCTGTAGACAGAAGATTCCGTCGCGATGGAGAAGCAAGCGCTGATTTTATCAACTGTGTGGCTTTTGGCCGCAGTGCAGAGTTTGCTGAGAAATATTTCCGTCAGGGCTTGAAGATAGCAATCACCGGACGTATCCAGACCGGCAGCTATACCAACAGAGATGGACAGAAGGTGTATACCACAGAAGTGGTTGTGGAGGATCAGGAGTTTGCTGAGAGCAAGGCTGCCAGTGATAACTATGCAGCATCTCATCCACAGCAGCGGAGTGCAGAACCGTCCATGCCGAGCCCGAGTGCAGCAAGTGCAGACGGCTTTATGAATATTCCGGATGGAATTGATGAAGAATTGCCTTTCATCTAAAAAACCAGTAGTTTTTTAGCACATAACTGAAAATAAGATAGGAGGAAACCATCATGGCTTACAACAATAGAGGTGAAAGACCAGACTCTCCAATGAAGAGAAGAGGCGGCCGCAAGAGAAAAAAAGTTTGCGTATTCTGCGGCAAAGAGAACAACGAAATTGATTACAAGGATGTAGCAAAATTAAGAAAATATGTTTCTGAAAGAGGCAAAATCCTTCCGAGAAGAATCACAGGAAACTGTGCAAAACATCAGAGAGCTCTGACAGTAGCAATCAAGAGAGCACGTCATCTTTCCCTGATGCCGTACGTTCAGGACTAATTCAAGAGGAACACCGTCATCCCGTGTGGGTGGCGGTGATTTTTTTACAGTAGATATGGTATTATTTGTGCAAGTCTGATATAATAAACTTTAGTTTCCAGTTGACTTTTTTAGGAACGGTAAAAACTATGAATGATAAACTGAAATTAAAAGGACGGATGGGCAGTTTTGTACGGTGGCCTCTGTATTTATCCATTATGCTGATCGTGTTGAATGTGCTGGTCTATTTTGCAGACATCAAGGCCGGTCTGGTGATGTCTGCCGGGCTTTTGCTCTATATCGGCATCGCATCAGCACTTTTCCGGCGCACAAAACCGCAGATACTCAATGAATTGGTCGCTTTTGCCAACCAGTATGATCTGTTGGAAAAAAGAATCCTGGATGAGCTGGCTCTGCCTTACGCGATCATGGATATGGAAGGAAAACTGATCTGGACGAATAAGATTTTTTCTGAGATCACTGGTAAGGATCAGTTTTATAAAAAGAATATCAGCACGATTTTTCCGGATATTACCGCAGATAAGCTTCCCTCCCAGAATGGAAAAGAAATCACAGAAATCAGTACGGAATTCGAAGAGCGGATCTATCGGGTTTCCATGCAGCGTGTTTCTCTGCGTGATGTGATCGATCAGACAGAAATGCTGGAGGGAGATTCCGAGAATGTCAGCCTGATTGCCATGTATTTTTATGATGAGACAGAGCTGAAAGAATATATCCAGAAGAATGAGGATAACAAGCTGGTTGTTGCTCTGGCATATCTGGATAATTATGAAGAAGCACTGGAGAGTGTGGAGGATGTGCGTCGTTCTCTGCTCATCGCGCTGATCGACCGTAAGATTACCAAGTATTTCTCCAATTTTGACGGTTTGGTGCGTAAGCTGGAGAAGGATAAATATTTCCTCATTATGCGTCAGAGCTCTCTGGAGGCTCTGAAGGAGCAGCGGTTCCATATTCTTGATGAGGTGAAGACCGTCAATATCGGTAATGAAATGGCTGTGACCTTAAGCATCGGTATCGGCCTGAACGGCGGGACTTATCTTCAGAATTATGAATATTCCCGGATTGCTATCGAAATGGCGCTTGGCCGCGGCGGTGATCAGGTAGTGATCAAAAACGGCAACAGTATTACTTATTTTGGCGGCAAGGCACAGCAGGTGGAGAAGACTACCCGTGTCAAAGCCAGAGTGAAAGCCCAGGCCCTGAAGGAATTTATGAGTACGAAAGACCGTGTGGTCGTTATGGGGCACAAAATTACAGATGTGGACGCTCTTGGTGCGGCAATCGGTATTTACCGTGCAGGTAAGACACTTGGCAAGCCTGTTCATATTGTAGTGAATGATCCGTCAGCCTCTATCCGCCCGTTGATGGCGGGATATATGAATAACCCGGATTATGAACCGTCCATGTTTATAGACGGTGATCAGGCCAGGGATCTGGTGGATAATAATACTGCAGTGGTGGTTGTGGATACAAATAAACCGAGTTATACGGAATGTCAGGATCTTCTTTATATGACGAAGACGATAGTGGTTCTTGACCATCACAGACGGGGTAATGAAGTGATTCAGAATGCAGTTTTGTCCTATGTGGAACCGTATGCATCTTCTACCTGTGAGATGGTTGCGGAAATTCTTCAGTATTTTTCAGACGACCTTCGTCTGCGTAATATTGAAGCGGACTGTATTTATGCAGGTATTCTGATTGATACCAATAACTTTATCACCCGTGCAGGCGTGCGTACGTTTGAGGCGGCAGCTTTTCTCCGCAGAAGCGGTGCAGATATGACCCGTGTGCGCAAAATGCTGCGGGATAATATCGATTCCTACAAAGCCCGGGCAGAGGCTGTCCGTACAGCAGATATTTACAGGAGTTATTTTGCCATTGCCAGATGCCCGAGCGAAGGGCTGGAAAGTCCGACCGTCGTAGGTGCGCAGGCAGCCAATGAACTTCTGAATATTGCAGGAGTGAAGGCTTCTTTTGTACTGACCAGCTACAATCATGAAGTATATATCAGTGCCAGGGCAATCGATGAGATCAACGTCCAGGTAATGATGGAAAAAATGGGCGGAGGCGGTCATATCAATATTGCGGGAGCGCAGGTGAAGGCTTCCGAGGATGAAGTGGAAGACATGCTGAAAGCCATTATAGATGAATTATACCAGGAAGGGGAATTGAAATAATGAAAGTAATTTTATTAGAAGATGTAAAATCTCTCGGCAAAAAAGGCGAGATCGTAAATGTCAGTGACGGTTATGCACGCAACATGATCCTGCCGAAGAAGCTGGGATTAGAAGCAACTCCGAAGAATCTCAATGATCTGAAACTCCAGAAAGCCAATGCGGAAAAGGTGGCGCAGGAAAATCTGGAAGCTGCGCAGGCTTTTGCGAAAGAACTGGAAAGCAAGGAGATTATCCTGACTCTGAAGGTCGGTGAAGGCGGCAAAACCTTCGGCTCCATTTCTACGAAGGAAATTTCTGAAGCTGCCAAGTCACAGCTGAATCTGGATATTGACAAGAAGAAACTGCAGCTGCCAAGCCCGATCAGGAATCTTGGCGTGACACAGGTTCCGGTACGTCTGCATCCGAAGGTAACCGGAAGCCTGAAAGTATGGGTTAAGGAAGCGTAAGTATGGAAGAAGCGCTGATCAAACGAATCCTGCCTCACAGCATTGAGGCGGAGCAGTCGGTTATCGGTTCCATGATCCTGGACCGTGACGCGATCCTGATTGCATCTGAGATTCTCACCAGCGATGATTTTTATCAGAACCAGTATGGGATTATTTTTGATGCCATGGTGGAACTTTGTAATGAAGGCAAACCGGTAGACCTTGTGACTCTTCAGAACCGTCTGAAAGAGAAAGAGCTGCCGCCGGATATCAGCAGTATGGAGTATGTCCGCGAGCTGATCGCCGCTGTGCCTACATCTGCCAATGTGAAATATTATGCCAATATTGTCAGCGAGAAGGCTCTTCTGCGTCGCCTGATCAAGGCCGCGGAAGAGGTTGCCAACACCTGTTATCTTGAGAAAGACAGTACGGAAGTGATCATGGAGGAGTCGGAGAAAAAACTCTTTAACATTCTCCAAAGAAATGTCGGCGGTGATTATGTACCAATCCAGCAGGTCGTACTGAATGCCATTAACAACATTGAAAAGGCTTCCAAGCTGAAAGGAAGTGTTACCGGTATTCCTACAGGATTTGTGGATTTGGATTATAAGACATCCGGCATGCACGCATCGGATCTGGTGCTGATCGCTGCCCGTCCTTCCATGGGAAAGACGGCGTTTGTTCTGAATATTGCGCAGTATATGGCTTTTCGCAAGAATGTGACTGTTGCTATTTTCAGTCTGGAAATGTCCAAGGAGCAGCTGGTGAACCGTCTTCTTGCCATGGAATCCCATGTGGATTCCCAGAATATGCGTACCGGTAATCTCAAGGATGAGGACTGGACGAAGCTGGTAGAAGGGGCGGATATCATCGGGCGTTCCAATCTGATCATCGATGATACTCCCGGTATTTCCATTGCGGAGCTCCGTTCCAAATGCAGGAAATACAAGCTGGAACATAATCTTGGAATTATTATGATCGACTATCTTCAGCTCATGAGCGGAAGCGGCAAGAGCGATTCCAGACAGCAGGAGATTTCCGATATTTCCCGTTCTCTGAAGGCACTTGCCAGGGAACTGGATGTGCCGGTTATTGCGCTTTCTCAGCTGAGCCGTGCAGTAGAACAGCGGCCGGATCACCGTCCGATGCTTTCGGACCTGCGAGAATCCGGAGCCATTGAGCAGGATGCGGATGTGGTCATGTTTATCTATCGAGATGATTATTATCACAAAGATACAGAGAAGAAGGATATTGCGGAAATCATCATAGCCAAACAGAGAAACGGTCCGATCGGAACTGTGGAACTGGTATGGCTGCCGAGATATACGCAGTTCGTAAATATGAAGAAATAGTGCCGTATAGCAGGAAGAAAAAGTGCCATACGGTAAAAAGGGAAATTTCTCAGATATGGAAGGATATCTGGGAAATTTCCCTTTTTCTGGTGTTCGGGTGTGTCGCTGATGTTTATGCAACAGGCGATGCAGCATCTCGGGAGTTATTCTATGATTGGAACCGCTTATCTTGATTCGATTTTTACGATGTTCTGTTGTATATTCCGTCGCCAAAGAGTACACTGCACGGGCAATGAGAGCAGTTTTTCCGCTCTGCTGAGCAGAGAAATGCTGTCATAATCCGTCGAGCGTTTTTCGTTGCGTTTTCCTGTGTATCTGCTCTATAATAATTCTGATGCAGTTGTTCCGTATTTTTCTGTGCCAAATAACAGGAAGCAGAAAAAAGGAAACGGATATGCGGTAAGGAATTTCAAAAGGAGTGGTAGTATGGAACCAAAATACACTGTCAGACAGGCAGAAGAGATGACCGGGGTCAAATCTTATGTCCTGCGTTACTGGGAGGATGAACTGGATCTTCGGATCGGCCGCAATGAACTTGGTCACCGTTACTACACCAGATATGATATTCAGTTGTTCAGGAATATCAGAGAACTGAAGAAAAGGGGACTGCAGCTTCGCGCGATCAAAGAACTGATTCCCCAGATTTCCCGTACAGCTCCGGGTTCTTCCGGAAGTAAAATCAAACTTCTGGAATCAGAGGAAGCTGTATTGGATAAAGACGTTGTATCGGATAAAGACGTTGTATCGGATATAGAAGATTCTGTTACAGATGCAGGTGCTGTTCCTTTTGTGTGGGTGGAGAATGAAAAAATACTGGAATTTCAGTCAATACTGGAGCGGCTGATTACGCAGGAAATGCAGGCGAAGAATGAAGATGAAGAAAGATATCGTTCACTGGATCTGGCGATCCGGCAGCAGCAGATGGCGAGGAGAGAGGCTGCCGCTGCAGCAGCGGATAAAAAAGGCCGGAGAAGAGGAAAAAATTGAGACGCACATCTGTCGGAAGGCAATTTTCAAACACGCTCTTGCAGAATCAGGGGATGAAAGTACATAAAAAAGGGATAAAATACAATATCAAAAGATCATAAAACAAGGAATAATAAAATCAAAAACGGGCCGACGGTAAATACCGCGGCCCGCTTCGATTCTTCATGTAAATGTGAATCAGCCTTCTACGATAGCGCCTGTAGGACATGCTTCTGCGCAGGTTCCGCACTCTACACATGCATCAGCGTCGATTACGTAATGATCATCACCCTGAGAAATAGCCTCAGATGGGCACTCGCCTTCGCAAGTTCCACAGCTTACACATTCGTCTGTAATAACATATGCCATTGTAATATCCTCCTTTTATATTAGAACTCTTTAGTACCTTACTCAGGTTCTATCAACATTCTAATATATCTCACCGAGGATTACAAGTATAAAATTATAAACATATTTTTAGAATCTGCCCGTTGATTCTGACACAGTTTCGTATTATAATGTGAAAAGAATGCATAAGGAGGAAATAAAAAATGGCAAAAGTTAACAAAAATATGCTGATTGGCCAGTTAATCAAATTAGATCCGAATATCGTAGCAATTCTTATGAGAGCAGGTATGCACTGCATCGGATGCCCGTCTGCACAGATGGAATCTCTGGAAGAAGCTGCAATGGTTCACGGTCTGGATGCAGATATTCTGGTTCAGCAGATTAACGATTTTCTTGGAGAATAATCAGTTGTGAAGAAAAGGCTGGTAATGGAAACATTCCGTATGGAACAGGTTCCTTACCAGCCTTTTGTTTACTGTTTTTATGTGAAATTAAAGCTGAATGAGATTCTGCAGAGCATCTGCTGTGATGAGCTCACCGTGTTCTCTTAAGTAGGCTTCTCCGGATGCGGAGAACGCTTTGCCGCTGCCATATTCAGAAAGAATATTGCATACCTTGTTAAATTCTTCCGGTGTGCAGGAAGACTGGCGGATCACCAGCTGATAGTGACCTCCGGCATTGTCTTTGTAAAGAATGTTTTCGCCGTCGAAAAATCCGTTCAGTCCATGAGCGGCAGAAATCACATCGTCCAGATACCGGAAACTGAACAGCCTTGTCAGATTGACCGGCACTTCTTCAGAAAAGGGTTGTGTCTGTGATTCTTTTTTTTCGGTATCAGAATCAGAAGCTGCCTTTTTGGAAAGATTCTTCAATTTGGATTCACAGAGCTTCTGGAAAATGTCGATGATATTGTCAGCACCGTCAAACTGGATATTTTCCGTCTGAGCGTTGTCTTTAAACGGAGCAAATTTGGAAAAACGGGTATCCAGCTCTTCCGGATCTTCGACTTTGGTGATGATCAGAACGATGCTGTCTGCATTGATCGGAATCGCCTCGATCATCAGAGGAATATTGTCCGCCTCAAAGCCAAACTGTATCTGAGCCTGCTGCATCATATCACGGAATAGCTTCTTGGCCTTGTCTGTGCCGTAAGCAAGTTCGCTGATGCGGATCTGATGCGTTTCGAGATCCTCCCTGGTAAGGGTACAGCGAATCTGGTTTTCATTTATCTTTTCTATTTTCATTTAATCACATCCTATTCCTGGTATATCGGTATCGTTATTTATTTCATATAAAAGTCCTGGACAACGGACATTCACGTTAGAGCGTGTTTGAAAATTGCTTTAGGAACCGAAATGCCAGATTAAAATTAGTCACAGCTTTTACTTATTATATACCACAAATATAGAGAATGTAAAGAAATTCAATTTGCCTATTTATAAAATATTTGGAAACAGAATCGAAAATTTTTCACAAATTGACGAAAGTTATTGCATCTCGCCGGAAAAGCAGTATAATGAAAAGCAGGAAAAGATACTCTGGTCCGGACGGAAGAGCGTAACACCAGATATCAACTTACATACTGTATCCCCATATAACTTACATAATACATCCTCATATGATCTTTTATATACATGTCATTGCCAATCATTCTTGCAGCGTTCCTGCTGCGGCAGCCGGCAATTTCCCAGGATTAAATTCGGTACGTATCAGAGCAGTCTTTTCTCAGAACCTATGGTGTGTTTTCTAAAATCAATGGCGTTTGTTCCGCGCAGACAGAATTTTGAGGATTGTTCACTGGAAATATTCTGTGAAGTATGTGACGGAGAATCAGGTGAACAGTAACATTTTTGGAACAGTATCCGAAAATTCATTAGAGAAAGGAGGGCAGAATACGGATAATATATCACGAAACAATAAGAAAGACAATTTTGCGCCGCCTCTTATGGAGGAACTGGAAGGTTATGAGAAACAGAATATTGCACTTTTTCTGAATGGCCGACCAAGCAGTCCGTGGGCAATCGCGAACGCCTGTAACGTTGCGGAGGCTGGAGGCTATATGCGCGATTATACAGAAGATGAAAATGGAAGAATTGCGCAGGTCAATTTTGAATTTGTAGAGGATGTATGATTGAGACGGCGGAAGTGATAAGTCCGCCGGTGTCTTTTGAAGAGAGATGTATGACACAAAAAGAATAAGAGGATTCTTCCGGATACAGGCAGATCCCCCTCATACAGAGCCTGGAGGGAGAATCTTCTTATTCTGAAAACAATGAAATATAAGGAAACATGAAACAAAGAAACGTGAAATCAGAAACAGGAAATGCAGAAACCGATAAATGAAATAGAAATATAAAATGTGAAAAAACTGTAAAATAGTCGAAATATGTAATGCAATCTTTTTCGGATATGTTATAATAAAACGGATAATCCGCAAATGAACATGGATGAAAGGAAGAAAATTATGAGAAAGAAATACATGCCGACCCTGATTATCTGCCTGTTGATCCTGATTACAGGGCTGATCGGTCTGGGTGTACATGTGATCATGAAATATACGCCTACGAAGGCGCATATGAATCTGAATGAATATTACGGACAGGTTGCAGACGGAGAAGCTGCTCTGATTCTGGGGACAGAAGTCCTGGAGCAGAGAGGCCTTGTTTCCGGAGAAGAGGCGTATCTTCCGCTGGAAGTGGTCAATACTTATCTGAATCAGAGATATTACTGGGATTCCGAGAACAGCGCGATTCTCTATGCTACGCCGTCAGAGCTTTTGTCCTTCCCGGCATCACAGGAAGCAGGAGGGCAGGTCTGGCTGAAGGACGGAACTGTTTATCTGAGCCTGTCGTTTATCAGACAATATACAGACATCGATACATATGTATCACAGAATCCGGCACGGGTGGCCATACAGTATGATTTCAGCGCTGTTCCTACGGTAACGGTTCTGAAAAATACCAGTGTCCGTTACCTCGGTGGTATTAAGGCGGAAATTCTGAGAGAAGTGAAAGTTGGAGAGAAACTGATTTATATGGAAGGGATGGAAGAATGGAGTCAGGTTGCCACACAGGATGGTTATATCGGCTATATTGAGAACAAAAAGATCTCAGCGCCGGAAGAACTGACCAGTGAACGTGATTTCCAGACAGAGCAGTATACCTATCTGTCCATGGATGAACCGGTCAATATGGTATGGCATCAGGTGACCTCCATGGAGGCCAATGGGTATCTTGCAGATGCCATTCAGAATATGACAGGAGTGAATGTTATTTCTCCGACCTGGTTTTCCATTCAGGATAATGCGGGAAATATTACGAGTATTGCTTCCTCCGATTACGTGGCGCAGGCTCATGAGAGAGGACTGCAGGTATGGGGCCTGGTGGACAATTTCAGTGAGAATGTTCAGACGACACAGGTACTGTCATTGACATCTTCCAGACAGAATCTGATCCGACAGCTGATTCAGGCCTCCGTGGAAGTGGGGCTTGATGGAATTAATGTGGACTTTGAATATCTGAGTGAAGAAGTGGGAATTCATTTCCTTGAATTTCTCCGTGAAATCTCAATTGAGTGTCACAAGAATGGACTTGTACTTTCTGTGGATAATCCGGTTCCGGAAGACTTTACCAGTCATTATGACCGTGCAGAACAGGGACGAGTGGTGGATTATGTGATCATTATGGGATATGATGAGCATTATGTTGGATCTGAGGAAGCAGGTTCGGTTGCTTCTCTTCCATGGGTGGAGAAGGGAATCCAGGATACTCTTGAGGAGGTTCCTGCGGAACGTGTGATTAATGGGATCCCATTCTATACCAGATTGTGGAAAACTTCCGGTTCTCTGCTTTCCAGTGAGGCAATCGGTATGGATGCGGCACAGGAGGCTGTAAACACGAATCAGGCCCAGGTGTATTGGAATAAAGATGTGGGACAGAATTACGGTACTTATGAGTTGGATGGTGATACCTATCAGATCTGGCTGGAGGATGCGGAGTCTGTTGCGGCCAAAGTGAAACTGGTTCCCCAGTATGGTCTGGCCGGTGTTGCCGCATGGAAGCTTGGTTTTGAGAACAGCAGTATCTGGCCGGTAATCACGGATAATCTGCAGTAGGAATAAGAGAAGTAATAAGCGAAGAAGGTTTTCATTAGAAAGCATTCGTACATTTTTTTCGAAATGACTCCATCTGATAACTTGTTATTGCGATGCTAAAAACACTCTCCGGAACATATATTTTACAGAGTATGCCGGAGGGTGTTTTCTATTGAAAAAATATATTGCGGAGCTGGCGATGGCGTGTCTTTTGCTGATCAGCTTTTTTGTTTTGTCTAAGCAGGCAGCGGAAGTAGTGAATCGGCTGAATAAAAAAGATGCGGTCTCCAATGTGATTGTTGTGGATCCGGGACATGGAGGGGCAGATCCGGGAATGATCGGTCTGAATGGTCTGGAGGAGAAGAAGATTAATCTGGAGATTTCTCTGAAATTAAAATTAGCCCTGGAAGAAAAAGGGTTTTCTGTGGTGATGACGCGGCAGGAGGATAAAGGACTTTATGAGGATGCTTCTCACAATATGAAATCGCAGGATATGCAGAGAAGAATTGCACTGATCAATGAGGCAGAACCGGTGCTGACGGTCAGTATTCATCAGAACAGCTATGGTGATGCCGGTGTGAAAGGACCGCAGGTGTTCTACTTTCAGCATTCTGCAGAAGGAGAGAAGCTTGCGAAGACGCTTCAGGAATATCTGAACAGGGGACTTGAAGTGGAACGGGAAAGGAAAGCCAAGCCAAATACTTCGTATTATCTTCTGAAACGGAGTGAAGGTGTACTGGTCATTGCAGAATGCGGATTTCTGACAAATCCGGATGAAGCTGCATTGCTGCAGACAGAAGAATACCAGAATAAAGTGGCAAAGGCTCTTGCAGACGGAGTCGAAGCCTATCTGGAGGAGAAAAAGACCTTGAACTGATTCTGAAGTCTGCTATACTTGGAAGTATAATATAGAGAAAACAGTTGTGCATCCAAAATGAGGTAGGATGGATGACAAGAGATGATGAGGAAGCGCAGGAGAACGGTATGCTTGGTATTGTTTATATATTATTATGTATGCTTGTGGGACGGGAACTGGCAGCAAGGTTCTTATTTCGCATAAATCATGAAAAAAACGTTACTTCCGGGACAGAAAATACATATGCTGTTTCCGGACAGAATTTTTGCTGGATATTCTGGCCGGCGGCGTTTGCGGCAGGAACGCTTGCAGTAACCTGGGCGGTTTACGGGATTTCCTGGGCGGCAGATGTTATCTTTCAGAAAACAGAACCGCTTTTTTATGGGAATATTGTGGTTATGGCAGCAGGATATGCGGGAGTCGGTGGCGTTTTTTTGATGCGATTTTGCAGAAATCGAAACATAAGAGAGAAATTCCTGACCGAAAGCGGGGAATATGAAAGGGAAGCCGTATTTTTTGCAATTTTGGCCGTT
Source organism: Blautia sp. HCP3S3_G3 (assembly GCF_052063365.1). NCBI lineage: Bacteria > Bacillati > Bacillota > Clostridia > Lachnospirales > Lachnospiraceae > Blautia > Blautia sp. HCP3S3_G3. Next base: position 37,124 of record NZ_JBQHXR010000015.1, on the reverse strand, counting down.
TTTCTTTTGTGGATAATGTTTTATGTGTTTCATATTAAGGACGGTGTGCTTTATTCCGGGTTCAGTGTCTTTGGTGATTATGCACCGCATACTGCAATGATGCGGTCGTTTTCCAGAGGAGATAATTTTCCGACACAGTATCCACATTATGGAGGTTCTGATGTAAAATACCATTTCATGTTTCAGTTTCTGGCAGGAAATCTGGAATATCTGGGTATGAGGCTGGATCTGGCTTATAATCTGATCAGTGTATTGGCGCTGCTTGGATTTCTGATGATGCTGTATGGTCTGGCTGTCCGGATCACAGGAATGGCTGCTGCTGGTGCAGGTGCTGTAGTGCTCTTTTTTTTCAGAAGCGGGACTGCTTTTTTCCGGTTTGCGGCAGAGCATGTGCAGGCAGGAGATTTGTGGCAGGTACTTAAAGAAAATACCTCCTTTATTGGCTATACGGCCAATGAAGACTGGGGGCTGTGGAATTTTAATGTTTATCTGAATCAGAGACATCTGGCTTTTGGCCTGATCATCGTCTGTACGGCATTATGGATCTATCTGGACTGGGTAGAGGCCGGAGACCGGCATACGGAAACAGGGCTGTGCTGGATGAAAAAAAGGTTATTCAGCAGAGAAGCCTGGATGTTTCGGGATGCAGGCCGGGCATTGGCAGTGGGGATTCTGCTGGGACTTAGTTCCTTCTGGAATGGAGCAGCTGTGATCGGAGGGCTTTTGATCCTTATGGGATTCGGGTTGTTTTCCGATGGAAAACTGGACTATGCGCTTACTGCTCTTGCGGCTGTGATATGTTCTTTGATTCAGACGAAAATTTTTATCAAAGAAGGCGGAATGACTTTTTCGTTTTACTGGGGATTTCTTGCGGAGGACAAATCACTGCCGGGTGTGCTGTGGTATCTGATTCAGATGAGCGGAATCTTTTTTGTCGGACTTCTGATTCTTGCTCTTTTTCTGGACAGGATGAAACGGTCAGTTCTGACAGCATTTTTGTTTCCTGTTTTGTTTGCATTCTGTATTTCTCTGACACCGGATATCAATGTGAATCATAAATATGTGATGATTGCGTATGCATTTCTGACAATTTTCTGGGCATATGTGCTGCTTCGGCTATGGAAGAAGGGAATCACGGGAAAAGCGGCGGCAGTGGTTCTGGCAGTTTGTCTGACAATTACAGGAATTTATGATTTCGTAGTGATTCTGAAAGATAATGACAGGGGTCACCGGGTGGGAGTTGTCATGGACAGTGATCTCACAGAATGGCTGGAAGAAAATCTGGACAGCAGTGATTTGATTCTGACACCGGAATACAGTATGAACGAGGTAACGATGGCCGGTGTGATGATGTACTGCGGATGGCCGTATTATGCGTGGTCTGCAGGGTATGATACGTATTACCGGGCTTCGGTGGCAGTTTTGATTTATACGACTCCTTATGCAGAGGAAGTGAAGTCCCTGACGGAGCAGGAAGGAATTGATTATATTCTGTTTCAGGAGGGGATGACCTTTGAGGAGAAAACATGCAGGGAAGATGCCATTGCTGATGCGTATCCTCTGGTATATACGTCGAATGACGGAAGGATTCGAATCTATCAGGCATCAGAAAAATGAGAGTGACAGTATCAAATACCGGAAAAAACAGGAGGAACAGATGAAAAAAAGGATTGGAAAAATAATTCTGATAATTGCATTGCTGGGAATTTCCGCATTTTTGCTGAAAGGAGATGTATGGATATTCTGGACATGGTATCTGCTGGCAGGAGTTCTGGGACTTCTGGCGATGCCTGTGACGGGAATGCTCTTTTCCGGGTTTGAAGATAAAGGATGGATGTTTTCCAAGGTGCTGTGCATTGCGGTGACAGGATTCCTTACCTGGTTTCTGGTGGCAGTGAATCTTCTGGATTTTACGGTATGGACATGTGCGGGAGTAGTGATCGTGTGTGCTCTTGGCTGCGGGATTCTGTTCCAGCATCAGAGCAGAACAGGGAAAGAATGCTTTCCAACAGGTGGAGTGAATCTGGTTTTCTGGGAAGAAATCCTGTTTTTTGCCATATTTCTTATGTGGACATATCTGGCAGGATTTCATCCTGCGGCATATGGAACAGAGAAATTTATGGATTATGGCTTCATGGAAGCGATGATGCGCAGTACGGAACTCCCGGCAGTGGATCTGTGGTATTCAGAGGGACATATCAATTATTATTATGGCGGGCAGTATTTTGCCGTATTTCTTACAAAGCTTTCAGGCAGCAAACCGGAACTCACGTATAACCTTATGAGGACTTTTGTTGCGGCGTTTGCGTTTGTCCTGCCGTTTTCTCTGGTATATCAGATGACATCAGACAGGCTTGGACGGGGAATGCGCAGAAAAAAAGCATGGATTCCGGCGGTTTCCGGTATAACAGCGGGTGTGGCGGTTTCTATTGCCGGAAACATGCATTATGTGATCTACGGGGTACTCATTCCGGCCATTGAGAAGATGACCGGGGCAGAAAATATCAGCAGTTACTGGTTCCCGGATGCAACCCGGTATATTGGTTATGATCCGGATGTGCCGGATAAGACCATTCATGAATTTCCGTGTTATTCTTTTGTGCTCGGAGATTTGCATGCGCATGTGGTGAATATCTTTTTTGTTTTATTGCTGATGGGGCTTCTGTATGCGTGGATGCAGGAGACACGAAGACATTCCTTATCTTCAGAAATAAGCAGTGTCCGGTTCTGGAAAGAGCAGCTTCTTATTCCGGCCCTTCTTCTGGTGAGTCTTCTTCTAGGGATGTTTCAGTGGACGAATTTCTGGGATTTTGTGATTTATTTTGTAGTAACCGGCGGTGCTGTGCTGTTTATGAACATTGTACGGTTTGAGGGAAAATGGAAAACAATTCTGGCAGTGACAGCTGCGCAGACTGTGGAAGTTCTGGGAATTTCCTATCTGGTTATTCTGCCGTTTACGCTGAAATTCAAGACCATGGTTGAAGGAATTGCACTGGCGCAATTTCATTCTCTGCCATACCAGCTTCTGGTATTGTGGGGACTTCCGGCAATGCTGACGATTCTGTTTCTGATTTGTGTGCTTCGGGAAAAGCTTTTCAGAAAAAGAAAAAAGAATCTTTATACATGGATGCGTTCTGTTTGTATTCCTGACCTGCTTGCAGTGATCATGGGGCTTTGTGCTATAGGACTGGTGATAATTCCGGAAATTGTCTATGTGCGGGACATTTATGAGAATGGATATGCCCGTGCCAATACCATGTTCAAGCTGACTTATCAGGCTTATCTTCTGTTTGGTATGACGATGGGTTATGTAATCTATCGAATGCTGCTTCTTTCCAGACAGAAGGTGATAAAAGTGCTGTCCGGCATTGGACTGTTTCTTCTTGTCTGTACCTGCGGATATTTTGGCAACAGTGTGCGGGCATGGTTTGGAGAAGTATGGAAACCTGAGGTTTATCAGGGGTTAAATGCAGTGGCTTATATCGAAACAGAATTTCCGGAGGATGCAGCAGGGATTTACTGGCTGAAGGAGAATGTTGATGGTTCACCGGTTGTGCTGGAAGCCAATGGTGACAGTTATACTGCCTTTAACCGTGTATCCGCAATGACCGGGCTGCCTACCATTGTAGGATGGCGTGTGCATGAATGGCTCTGGAGAAACGATGTGGAGGATCTGAATGAGAAAAGTGCGGAAGTAGAAACAATTTATACTTCTGCGGATGCGGAAGAGGTGAAAAATCTTCTGGAGTATTATGATGTTTCCTATATTTTTGTCGGTGCCAGGGAAAGAGAAAAATATGGAGAAAATCTGAATGAGGCACTTCTGGAAACGATGGGTGAGGTAGTATTCCGTGATGAAAACTATGGCACGTGGATTTTGAAGGTAAATATGGAGTCCTGAGAGAAGGCATACAGCTGTTATAGGAAATCATGCAGAATGATTGACAGAAAACATTAGAAAATGTTATAGTATTCTCATAAAAAAGCGGACAAAGACGTCTGAATGATGCTCTTTTGGTCCGCTTTTGTGTTACTGGAAGGAATGTCCAGATAGAAAACTCTGTGTGATTTGTCAGTATATCGAAGATGGGGATTTCGTTTTTCGCGAATCGGTGTACGGGCTGTGAGGGAGTGTTTCATGCATAAGGAGGAAATGATATTATGAGTCGAATGAATGAACTTTATAAGAAAATGATCGCGTTTGACAAGGGTGACGCGAAAAGAATCCAGCATTTTACCAAAGTACATAATTTTGCACGGCTGATTGGTCAGGAAGAGCATCTGGATGAAAAAACACAGTATATTCTGGAAGCAGCCGCACTTGTCCATGATATCGGAATCCGTCCGGCTATGGAGAAATACGGGAACTGCAATGGAAAGCTTCAGGAACAGGAAGGACCGGCTTATGCGGAAGAAATGCTGAAAGGACTTGGATTTGCTCCGGATGTGATCGAGAGAGTTGCGTATCTGGTCGGACATCATCATACTTATACGGATATCGATGGTCTGGACTATCAGATTCTGGTAGAGGCAGATTTTCTGGTGAATTATTTTGAAGACGGACTTGATGAGGAAAGTATCAAAGCCAGTGTCAAAAAGATTTTCCGGACAGAAACCGGAAAAACGATTGCCAGAGATATGTTTTATCCGGAAGAGTTTCAGATGTCGGAGACCTGGGCACAGGATGGCCTGCAGGATCTGGAAGACTGGATCGAGGAGCAGGGAATTTATATCCGGCAGTAAATGAAAACACCCCGCAGCAGATATCCGTAAGGTTTGCTGTGGGGTGTTTTGTGCTTTGCTGCGGGGAAATAGCTATGTGTATTTTCTCAGCGCTTCAGAAATCGTTCAAATTCTTCATCGGTACATTTCACATAGTGGGTACCGGATACCAGGTGGTCAGTTCCTTTATTGTAATCCAGACCAGAAGATTTATAGTCGTAGGTCTCTGCTGTGTGGTTCTTCTCCAGAATCGGATTCGGAGAAGGAATGGCAGAGAGAAGGCTTCTGGTATAGGGATGTACAGGATTCTCGAAGATTTCTTCTGTAGTTCCGGTTTCCAGAAGGTGTCCCAGATGGAGAACACCGATCCGGTCAGAGATATATTTGACCATGGACAGGTCATGGGCGATGAAAAGATACGCGGCACCTGTTTCTTCCTGGATATCTTTCATCAGATTGACGACCTGAGCCTGGATAGAAACATCCAGAGCGGAGATACATTCATCTGCGATGATAAGCTTGGGATTCATGATCAGAGCACGGGCAATGCCGACACGCTGCCTCTGGCCGCCCGAAAACTGGTGAGGATAGCGGGATGCATGTTCCGGTGCAAGTCCGACCTTTGCCAGAATGGCTTCAATCTTCTGTTTGCGTTCTGCACGGGTTTTATACATATGGTGGATGTCCAGACCCTCTCCGATGATATCCTCGACCTTTTTGCGGGGATTCAGGGAGGCCATGGGATCCTGGAAAATCATCTGCATCTGAGTTCTCAGGCGATTGTTATCTGCTTTGGATATTTTTTTGCTGATATCCATTCCGTTGAAAAGGATTTTGCCTTCTGTAGGATCATAAAGGCGGATGACACTTCGCCCGATGGTAGACTTGCCGGAACCGGATTCTCCGACAAGGCCGTATGTTTCGCCGGGGTAGATTTTAAAGGAAACATTGTCTACGGCTTTTACCGTGTAGTTCTTACTTACTTTGAAATACTGTTTCAGCCCTTCTATTGTTAAAATCGGCGCTGCATTATAATTCGCTGCCATTTCTCTGCGCCTCCTTTTTCATTCGTTCGATATGGGAGGAATGATCTGATACGGATGGGTGGTGAAGCTGTTGAATCCTTCGGAAATCAGAGAGCCTAAGGAACACTGCGGAACCGGGATTCCAAGTCCGACGAAGCTTAAAAATGCTTCTGTAAATATTGCAGTAGGAATGGAGAACATTACCTGCGTAATGATTGGTCCGATGATGTTCGGAAGAACTTCCTTAAAGATGATAAAGAAGCTTCCGGCACCCAGCGTACGGGATGCAAGGACAAATTCCTGCTCTTTGAGCTTCAGCATTTCCGCACGGGCAATGCGGCTCATTCCCACCCATTCGGTCAGCATCAGGGCGAAGATGATGGTCAGCATACCGGGTTGGAGAATCAAAAGCAGCAGTGTAACAATCACAAGTCTTGGTATACCATTGGCAATCTCCAGGATTCGCTGCATGATCATATCGACTTTTCCGCCGAAATAGCCGGAGATCAGACCATAACTCATACCAATGAGCATGTCGATGATCGCTGCGGCAATGGCAATGATCAGGGAAACTCTGGCGCCTGACCAGGTACGGGTCCAGATGTCACGTCCGAAATTGTCGCTTCCGAACCAGTAGTAGAGGTCATCCAGGCCTTTGTCTTTGTAATAATTGATTTCCATGGATCCGGTGGTGGTCTTCATCGTTTCGGAACCATCCATGATTCCGAATTTTTCCAGCCATTTGACTCTTGGTGCAAAATTCTTCTGACTGAGTTCCTGACCGGAATAGGTATAGTCATTCATTCCCGGACCGACAACAGCCATGATGCTGATGAGGATAATGAGAATCAGACCGATGACGGCGCTTGTTTTGCGGAAATAGCGGATAAATACATCTTTCCAGAAACTCTGGGAAGCAAAGTTGGTGTTGATGGTGATATCACCGGCATTGTCTTTCAGTTTGAAATCGGCGTCAACAGGGACATAAGCGGCTGCTGTACCGACAGTTGCTGTTTCTTTCATGCGCTCAGTCTCCTTTCTTTGCCAGGCGGATACGCGGGTCGATGATACCGTAGAGGATATCCACTACCAGCATAATACCGATATACATTGCAGAATAAATGAAACTCAGGGAAATGACCACATTATAGTCGTTGGACTGGATGGCATTTACCAGAAGGCTTCCCACACCGGGGATAGCAAAGATTTTTTCGACTACCAGGGATCCAGTCATCAGATCGACGATCAGCGGAGCAAGTACCGTGATGATCGGGATCAGTGCATTACGGAGAGCGTGACGGAAAATCAGGGATGCTCCGGATATTCCTTTGCTCTCTGCGAGAAGCATATAATCGCTGTCCAGAACCTCCAGCATTTCACTTCTGGTAAAACGTGCAATGGATGCCATGGTGAACATGGAAAGGGAGATACTGGGGAGTACACTGGAATGAAAGGAATTCTGTGCGTTATACAGCATCGGGAACCACTGCATGCGGAAGCCCAGAGAATAGCTGAGCATCAGTGCGAATACATAGGAAGGTACGGAAACACCGATAACGGAAATGATAGTTGCAAGTGAATCAAAAATCGTGTCATGTTTCAGTGCTGCGATAAGTCCGAGGATCAGACCAAGGACTGCACCGATGAAAACGGCGAAGCCGCCGATAAAAATGGATACAGGAAGTCGTGTTTCCAGCATCTGGGAAATAGGGGTATTCTTGGATATTTTGTAGCTGACACCCAGAGCTCCATGGAGCATATTTCCCACATAACGGAAAAACTGTATAACAATGGGGTCATCCAGACCATATTTGGCATAAAGGGAGGCTTTCTGTGCCTCATTCAGTTTTTCATCGTTAAAGGGAGAACCTGGCATTAACTGCATCAGGATAAAAAGAATCAGCAGGATGGCCAGGAGCGTAAAAAGAGAAGTCAGCAATCGTTTGACTGTATATTTTTTCACTTTTATCCTCCTCGTTTATTTAAAAGGCCGCACTAAAGCGCTCCTTAGTGCGGCCAGAACTTAAAATGTCCGTCAGTGATTTATTCGTTATTGTTCGCCGGATATACCCGGTGAACAGTAACCTTTACTCTGTCTTTGCTGCGTTTTTGTAAACGCGGTTCAGGGCAACCGGATGGAATTCGATTCCGGTAACCTTGGAAGACAGCATTTCTGCATTTGCCTGAGTGTAAAGCGGGAAGATTACTGCATCATCCATAACGATTTTTTCTGCATCGTACAGTCTTGCCCAGCGTCCTTCTGCGTCTGTGCAGAGGTCTCCGGTTGTACATTCAGCGATGATTGCATCGTAATCTGCGTTGCTCCACAGACCGTAGTTGTTGGAGTTGCCTGTGATCCACATGCCAAGATAGGTCATCGGGTCAGCGTAGTCCGGTCCCCAACGGGTAAGTGCTGCTTCAAAGTTGCCGTCCTGCATATCCTGTACACGCTGTTTCTTCGGCTCGATGGTAAGATTTACGGTAAGTCCCGGAAGAGTAGTTTCCCACTGTTCTTTCAGAACCTGTGCAACCTTCTGCGGAGCGTCATCTGCATCTACGATCATATCCAGTGTCAGTTCAGAGATTCCAAGCTCTTCAAGACCTGCTGCCCAGAGTTCAGCGGCTTTGTCAGCGTCATATGCGCAGACATCGGAGTATTTGGTCTGGTCTTCAGAGAAGTCAGATTCGTCAGGACCGGCTGCAAACTGCATTGGAACTGCAGTGTAGGTCGGGATAGAACCATCTTTTAATACATTGTCTGTGATGGCTTCACGGTTGATCGCGTGAGTCATGGCAAGACGGATGTTGAGGTTTGCAAGTTCCGGAACAGTATCAATGTTTGGGCTTACGTACCACAGATATCCGGCACCGATGGTCTGGAATTCAGGGTCGTCCTTTACCTGATCAACCTGCTCGCCGTTTACCAGAGTGGTGTCAAGAGCACCTGTCTGATAGCTCATGAGAGCCTGCTGAGAATCCTGGATTACCTGATAGTTCAGTCCTGGAAGCTGAATTCTGTCTGCATCCCAGTAGTCTTCATTCTTGGTAAGGTGGAAAGCGGTTGCAGCCGGTTCGTATGTATCCAGAGTAAAAGCACCGTTGGAAAGTACGGTTTCCGGGCTGGTTCCGAAAGTATCACCTACGGATTCGTAGAATGCCTGATTTACCGGATAGAATGTCGGGAAATACATCAGGGACAGGAAATAGCTGACAGGTACGTTCAGCTGAACTTCCAGAGTCTTGTCATCAACTGCGGTAACGCCGAGTTCGCTCTTGTCTTTTTCACCGGCGATGATTTCTGCTGCATTTACGACCTGACCGATATCGCTTAACATGTAGGAATACTCAGAAGCGATTTCCGGATCAACTGCTCTCTGCCATGCATAGACAAAGTCTGCTGCTGTGACAGGATCTCCATTGCTCCAGGATGCGTCGCGTAAATGGAAGGTGTAGGTAAGTCCGTCTTCAGAAAGGTCATAGCTTTCTGCGATTGCGGGAACTGCCTGTCCATCTGCATCCATCTGCATCAGACCGTCAGTATAGTCAGCGATGACTTCGAAAGAAGTTCCGTCTGTAGCCTGCTGAGGGTCGAGGGATTCTACCGGAGTTTCCAGCATGATGTTCAGGTCGGAAGTGCCGGTTTCAGCAAAGACTGTTGTGTTGAAACTGGTAAGTCCGAGAACAAGAGCGGAAACAGTGAGAAGTGAAACTGCTGCTTTTGTTTTTCTCATAATTATTTCCTCCTTCATCATATTCAGTTGTAAAAATAAAAAACGCAAAAAGAACTTTATTGAGGCTCCTTTGCGCTCTTTTAAGAATATAGCATATTAGCGCGTAGAAGTATAGAAACAATTTGCGAAAAATCACAATTTTTTATACACAATTTCCACAAAAGATGATTCGCCTTTTCGGAATAGTTTCGTGGACTTTGCTGAGTCTTCCAATTGGGAAAGTTTTGTGTTATTATAAAAAACAGCAATCTGTGCAGGAAAATGGGAACTACCAGCAAAGAGATTTATTGATACAGCTGGTTTCCTGTTTACACTGCAGGAAAAGGAAAGGACGCGCAGACAAATGAGGGCAGAGATTGTAAAAATGTCGGCAGACAATTTAAATATAGAGGCAATACGAAAAGCCGGTACGATTTTAAAAGAAGGAGGACTGGTTGCTTTTCCGACAGAGACCGTATATGGACTTGGCGGCAATGCACTGGATCCGGAGGCCTCGATGAAAATCTATGCGGCCAAGGGAAGGCCGTCTGATAATCCTCTGATCGTGCATATCGCAGAAATGGGAAAGTTATCGGAAATAGCGGCGGAAATTCCGGAAAAGGCGAAGCTTCTGGCACAGAAATACTGGCCGGGACCGCTGACGATGATTCTGCCCAGAGCGGCGGTCGTGCCGAAAGAGACGACCGGAGGACTGGACAGTGTGGCGGTGCGTTTCCCCAGTGACAGGATTGCCCAGGAACTGATCCGGGCAGCCGGCGGCTTTGTGGCAGCACCGAGTGCGAATACGTCAGGACGCCCTAGCCCGACAATGGCAGAGCATGTGATCGAAGATCTTGGAGATGAAATTGATATGATCATTGATGGCGGCCAGGTGGGAATCGGGCTGGAGTCTACGATCGTAGATTTTACGGAAGAGATTCCGGTAGTTCTGAGACCGGGGTATATTTCGCTGGATATGATAAAGGAGGTTCTGGGAGAAGTTCAGATGGACAGAGGCCTTCTGATCACAGACAGCAATGTGAAGCCGAAGGCTCCCGGAATGAAATACCGTCATTATGCACCAAAAGCAGACCTTACCATTGTGGAAGGTGAGATGGATGCGGTGATTCGTGCGATCAATACATTTGCGGCCGAGGCAGTTGACAGAGGAACACAGGTGGGAATCATTGCCACAGATGAAACCAGGGAGAAGTATCCGCTGGGAATTGTGAAAAGCATCGGAAGCCGTGAGGATGAGGATTCCATCGGGCACCATCTCTTTGAAGTCCTGCGGGAATTTGATCATTGTCAGGTAGATGCCATTTATTCAGAAGCTTTTTTTACACCGAGAATCGGACAGGCAATCATGAACCGTCTGCTGAAAGCAGCAGGTCATAAGATTATTTCCGTTTCAGAGAGTTGAGAAATGGTTGAAGTTTATGGTTTACCTGTTATAATAATTTTATAAAGAAAGAATAGTAGGAGGAATAAAAAATGATAGCTCTTGGATGTGATCATGGCGGTTATGAATTAAAGTTGGAGATTAAGAAATATTTAGATGAAAAAGGTCTTGAGTATAAAGATTTCGGATGTGACAGTACGGATGCAGTGGATTATCCGGTTTACGCAAAAAAAGTTGCAAAATCTATTTTGAGCGGCGAATGTGAAAAAGGAATTCTGATCTGCGGAACAGGAATCGGAATTTCCATTACAGCAAATAAATTTAAAGGCATTCGGGCAGCTCTGTGTACAGACTGTTTCTGTGCAGAAGCAACAAGGCTTCACAACGATGCCAATGTACTGGCTCTTGGCGGCAGAGTAGTAGGAACGGGACTCGCTGTAAAGATTGTTGATACATTTCTGAATACTCCATTCTCCGGAGCTGAACGACATATGAACAGAATTGCTCAGATGGAGACAGAAGAGTAAGAGAAGCGGAGGATATGGGGCACTATGGAAAAAAACGATAAGCGAATGGATCATATTTCCTGGGATGAGTATTTTATGGGGGTTGCCATTCTTTCCGGAATGCGTTCCAAAGACCCGAATTCTCAGGTGGGTGCATGTATTGTGAGTCCGGATAATAAGATCCTTTCCATGGGATATAACGGTTTCCCTATTGGATGTTCGGATGATGAATTTCCGTGGGGAAGAGAAGGCGATGCGCTGGATACCAAGTATCTGTATGTGACACACAGTGAACTGAATGCAATCCTTAATTACCGCGGCGGCAGTCTGGAAGGGGCGAAGCTGTACGTTTCCCTGTTCCCCTGCAATGAGTGTGCAAAAGCAATCATTCAGTCAGGGATTAAGACCATTGTTTATGACTGTGATAAATATGCAGATACCCCATCGGTGATCGCGTCCAAAAGAATGCTGGACGCAGCGGGAGTGCGGTATTATAAATATAACCGGACGGGAAGAGAAATTTCATTTTCCGTATGACCGTCGGCCGGGAAGAGAGCCGGTGTACGACAGGAGAAAGGGAGTAAGAGAATATCCGTTAACGCGGGTATTCTCTTGCATGTGCTCCGAAAAAGGAACCCTGGCACAGATGCTCCGTAAAAGGCTTTTGCAGGCACTCCTCAAAAGACTCTTGACACAAACGCGTATTTCGCATAGAATGAATTCTGGATAAATGATTACGGCAATGAAGAGAATAGTACATGAGGAGCAATCTCAGAGAGAAATCCATATGGTGAGAGGATTTTGTGCGTGAATCATGGAACCGGCCTCGGAGCCCCGTACAATTGAAGTACGGCGTCGTTCCTGCGTTAACGGAAGAAGAGAGAGTATCGGAAAATATTCCGGTGCTAATCAGGGTGGTACCGCCGAAGCATTTCGGTCCCTAGCGAGGGATTGAGAGGCTTCTTTTTTTATATTATAAAAGGAGAGAACAAAATCATGGCAAAAGAAAAGAAATTAGTAGAAGCCATTACTTCTATGGAGGAAGACTTCGCCCAGTGGTATACAGACGTGGTAAAAAAAGCAGAACTCTGCGATTATACCAGCGTGAAAGGCTGCATGGTCATCAAACCGGCAGGATATGCAATCTGGGAAAACATTCAGAAAGAGCTTGACCGCAGATTCAAAGAAACAGGAGTGGAGAACGTTTACATGCCAATGTTCATTCCGGAATCCCTTCTGGAAAAAGAAAAAGACCATGTAGAGGGATTTGCTCCGGAAGTAGCATGGGTAACACACGGTGGGCTTGATCCGCTTCAGGAACGTCTCTGTGTACGTCCGACTTCCGAGACACTGTTCTGCGATTTTTATCAGAAGGAAATCCATTCTCACAGAGATCTTCCGAAGGTATACAATCAGTGGTGTTCTGTTGTCCGCTGGGAAAAGACTACCCGTCCGTTCCTTCGTTCCCGTGAGTTCCTGTGGCAGGAAGGCCATACAGCACATGCAACTGCAGAGGAGGCAGAAGAGAGAACGATTCAGATGCTGAACGTTTATGCGGATTTTTGCGAAGAGGTGCTGGCAATTCCGGTTGTAAAGGGAAGAAAAACCGACAAGGAAAAATTTGCAGGAGCAGAGGCAACCTATACGATCGAGTCTCTGATGCATGACGGCAAAGCACTTCAGTCCGGTACCAGCCATAACTTTGGAGACGGATTTGCCAGAGCATTCGGCATTCAGTATACAGATAAAGAAAATAAACTTCAGTATGTACATCAGACTTCCTGGGGTATGACGACCCGTATGATCGGTGCGATCATCATGGTTCACGGCGACAACAGCGGTCTGGTACTTCCGCCGAGAATCGCTCCTGTGCAGGCTGTGATCATTCCGATCCAGCAGCGTAAGGAAGGCGTTCTGGAAAAAGCGGATGAACTGTTTGCAACACTGAAAGAAGCAGGTATTCGTGTGAAAGTTGATGACACGGATAAGAGCCCGGGATTCAAATTTGCAGAGCAGGAAATGCGCGGTATTCCGGTTCGTATCGAATGCGGTCCGAAGGATATCGAAAACGGACAGGCTGTCATCTGCCGCAGAGATACCCGTGAGAAATATGTAGTGAAATTTGAAGAGCTTGCGCAGAAAGTACAGGAAGTACTGGATACCATGCAGCATGATATGCTGGAGCGTGCCCGTACTCACCGTGATGCGCATACGTATACAGCAACTGATTATGAAACATTCAAGGACACCATCAATAACAAACCGGGCTTTGTAAAAGCCATGTGGTGCGGCTGTCAGGAATGTGAAGATAAGATCAAAGAAGATGTTCAGGCTACTTCCCGCTGTATTCCTTTTGAACAGGAACAGCTGAGCGATGTCTGTGTATGCTGCGGCAAACCTGCAAAGAAGATGGTTTACTGGGGAAGAGCGTACTAAGAAGGAAGAGACATGAAGATAGAAATTCCGTCAAAAGTAGCAATGATTTTACACACACTGGAAGATGCGGGCTTCGAAGCCTATGCGGTGGGCGGATGCGTCCGGGATTCCCTCCTTGGACGGATTCCGGATGACTGGGATATTACCACATCTGCCACACCGGAGCAGGTGAAGGCTCTGTTTCGGCGTACGGTAGATACGGGACTGACACATGGTACAGTGACAGTCATGATGGAAAAAGAAGGATTTGAAGTGACCACTTACCGGGTGGACGGAGAATATGAAGATGGACGTCACCCGAAAGAAGTGATATTTACCGCAAGCCTCAAGGAAGATCTGAAACGGCGGGATTTTACCATCAATGCCATGGCCTATCATCCATCCACCGGAATCGTGGATCTTTTCGGCGGTCTGGAGGATCTGAAAAATAGATGCATCCGCTGTGTGGGAGAACCGCTGGAACGCTTCAGCGAAGATGCGCTTCGTATTATGAGAGCAGTGCGGTTTTCTGCTCAGCTGGGATTTCAGATTGAGGAAAATACCCGAAAAGCCCTGGGAGTTCTGGCACCGAATCTTCGTCACGTCAGTGCGGAGCGGATTCAGGTGGAGCTTCTGAAGCTTCTGATATCGCCGCATCCGGATGAACTCCGTACTGCGTATGAGGCCGGAATCACGAAGGAATTTCTGCCGGAATGGGATGTGTGCATGACAACAGAACAGCGTACTCCGCATCACTGTTATACAGTGGGCGAACACATTCTGCACAGTCTTTTGTATGTCCGTGCAGACAAGGTTCTGCGTCTGACGATGCTGCTTCATGATATTGGGAAGCCTGTTGTGAAGACGACCGATGAAAATGGACGCGATCATTTCAAAATGCATGGTCCCGAGAGTGAAAAAATGGCACATGGGATTCTGCGCCGCCTGAAACTGGACAATGACACGATTTCAAAGGTCTGCCGTCTGGTGAAATGGCATGATTACCGTCCGGCGCCGGAGATGAAGGCAGTACGGCGTGCAGTTAATAAAATAGGAGAAGATCTTTTTCCGCTTTATCTGGAAGTCCAGAGAGCGGATACGCTGGCCCAGAGTGATTACAGAAGAGAAGAGAAACTCAGCCGCCTGGAAGGCGTATGCCTTTGCTGGGAACGGATTTGTGAGGAAAAACAGTGCGTTTCTCTGAAAACTCTGGCTGTTACCGGAAAAGATCTGATTGCCGAGGGGATTGCCCCCGGCAGAGAAATTGGTGAGATCCTCCAGTATTTTCTGGAAATTGTGCTGGAAGATCCCAGGGAAAATCAAAAAGAAAATCTGTTGGCGAAGCTGCGGGAAAACAGGAAATAATTTCCTGTTTTCCCGTTCGCATATCCCCTGTCCCCCTCTCATAAGATAGAAGGTACAAAAACCTGGAGGGGGATTTTTCTATTGTATGATTACGGACTCAGCACTCTGGAGCAATATGAACTGACAGTGGTTTCCACATCCCGGGTAAGGGGCGCGCTTTTATGCCGGACAGAACAGGGACTGTTTATCCTGAAAGAATTCCGTGGTTCGGAAAAGAAACTGAAACATCAGCAGGAGCTGCTTCTTTCTCTGGAAGCGTGCGGAAGAAAAGTGGACAGCTTTGTGCCGAACAGAGAGGGAGAACTGATCAGCCGGGATAAAGATGATATTCCGTATACGCTTGCGCGCTGGTACGAGGGAAGAGAGTGTGATACCAAATCCAGAGAGGATATTTTCAGAAGCATGAAAACTCTTGCCGGTTTACATAAAAACATGAAACTTCCACTGATACCGGAATATATGGAGAAATCACTGGAAGAGGAGTATGTCCGTCATAATCAGGAACTGCGCAAAATACGCAAATTCATCCGCAGAAAAGGGGCTTCCAATACTTTTGAAAAAGATTATCTTTCCAGTGTGGAGGGATTTCTGCAGAAAGGGGAAAAAGCGCTGGAAATGCTGAGATCTTCCTCTTACGATCGATTGCGCAGAGAGTCTGTGGAAGAGGGAAAGGTGTGTCATGGAGAGTATAACCAGCACAATGTTCTGATGCTGCGGGACGGTATTGCGGTGACGAATTTCAGCCATTGGGGATTCGATGTCCAGATGGCAGATCTGTATCGCTTCATGCGTAAAATTATGGAAAAATACGGATGGGATATTTCGCTTGCCAGAGAGATGCTGCTTGCCTATCATCGTGAAAAGCGAATTACACCGGAAGAATGGGAAAATCTCAGGGTCCGTTTTACTTACCCGGAAAAATACTGGAAGCTTGCTAATTACTATTATTCTCATAACAAAGCATGGATATCCGAAAAAAATGTGGAAAAGCTGCGGATTCTCATGAAACAGAAAGACCAGTGGGAAACATTTACAGAAACTTGTTTTGAAAAATATCCCTATTGAGGATAGAGCATGTTTGAAATTCATTTCCTGGAGCAATTTTCAAACACACTCTGTGCAAAATGACGGATTACTCTTTATTTTTCACGAAAAGTATAGTATAATTAACAATCATGGGTGACAGAGAAGATTGGAAAGATTGCTCTAGGGTCACCGGAGATTATAAAAGAGTTAAGGGAGGTACAAAAGTATGGAATACAAAGAGGTATATGCCGAATGGCTGGAGAACCCATACTTCGATGAAGAGACAAAAGCAGAATTAAAAGCAATTGAAGCAGATGAGAATGAGATCAAGGAACGCTTTTATATGGATCTGGAGTTTGGAACTGCAGGTCTTCGCGGAATTATCGGTGCCGGAATCAATCGTATGAATATTTATGTAGTAAGACGTGCCACACAGGGACTTGCCAATTATATTGCAAAAGTCGGAAAACAGTCTCAGGGTGTAGCAATCGCATATGATTCCCGTCATATGTCTCCGGAATTTGCTCAGGAAGCTGCTCTCTGTCTGGCAGCAAACGGCATCAAGGCATTCATTTTTGAATCTTTGAGACCGACACCGGAACTTTCCTTTGCTGTACGAAAACTCGGCTGTGTGGCAGGTATCAATATCACTGCAAGCCACAATCCGCCGGAATATAATGGATACAAAGTATACTGGGAAGATGGCGCACAGATCACACCGCCTCATGACACCGGTATCATGGCTGAGGTAAAGGCGATTTCCGACTGGAATACTGTTAAGACCATGGACAAGGCAGCAGCAGAGGCAGCTGGTCTTTTTGAAGTGATCGGAGCAGACATTGATGATGCTTACATGGCAGAACTGAAGAAACAGGTCATCCATATGGATGCAATTCAGGCAGAAGGCAAGAACCTGAAGATCGTTTACACACCTCTTCATGGAACCGGAAATATTCCTGCAAGAAGAGTTCTGAAAGAACTTGGTTTTGAGAACGTATATGTAGTACCGGAACAGGAACTGCCGGACGGTGATTTCCCGACAGTCAGCTATCCGAACCCGGAAGCAGCAGAAGCATTTGAGCTTGGACTGAAGCTTGCAAAAGAAATCGATGCAGACCTGGTTCTTGCTACAGACCCTGACGCAGACCGTCTTGGTGTCCGTGTAAAAGATAAAAACGGAGAATACCATGATCTTACCGGAAATATGTCCGGATGTCTCCTTGCAAATTATGAAATCGGCCAGAGAAAGGCTGTTAACGGAAGCCTTCCGGAAGACGGCGCTCTGATCAAGACAATCGTTACCAGCAACCTGGCAGATGCCATTGCCAAAGGATACGGGGTAAAACTGATCGAGGTTCTGACAGGATTCAAATTTATCGGACAGCAGATCCTTGGATTTGAGACCAGTGGAAAGGGAACTTACCTGTTCGGATTTGAAGAGAGCTACGGCTGCCTGATCGGAACTCATGCAAGAGACAAAGATGCGATTGTTGCTACAATGGCACTTTGCGAAGCAGCTGCTTATTATAAGACACAGGGCAAGACTCTCTGGGATGCTATGATCGAAATGTACGAAGAGTACGGTTATTACAAAGATGCGATCCAGTCTGTCAGCCTGAAGGGAATCGAAGGACTTCAGAAAATTCAGGAAATCATGAATACTCTCCGTGAGAAACCACCTGTAGAGATTGCAGGACACAAAGTAATCTCCGCAAGAGACTACAAGAAAGATACCATTACCGATATCGCAACAGGAGAAGTAAAACCGACCGGTCTTCCGAATTCCAATGTTCTTTACTATGACCTGACAGATGATGTATGGCTTTGCGTAAGACCTTCCGGTACAGAGCCGAAGGTAAAATTCTACTATGGCGTGAAGGGAACTTCTCTGGAAGATGCAGATGAAAAATCCGATATCATGGGCAAAGCTGTTCTGGATATGGTTAATTCCATGATGTAGATCATGAATGAAAAAAGCATGAAAATCTATGAGGAGTTTTTGGATGTGATCCGTGAGATACGGGAAAAATGTCCATGGGACAGTGTCCAGACACACGAAAGCCTGAAGACCTATTTCCAGGATGAGACGGAAGAGGTTCTGGAAGGAATCGATATTTTTACCGGAAGCGGGGACAGCACCAATTTGTGTGAGGAACTGGGAGATCTTCTGATGCTGATCGTGCTGGAGAGCAGGATCGCAGAGGAGGAAGGACTCTTTACCCTGGATGATGTGATCACCGGTATATCAGCCAAGATGAAATACCGGCATCCGAAAATTTTTTCACCGGAAGATCAGGAAGCTGCACAGTTATCATGGGACGAATTGAAGAAGCGTGAAAAAGAGCTTCGCATATCCTCTGGGAATAAGCCGTCAGACCTGGCGTAACCACCACAAAAAACGGCTATCTCATTGAAAAACCTTGACAAGTTGTATTAAAAGGTATATATATAGTAAACAGAGCGCTGTCGCCAAATGGGCGGAGTGCGGTTAATCAGAATATTAAGAAAGAGATTATCTAGAGGAGGAAACACCATGAATAAAACAGAATTAGTAGCAGCAATGGCGAAAGAGACAAACTTAGCGAAGAAAGATGTAGAAGCAGTATTAAAATCTTTCATCGATGTTGTATCTGATGAACTGAAAAAAGGTGGAAAAATTCAGTTAGTTGGTTTTGGTACTTTTGAAGTATCCGAAAGAGCTGCAAGAGAAGGGAGAAATCCTCAGACTGGTGCTACCATGGAAATCAAAGCTTCCAGAGCTCCGAAATTTAAAGCTGGTAAAGCTTTAAAAGATTTGGTGAATGAGCAATAATAAAGAACTTGACCAGGGGGAACGAAGAGTTCCCCCTTTTCATATGGAGGAAAAAAGATGCGACTTGATAAATATCTGAAAGTATCCAGACTGATCAAACGCCGTACGGTTGCTAATGAAGCATGCGATGCCGGACGTGTACTGATCAATGACAAACCGGCCAAAGCCTCTGCTCAGGTGAAGACCGGAGACACGATTGAGATTCAGTTCGGAAGCAGAAATGTGAAAGTGGAAGTTCTGGATGTAAAGGAAACGGTCAAAAAAGAAGATGTGGAAAGCATGTACCGCTATCTGTAATGTCTGCTTTTGAGAAAGAATGCTGCGGTGTATCATTTGTCCGGGACTATCTCTGATTCTATTTGCAGCCCGCGCCACATAAACTAACAGTGGAAGAATTCCCGGGAGGTTTGCTTTGGAGGAAAAAAAGGCAGTTTTATCCCACAAGCTGATACTGGATGGCCGGACACGGGGAATGATCACAGGAGTTCTCGATGTGGATGATTTTGACGGAGAGAAGATTCAGGTGCAGACAGAAGCGGGAAGAATGCTGATCAAAGGAGAAAATCTCCACATTACTTCTTTAAATGTGGAAAAAGGGGAACTGGAACTGGAGGGAAAGGTGGATAGTCTTGCCTATACGACCAGAGGACCGGACAAAAAAGAAGAATCTCTCTGGAAACGAATGTTCCGCTGATTTATGAGCAGCTATATGCATTTTGAAGTGCAGCTGTTTCTTCAGTCCATCTGTCTTGGAGTACTTCTGATTCTTGCCTATGATGTGCTTGCAGCATTGCGCAGCGTGATTCCCCATGGAACTCTGGCGGAAGCCTGTGAAGATCTTCTGTATTGGCTGGCGGCAGCGCTGGTTGTATTTTCTGCTCTGTACAGAACAAATCAGGGAATTATGAGAAGCTTTCTCTTTGCAGGGATGATTCTGGGTGCGATACTCTGCGGACGAACGTTCAGTCCGTTTTTTATTAAATTTCTGGCATTAATTTTCCGAATTCCAGTAATTTTTGCAAAATTTTCAACAGACAGGTTGCTATTTCTCGTCAAAAGATGTAGAATTATTTTGTGTAAGTTTGCGGATTCCGCAGACCGGAATAAAAAAACGTGTTTTCTGCGGTTGAAGAGGAGCAGGCGGGTTGAAAGGATCAAAAAAAGAAAGCGGAAAAAGAATATCGAATAATCACCTCGGTATGGCTGCAATCGGCTGTGTGGCAGTGGTGGTTCTCTGTGTTACTGTGAATCAGAGCCGTAATCTGGCAACCAGACTGGCTTATTATGAGGAGAGAGTAGCAGCACTGGAGGATTCGATTGAAGAGGAAAAACTCAGAACAGAAGAGATAGAAGATAAGAAGGAATACATGCAGACCGATGAGTATGTGGAGGAAGTAGCCAGAAACAGGCTCGGTCTTGTGAAAGACAACGAAATCGTATTTGAAGAGAAGAAATAACAGAAAAACAAGAATAAACGAGAATTGAGACGAAATATTTTCTGACCGGTTCGCCGATGTTTGACAGATATTTCAGAACAGATCCCCTATAATAATCACTTAGTGAGGATATTAAGGGGAGGGGAGAATATGCAGGAATGGATGATTGCCATGCTCGTGATCAGTGTAACGCTGATCATACGGGACATGGCAAAAACTATTTTGGCAGGAAAGAAGGGCAGAACCGAGGAATCGGTATCGTTTTGTGAGAAGCATCCTCAGAAAGAAAAGGTTCAGCGCTATGCGGCATCTTTTCAGAAACTGGCGGATACTTTTTATGGAATGCCTTATCGAAAGGATTATCTCAGCAGCGGACAGGTGGAACAGATTCTGACGGATGCCAGAGAACAGGTCTGCAGCAGCTGTTATCAGCGGGATCTCTGCTGGGGTGAGCATGAAAAGACGATGCGACAGGGAACCGAAGCGGCAGTGCGCGCTCTGGAAGAGGGAAAAGAAGAAAATATCCGACGGATGCGGACAGAATGGATGAGTATCTGCGGACGTGCCGGTCAGTATCTGGAGCATGTGACGGAGAGCTTTCGCAGAGAGAAACAGAACCTGTTCTGGGATAACCGCATGATTGAGAGCCGTCTTGCGGTGGCACAGCAGCTTACGGAGATTTCGAGGATCATGGAAACAGTTGCGGAGGATTTGTACGATATCTCCAGAGCTTCTCCTGAGTTTCGGGAAAATCTCCGGAAAGATTTGAGAAAACGGCATATTATTCTGAAAGAAGCCTGGGCCATGGACAAAGTAGAGGGACGGAGACAGATTTTTCTCACCATGCGTGCCAGGAGCGGGCAGTGCATTTCCATGAGCGAGGTGGCGCAGATATTGTCAGAAATCTGCGGCTGCAGCATGGTTCCGTCGGAGGGGAGCCGTTGTATTGTAAATGGAGAATATCATACGGTACATTTTGTGGAAGATGTTAGTTATCAGATGCTTTACGGTGCAGCGCGGCTGACGAGAGAAGAAGAGAAGGTTTCCGGTGACAATTATATTTTTCACCGGGAAGAAGGCGGGAAATTTGTCATGTGCCTGTCAGACGGGATGGGATCGGGGATGGAAGCCTGCAAAGAAAGTGAAATCGTGGTGGAGCTTCTGGAGCAGTTTCTCGAATCCGGATTTTCCCAGGAGACTGCTGCCAGAATGGTGAATTCTGCTCTGGTGCTGAATGGAAGAGAGGGAATGTTTTCCACGGTAGACATTTGTGCAGTAGATCTTTATACAGGAATCTGCAGCTTTCTGAAAGCCGGTGCAGCTTCTACTTTTATTAAACGGGATCACTGGGTAGAGGCAATTTCTTCAGAAAGCCTGGCAGCAGGTCTGGTACAGCAGATCGATTTTGAAACAGCATCCCGCAAGCTTTATCATGGAGATTATCTGATCATGATGACGGATGGTGTGCTGGATGCACTCCCTATGGATCGGGAGGAGGAAACCATGAAGGAAATCATTATGGATGTGCAGGAGGAGACTCCGAAGGAAATCAGCCGCGGTATTCTGGAACGGGTACTGGGATACAGTGATTATCGTGCCAGGGACGATATGACTGTCCTTGTGGCAGGTATGTGGAAGAAATAAGGAAAAGTGCAGGACAGAGTGGTTATGTATACAAAAGTCAGAACTTTTATGGAAGAGAATGAGATGATCCGGCCGGGAGACCGGGTACTTGCCGGGGTATCCGGAGGCGGTGATTCCATGGCGATGCTGAGCGTACTGATGCAGTATGTCGAAGAACAGAATTTTCTGTTGGAAGTTGTTCATGTACACCATGGTATCCGGGGAACGGAGGCAGACGGGGATCAGGCATTGGTACAGGAATTCTGCGGGGAACATGGGATTTGCTGCCATGTATATCATTATGATGTCCCGGAGCTTGCCAGGGAGGCAAAAATGGGGCATGAGGAAATGGGGAGAATTGTCCGGCGCAGGGCTTTTGAGGATGCGGCAAAATCCGTGGATGACGGCAGGAGAGTCCGGATCGCTTTGGCGCATAATCAGAATGATCTTGCGGAAACCATGCTTCATAATATGGCAAGAGGAACCGGAATTCGCGGGCTTGGAGGCATCCGTCCGGTGAACGGAAATTGTATCCGCCCGGTTTTGTGTTTAAAAAGATCAGAAATTGACCATTATTTAGAAGAGAACAGGATTCCATATGTGACAGACAGCAGCAATCTGGAAGATTCCTATACAAGAAACCGCATACGTCATCATCTTCTGCCTCTGATCGAAGAGGAAATCAATAGGGAAGCAGTCAGTCACATGGCGGAAATGTCAGGACTTCTCTGTCAGGCCGAGGATTATCTGACGAAATGCGGGAAGGAACTTCTTTCGCAATGTGAACGGGAGCAGGGGGGATATCTTCTGACGGAAGAGTTTTTCCGGAAAGAACCGATTCTTCAAAGCTATGCAGTACTGGAGGCATTAGGGAGTTTTCCTGCAGGAAGAAAAGATATCGGAGCCATACATGTCAGGCAGATTCTGAATCTGAGAGAAAAACAGACGGGAAAAAAGGTTTCTCTTCCCGGAGGAATCTGTGCCAGAAAAGAATATTCCGGGATTCGGATCTGTATGGAGGAAAGGGAGATGGAAAATCTGTCAGAGAAGGAATGGGCGCTGCCTGTTCCGGGAGTCCTTCATTGTCCGCTTGGCGATTTTTCCACAGAAATATTTTCCTATTTTGGGCAGAAGATTTCAGAAAAAAAGTATACGAAATGGATGGATTATGATAAAATAAAAAAGAATCTGTCTGTGCGTACCCGGAGATCAGGGGATTCCCTGGTCATCAGCAGTGAGGGCAGCCGTAAAAAAATCACACGCTGCATGATCGATGATAAAATACCTGCCAGTCAGCGTGAAAGGATTCCACTTCTTGTTTGCGGAACGGATGTACTGTGGATCGCAGGCGGACGGATCAGTGAAAAATATAAAATCACCCCGGAAACGGAACGGGTGCTGGAAGTAAGATACCAAGGAGGATATCAGGATGAGTGAGAAAATCAGGGTTTTAATCAGTGAAGAAGAAGTTGATGCAAAAATCAGACAGATTGCTGCAAAAATCAGCAAAGATTATGCAGGCAAGGAAGTTCATATGATTTGTGTATTAAAGGGTGGAGTGTTCTTTACCTGTGAACTTGCCAAGAGAATTACTGTTCCGGTGTCCCTGGATTTCATGTCTGTATCCAGCTATGGAGATGACACAAAATCCAGTGGAGTTGTTAAGATCGTGAAGGATCTGGATCAGCCGCTGGTTGGCAAGGATGTGCTGATCGTGGAAGATATCATTGATTCCGGAAGAACTTTGAGTTATCTGATCGAAGTACTGAAGGGACGCAATCCCAACAGCATTCACCTGTGTACGCTTCTGGACAAACCGGAGCGCAGAGTCAGAGATGTAAAAGTAGACTACTGCTGCTTCAATATTCCGGATGAATTTGTAGTGGGTTATGGTCTGGACTATGCCCAGAAATACAGAAATCTTCCGTTTATCGGGGTCGTGGAAGTCGGAGAGGACTGATTTCTCCCCGTATACGGACAGAAAGGAGATTTATTTTTGTGAATAAGCAGTCAGGCAGAATTGGCCTGTATCTGGTGCTGTTCCTCATGATGATCGCAGGATATATGTATCTGAGCAATCAGGTGAATGGACAGAGTGATTATACACTGGATGCACTGGAGCAGGCTGTCGCAGATGATCAGGTATTGTCTGCGGAAATTTATCCCAATCGGGAAGTTCCCACAGGAGCTGTTGTGGTGGACATTCAGGGTGTGGGAAGAAAGAAACTGTATGCAACCGACGTAACGGAAGTGGAGAAGCTTCTGAGAGATAACGGAATCACCACGCAGGTAGATGATGTTCCGCAGGAAAATGTATTCCTTACCACTCTGCTTCCGATCCTTCTTGCCTGCGGGCTGACCCTGTTCCTTGTAGCAATGATGAACAGGCAGATGTCCGGAGGAGGCGGCAATGCCAAGATGATGAACTTTGGCAAAAGCCGTGCGAGGATGACGCTTCCGGATGAGAAGAAGGTGACATTTCGCAATGTTGCCGGTCTTCAGGAAGAAAAAGAGGATCTGGAGGAAGTGGTGGACTTTCTGAAGTCTCCCCAGAAATATACCGGTGTAGGTGCAAGGATTCCCAAAGGAGTTCTTCTTGTGGGCCCTCCCGGAACCGGTAAAACTCTGTTGGCCAAGGCAGTGGCAGGAGAAGCCGGAGTTCCGTTCTTTTCCATTTCAGGTTCCGATTTTGTGGAGATGTTTGTAGGTGTAGGTGCATCCCGTGTCCGTGACCTGTTCGAGGAAGGCAAGAAACATGCACCGTGTATCATTTTTATTGATGAGATCGATGCTGTGGCAAGGCAGCGTGGAACCGGTATGGGCGGTGGCCATGACGAACGCGAGCAGACTTTGAATCAGCTGCTGGTAGAGATGGACGGCTTTGGCGTGAATGAAGGAATTATTGTAATGGCTGCAACAAACCGTGTGGACATTCTGGATCCTGCAATTCTTCGTCCAGGACGTTTCGACCGTAAGGTTGCCGTAGGAAGACCGGATGTAAAAGGACGCGAGGAAATTCTTCGTGTACATGCTTCCGGCAAACCGCTCGGGGAAGATGTAGACCTGCAGCAGATTGCGCAGACTACCGCCGGTTTTACAGGTGCGGATCTTGAGAATCTTCTGAATGAGGCTGCCATTTATGCAGCGAAGGAAAACCGCGCATACATTGTACAGCAGGATATCAAGAATGCCTTTGTGAAGGTTGGAATCGGTGCAGAGAAGAAGAGTAAGGTGATCTCTGAAAAAGAGAAGAAGATCACTGCTTATCATGAGGCTGGACATGCCATTCTGTTTCATGTACTGCCGGATATGGAACCGGTATATACCATTTCCATTATTCCGACAGGAATGGGAGCAGCCGGATATACGATGCCTCTTCCGGAAAAAGATGAGATGTTTAATACAAAGGGAAAAATGCTTCAGGATATTACAACCCTTCTGGGAGGCCGTGTGGCAGAAGAAATTATTTTCAAAGATATTACCACCGGAGCATCCAATGATATTAAACGCGCTACTTCCACAGCCCGTTCCATGGTGATGAAATACGGCATGTCGGAGAATATCGGTCTGATTTCTTATGGAGATGAAGATGATGAGGTCTTTATCGGAAGAGATCTGGCTCATACCAGAGGTTACAGTGAAGAAGTGGCCAAGGAAATTGACCGTGAGATTCATCATATCATTGAGGAATGTCATGAGCGCGCAAGGAGGATTATTCTGGAACACGAAGATGTACTTCACAAATGTGCAGCGCTCCTGCTGGAAAAGGAAAAAGTGCACAGAGACGAATTTGAAGCACTTTTTACAACAAAAACGACAGAAACAGAAAAAGTGACCATATAAATTATACAAAAAAGTGTGCTCAAATTTGTGAAGTTTGTGCACACTTTTTACTTGCCCCATGCTATTATATATATCGTAAAAACCCCCCAATACATTATATAGTTTTTGCTACACCCCATAAGAAGAAATACCTTCTCCAAAAAAGACAGCTTATCCCGCTGTCTTTTTTACTTTGCAGAAGAACGGAAAAATGTAAAAAAATTGTCATTATAAGCTGCGAAATTTGCACTATCAATCATTTCGTTGTAACTTTGATCGAAATAAGATAGAATAATACATAACGCTACTGAGTACAAAGAGAACAGTAACATGATGTACCAAAAGGGGAAAGAATATGGAACTGGAAAGAATAGATAATAATAAAAAAATGCAGTATATTCTGAATATGCGTCCTGTGATGAATAAAGATGCATTGTTCAGTGACGGAACGGAGTATTACAGAAGTCCGTCAGAACCAAGAGCAGGTGAAGTGGTGATCATTCGTTTCAGAACCCAGAGAAATAATGTGGATGCTGTGTATCTGGTCTATGGTGACAAAAAACAGAAAATGAGAATTTACAAGACCATGAATGGTTTTGATTATTATGCTGCCAAGATTGTAATGCCTCAGGAGGTATTCCGATACCATTTTGAAATTAAGTACGGATGGGTGACCTGTTATTATAATTGCCATGGGGTAAGCACGGAAGTTCAGGAACATTTTGATTTTGAGATCTATCCCGGTTACAGTACACCGGACTGGGCCAAAGGTGCGGTCATGTACCAGATTTACGTAGATCGTTTTTATAACGGAGATCCGTCGAACGACGTAGAGACCGGAGAGTATTTTTATATTGGCGATGTAAGCACCAGAGTAGATAACTGGGATAAAACACCTGAAGTGATGGGAGTCCGGGAATTTTACGGTGGTGATCTGCAGGGAATCATGGATAAACTGGATTATCTGCAGGAACTGGGGATTGAAGTGATTTATCTGAATCCTATTTTTGTTTCGCCGAGTAATCACAAATATGACTGCCAGGATTATGAGTATGTAGATCCGCATTATGGGAAAATCGTGAAAGACTGTGACGGGCTTCTTGCACCCGGTGACCGGAATAATGCCCATGCGCGCAAATATATTGAACGCGTGACAGATCCTGAGAACCTGGAAGCCAGCAATGCGTTATTTGCCAGACTTACCGAAGAGATTCATAAGAGAGGCATGAAGATTATTCTGGACGGTGTATTCAATCACTGCGGTTCTTTTAATAAATGGATGGACAGAGAGCAGATTTATGAGGGACAGCCGGGATATCAGCCTGGTGCGTATGTTTCTGCAGACAGTCCCTATCGTCATTATTTCAAATTTAATGACGAGAATCGCTGGCCTTATAATACCTCCTATGACGGATGGTGGGCGCATGATACGCTGCCGAAACTGAATTTTGAGGATTCCAGGGAACTGTATGATAAGATTCTGGAGATAGGACGCAAATGGGTTTCTGCCCCCTATTATGTGGATGGGTGGCGACTGGATGTGGCAGCAGATCTGGGACACAGTAATGAGTTTAATCATCAGTTCTGGAAAGATTTTCACAGAGTGGTCAAGGAGGCCAATCCCAATGCGATTATTCTGGCAGAACATTACGGCAATCCGGAAGGATGGCTGCAGGGTGATGAATGGGATACGGTCATGAATTATGATGCATTTATGGAACCGCTGACCTGGTTTTTGACGGGTATGGAGAAACACAGCGACGAATATCGAGGGGATCTGTACGGCAACAGTGAGGCGTTCATCGGTGCCATGAAAACGCATATGCGTTCTCTTCATATGTCTGCACTGGATACGGCAATGAATGAATTATCCAACCATGATCATTCCCGTTTCCTTACGAGAACCAATCAGAGAGTGGGAAGGGTATCTTATGCCGGTCCGGAAGCTGCGTCTCAGGGAATCAATGTGGCAATTATGAGAGAAGCGGTTGCCATTCAGATGACATGGCCGGGTGCACCTACCGTTTATTATGGTGATGAAGCGGGTGTATGCGGATTTACGGATCCGGACAACCGAAGAACCTATCCATGGGGGCATGAAGATAAAGACTTGATAGAATTCCATAAGGAAATCATTGCGCTTCATAAGAAATACAGAGTATTGCGGACAGGATCTGTGCAGTTTCTCTGGAATGCTTATCAGGGACTTTGTTATGGAAGATTTTCTCATAATGAGCAGATTATTGTTGCAGTTAACAATCAGGAAGAGGAAAGAGAAGTTTTGATCGATGTATGGAAAGCCGGAATCAGCAGGCTGGAGAAATCCTGTCTGACCAGAATCATGCTTACGCATAAAGACGGATATACCAGCGAAAAAGAGGAGATTACTGCCAGGGCAGGAGTGCTCTGTCTGAAAATGCCGGCGTTCAGTGTGACGATCCTGCATCATAAGGATTGAATCGAAACAGGTATGTGGAAAAAGAAGAAATAAAAAGGAAATGCATGTAACCTGGAAGGCAATTTTCCAACACGCTTTAGAAAAAAGTTTATGTAAAAAAATATATATCAAAAAACTTATATTCAAAAAGCCTATATAGAAAATTACTTAAAAAAGTTCTTGCATTTCCTCATAAATTCTTATATAATGATACTCGGTTCATGGATGGATTCCCGAGTGGCCAAAGGGGGCAGACTGTAAATCTGTTGGCAACGCCTTCGAAGGTTCGAATCCTTCTCCATCCACTGAGAAAATAAAAAGACTTGTGAAAAACGTAAATTTGTTTTTTGCAAGTCTTTTTTGTGCTAGAGCGTGTTTGAAAATTCATTCCCGACATCTGCACGCCCCACTTTGCGGGGAATTTGCCTCGCATTCGGTCAACATAGCCCGCTATGCCTCCCTCATTTGAGTCAAATTTCCCACAAATTGTGACGCACATCTGTCGGAAAGCAATTTTCAAACACGCTCTACAGTAAAAATAAAGGGACTGTGATTTTGCAGTCCCTTTTGCCGTACAACGGAATGAAGCGTTTGTTCAGAAATATCCGTATTTATTGACAATCCTCAGCAGAGCGTATGAATTCTCCGGTCAAATGGAAACCGTGGTTCATAGGACCGCTTCCTTTGCCAAGATCCAGCATGGCTTCCAGCGCACCGGAAATGTAGTCTTTGGCACGTCTGACAGAATCCGTCAGAGAAAATCCCTTCGCAAGATTGGAGGCAATGGCACTGGAAAGTGTGCATCCGGTTCCATGTGTGTTGGGATTTGGGATTCGCTTTCCGTGGAACCATTGTGCCTGGCCATCTTTGTAAAGAAGGTCGCTGGCGTCATTGATCTTGTGTCCGCCTTTGCAGAGAACGGCGCAGTGATAGGTTTCACTGATGATTCTGGCTGCTTCGGTCATTTCTTTATCATTCGTTATTGTAATCCCGGAAAGAACCTCTGCCTCAGGAATATTGGGAGTTACTACGGAAGCGAGAGGCAGCAGTTCCTGTGTGAGCGCTGCTATGGCATCTTCGCTGATGAGCCGTGCGCCGCTGGTGGCAACCATGACCGGATCTACAACGATATTGGCTGCATGATATTCTCTGAGACTGTTGGCAATGGTCTGAATCAGAGCTGCGGAAGAAACCATACCGATCTTTACGGCATCCGGATAAATATCTGCAAAAATATTATCAAGTTCTTCCTTCAGAAATTCCGGTGTTACTTCCATAATAGCAGTGACCCCGGTGGTGTTCTGGGCGGTCAGAGCAGTGATGGCGCTCATGCCATATACTCCGTTTGCAAGCATAGTCTTTAAATCAGCCTGGATGCCGGCTCCTCCGCTGGAGTCACTGCCGGCGATGGTTAATGCTGTTTTCATAATGAAATCTCCTTTTATTGAACGGAACGTACAATCTGTCCTGCCAGTTTTTTGAGGGTACGGGCAGATTTTTCGATGTCCTTCTGGGCAAAAATAGCACTGATCACGGCGATGCCGTCGATGCCGCTGCCGGAAAGCTCTGCAGCATTATCCTGGGTGATTCCGCCAATAGCGACAACCGGAATCCGGACAGCCTGACAGATTTCCCTCAGCCTTTCATGAGTGATTTCTTTGGCGTCTGATTTGGAATTGGTATGAAATACAGCGCCGACACCAAGGTAATCGGCACCTCTTTGCTGCGCAAGAAGCGCCTGCTCCACGGTTTTAGCGGTGACACCGATGATTTTGTCCGGCCCAAGTTTCGCACGGACCTCTCCGGCTTCCATATCGCTCTGGCCTACGTGGACACCATCCGCATCGACTGCAGCGGCAATTTCCACATTATCATTGATTAGAAAAGGAACCTGATATTTTCTGCAAAGTTCCCGGATTTCCCGTGCTTCCTGCAGAAATTCTTCCTGTTCCATATTTTTTTCCCGAAGCTGAAGAAAAGTCACACCTCCGCGGAGCGCCTTTTCTACCTGTTCATAGAGGGTTTCTCCATGAAGCCAGTTTCTGTCTGTGATCGCATAAAGCAGCAGATCTTCTTTTTTACAATTCATTGTAAACTCCTTTTGATAAATGAAAAAGTATAAAAGTCATTTTTATTTGAACGGAAATGTCTGCCGATGCAGTCATTTCGAATGATTAAGGTCAGTTGAATTTTATCATATTTCCCCGAAAAGATAAAGAAGGGAATCAGGCATAAGAAATATATCCTACTTTTTGGAGCTCTGTTTGTTCACAATGAATAAAATTTGTCATTTTTTTGGCAAAGTGGTAGACGAATTGGCGGAAATCTGGTACACTATAAGACATCTGGATATTGAAAGAACGATATCTTAAGAAATGTTAGGAGGAATTTATCATGTTAGTAAGTGCAACAGAAATGCTGAAAAAAGCAAAAGCTGGTCATTATGCAGTAGGACAGTTCAACATTAACAACCTGGAATGGACAAAGGCAATCCTTTTAACCGCTCAGGAACTGAACTCTCCGGTTATCCTTGGTGTATCTGAAGGCGCAGGCAAATATATGGCTGGTTATAAAACCGTTGTAGGAATGGTAAAAGGAATGATCGAGGAGCAGAACATTACTGTTCCGGTAGCTCTTCATCTTGACCACGGCAGCTATGAAGGATGTCTGAAATGCGTAGAAGCAGGATTCTCATCCATTATGTTCGACGGTTCTCATTATCCGATCGAAGAGAACGTTGCAAAAACTAAAGAACTGGTGAAAATCTGTGCAGAGCATGGAATGTCTCTGGAAGCAGAAGTTGGTTCCATCGGCGGAGAAGAAGACGGCGTTGTAGGTATGGGCGAATGTGCAGATCCGAATGAATGCAAAATGATCGCTGACCTTGGTATCGATTTCCTTGCAGCAGGTATTGGTAATATCCATGGCAAATATCCGGCTAACTGGGCAGGATTAAGCTTTGAAACTCTGGATGCTATTCAGCAGCTGACAGGAGATATGCCATTAGTACTTCACGGCGGCACAGGAATCCCGGCTGACATGATCAAAAAAGCAATCGACCTTGGTGTATCCAAGATCAATGTAAATACTGAGTGCCAGTTATCTTTTGCAGCAGCAACACGTAAATACATCGAAGAAGGCAAAGATCAGCAGGGCAAAGGCTATGATCCGCGTAAACTTCTTGCTCCTGGCTTCGAAGCTATCAAAGCTACTGTTAAAGAAAAAATGGAACTGTTCGGTTCTGTTGGCAAAGCTTGATGAAGGATATCGTATAGATAAGATTTTATTTAGAGGATGGTGTGTTTGCACCATCCTCTTTTGTGTCACAGGAGTGTGCTTTGCATTTTTCTATGATACAAAAAAAGCCCTCCGTGCAGGATTCTTTCTCAAAAATAATAATATAGAATTGTCAAAGAATACAATCTGATGCTATACTTAGTTCAGCACTTTAATTTTTTATAGTTTTACAAGAGGAATATAGAATGCAGTTTTATTATCAACAGCTGTCAGAAAGAAAACAACAGATATATCGGACTTTGAAAGATGCGGTTGAATCCCGTTCGGTAGAGTGTTTTCTTTATGATCTGACATTGACCAGAGAACAGATTGGGGATGTCATGATGCTGGTATTACTGGATTATCCGGATTATTACTGGACGAAAGGGAATTTCTATATTTATAGAGAAAATAATTTCTCACAGCCACGGCTTCGAATAAGAATTGTTTATCTGTTTGATGATCGACAGATGCTGTTGGCTGAAAGCGAAATGCAGAAACAAATAAAAAAATGTTGTGAGGCAGTTGGCAGATATCAGGCTTATGGAGTAAGAGAATTTGTTCTTCAGGTCTGTAATTGGGTATATCAGAATGTGGAATATCAATACACCGGTGATAAAGATCAGACGATCTATTCGGTTTTTTGTGAGAAAAAAAGCGTCTGTATGGGAATATCCAAGGCTGCTGCGCTGGTTTTGAGATTGTTTGGAATAAACAGCATCGTTGTAAAGGGAAAGTTGTTTGGAAAGCATCCTCATTCGTGGCTGATTGTTTTAGTTAATCAAAGATATTATCATCTGGATATTACCCTGGGATATCCGTGTTTTGATGAACTCTGGCAAAGAAATCAGGGACAGCCGGAAAGATATTGCATTTTGAAGGATGATGAATGGATTTCCAACACACATGATTTTGATAAAAGATATCATTATCCGATTTGTGGAGGTGACGTATGAAGTTAGAAAGATGTCCGAATGGCCATTTTTATGACAGTGATCGATATATCCAGTGCCCGCATTGTAGCCGTAATAATTATGAAGAGGGAGTTGTGAAAACTTCAGGAAATATTGCGGGAGACAGAACTGTTACAATTCCTGATTCCTGTTTGGAAGGTGAGCATGTTGAACAATCTGGCAAGGATGCAGATAAGGAAATACGGGAAGATTTTCATCCGGAATTGCCCCCGGAGTTGTCATTTTTCAGACTGGCAGAAAAACTTGGATCCGGCAGAACCGGAACGGTATATCGTATAGAACAGAAGAAGGAGTATGCAGTGAAAGTGATTTCGCGATGCGAAGAAAAATCAGATGCTGCTGCAAAACATGAATTTATGATTGCTGAGGAACTGTCGGATGATCGGCATTTTCCGGCTTATTACGGGATGTATCAGACGGAAAGCCATATTTTTCTTGTTCAGGATATTGAGAAAAGCTGGAGGAAATATACGAGACAGCATTCGCTTAATCTGGAAGATGTTGTGGTCATTTTGAAAGATATTCTTCTGGCTGTTATCGCAATGCATAAAAAAGGTTATCTGCATATGGATATCAAACCTGACAATATATTTGTGGACAGTAATCGCAGAGGGAGACTGGGGGATTTTTCGCATTCCGTGAAGATGATGAAAGGACAGGTGCATAAAACGATTATCGGTACTGACCGGTTTATTGCACCGGAGATCCTTTTGGGCAAAGAATATTCCGGAAAAGAAGATATGTATTCTTTGGGAATTACGATGTATATGATTCTGACCGGGGGAAAATGTCCTTATGACTATACAGACAGAGAAAAGGCTTACAGAGGCAGAGAAGATCAGTTTATCTCTGATCTTCAGGTTCCGGAAACTCTGATGCGTGTGATTAAAAAAGCAACGGCATTTGATCCGGAGGATCGTTATGTAAATCTTTATGAGATGCTGGGAGATTATATGGATGCAGTTGAGGGACTTGACCGATACCTTATTACTGTACCGGTTCTTCCTGTAGAAGAAGGATATGAAACGAATGGAACAGAGCCTGATTATTTGAGTGTTCCCCTGCCGGCTTCTGGTGAAAAGAAGAGTGGCTGTGAAGAAAATCCTTATTTATATGATATACCTTGTGATTGTTCTGTTGTATTGAGGCATGACATGAATCCTCAAGTGAAAAGAATGGATGCTGATACAATGCAAAACTATTCGGGATATTCTGGAACCAGGGTGGATGAGGTCTGCTTCAGTGCGTTTACAGACCAGTCTGTACGTGGTGATAATTATGGAATTGTGGAAATTGCCATGTATGTGGAATCTTGCAGAAAACAAATCCTGGAACAAATCAGGGAGGAGTTTCAGCACTTCAAAGAGAAAATATTCCATAAAACAAGTGTACGGGAAAACCAGGAAATTACAGTTGTTTTATCATCGAAGGAAGTGGATATTGAAGATGACAGAATGACAATGAAGTGGAATGGAGAGAGCCTTTTATTTACATTCGATTATTATGTGCCAGAGGATTACAGCAAAAATAGAATTCCGTTTACTGCTGATGTTTATTTTGATGGTGTCCCAGCTACGAAATTGAAATTTTATGTAGATGTAGTGAACTGTGAAGATGGAAAGTGTATAAGGATGAATCATCAGGAATGCTCGGAGTTTCAGCGTAATGATGTGAAAAGTGCGTTTCTTTCTTATGCCAGTCAGGATAGAAACAGGGTGACTGCTATTCTTCAGGGAATTCAAAAAGCCAGACCGGATATGGATGTATTTTTTGATGTAGAAACCCTGAGAAGCGGACAGAATTGGGAAAAAATGTTATATACAGAACTGCTGCAAAGAGATGTTCTGTTTTTATGCTGGTCTCATTTCGCTCAGGCATCTGTCTGGGTTGAAAAGGAGTGGCGCTTTATGTTGACAAAAAAAGGGGTTCAGGCCATTGAACCGATTCCGATGGAAGATCCCCAATTTTGTCCTCCGCCGGAAGAATTGAAAGAAAAGCATTTTAATGATCTTCTGGTGCAGTACCGAAAGGTTGCTGAGCCTTTAAAAGAAGATGATTGGGAATGGTAGATGTAATCTGAAAAAACGATAGTCAGAGCGAAGCAGCAAACTCTTTGAATTTGTAAAAAATAGTGTAAAACATGTATAAAAGTGTTTATAATAGCTAAGCATATGGTATCTGTAATGATTTAGAATAGATATGGATATATTGCATAGGATAAAAAGGCGTAATAGGAAAGACGGGGAGATGGCGAAATTATTCTATGAACAAAAGAAAAGAACAACATGCTATTAAGCAGGAGATGAAACGACAGGAAATAACAAGAAATGATACGAAGAAAAAATGGCATAGAGTAAAAATAAATCGGATAACATCTGTCAGGCTGGCGGTAGTATTCCTTACCGCAGTCCTATATTTTGGTTATGTAATCATATACCGGCAGAACGTTGAGCCAAAAACGGATGCGACAGAAACGACTGCAGAACCGGCACTCTATACTGTAAAAGAACAGATGTCTCTTCTGAGGTCTTTTGAAGAATTATATCAGCTTGCCTTTAAGGGAAGAGTAGTAGAGGAAGACTACGGAATGATCACAATCCCGGGGCTGGAGGCAACCAGGACTCTGACAGAAAATCAGGATGGAACGATTGAAATGTGTACTTCCATGACACCGCAGGGGGTGGCTGTGGCAAAAGATTATATTTTGATCAGTGCCTACTGTCATACTCATCAGCATAATTCCGTGGTTTATGTGGTAGACAAAAATACCCATTCTTATATTAAGACGATTGTGCTGAAGAATAAGGATCATGTGGGCGGGCTGGCTTTTGACTCAGAGCATTATATGGTATGGGTTTCTACAAGTCATGATGGAAAAGCAGCGGCATCTGCTTTTTCTCTTCAGAGTCTGGAGAGTTATGATCTGGATGAAATGAAAATTCCAATTGCATATATGCATGACTATGACCTCTATACGCTGGAAAGAGATTCCTTTATGACTTACGCAGACGGATATCTGTATATCGGTCATTTTTCGCGGAAAGAAACCAGTGTGGTACAGAAATTTAAGATTGAAGAAAATGGCGGGCTGAAAATAAGTTCCGGTGTGTCTATTGGAATCGACAAAGAGATTCCAATGCCGGATGATATTAAAAAGATACCGAAAAGAATTCAGGGGTTTGCAGTTTGCAAAGGAAAGGTGATTCTTACGCAGTCCTATGGAGTATCCCGTTCTTTTTTGCTGGTTTATAACTACAGTGATGTGATGCATCGCACACAGAAAAAATATACACTCAACAAAATTACGCTTCCGCAGAAATTGCAGCAGATTTACATTGACGGAAATGATCTTTATATTCTGTTTGAATCAGCTGCGTATGCTTACTCTGCTCAGCCTCTGCCAAAAGTAGACCGTTTATTGAAGCTTCCATTGAATGAGGTTTTGAAAGTGGATATTGATGATTTACTGTCAGAGAGTGATGACATTGCAGCAGATGATGAAACAGAGGACAGTAAAATACAGGGTGAGCCATAGCTTTCCCTGTATTTTATTGTCCTTATCAAATCTTTTTGGTAAAATAACTGCGTGATCCGGAATAAGGATATTCGTAAAGCTGAAATACCTCTTCATAGCCATGTTTTCTGTAAAATTCAGGAGCCTGAAAACTGAAAGTATCAACAAAAACATATTTTGCTCCTCGTTTCATAGCTTCACTTTCGGCTGCCTGAAGAAGCTGGCTGCCAATGCCCCGGCCTCTCAGGTCCTCACTGACCCATAGATATTTTATGCAAAGCCAGTTGCCGAAGGTTTCTCCGGTCAGTCCGGCTTTCTTTACTCCATTATCATCGTTCATGAAAACCCCCAGAGGGATTTCTTCTGATGGTTCCATTTTGGATAAATTGAATTTTTTTAATTGCTGATATATTTCATCGATATCTTTATCAGTTACGTTATCTGTAATTTTAATTTCCATATTATGTAAAATTCCTCCATTTCTTATTTCAAATTAATAAGAGAAGAAGTATCATGTATCAAATTATACCACATGATTTCTGAACTGTGGAAACGGATTATAGTAATTATGGTTTAAAAAAATAAAAAAACTATTGACAGATGAAATTGATCGTGGTATTCTTATTGGGCTGTCAGAAAGAATTGCTCTTCTGAAAAACACAATTTGGTGGTTTTTCAGAAAAATAAAAATAACTGTTGACAAATGACTGAATACATGATAAAGTAATCAAGTCGTCAACGAGAGCTGACAGAAACCACAGAAAACCGCACAGGTCCTTGAGAAAAACCTCAAAAAAACTTGAAAAAAGTTGTTGACAAGTGTTAAAAGATGTGGTAATCTAATAAAACTGTCGCGAGACAGAGACCTTGATAACTAAACAGTGAAACACATACGATTCTCGAAAATTCTTTACATTCAAAAGAACGGTTCGATGAACCAAAAACAGTAAAACGAGAGATAGCTAGTAGTTATCTTGAGTGAATCAAACATTTTATCAGAGAGTTTGATCCTGGCTCAGGATGAACGCTGGCGGCGTGCTTAACACATGCAAGTCGAAC
>NZ_JBQHXR010000014.1:0-67942 GCF_052063365.1 Blautia sp. HCP3S3_G3 | reverse complement strand
TACAGAGAAATGTCCATTCCTATGGCTCCTTCTTCTGAGATATTTATTGATGATATATTGAAAAAATCCTTGATATTCAAGGAAAAAAGACTTGACTTAATAGGGAGGAATTGGTATGAACTTAAAAAAAGCATCAGCATTATTTCTGGCAGGTATGATGGCTGTATCAGCAGTGCCGGTATATGCAGGAGAAAGTGACGTGACTCTTTCCGTTTCCATCTGGGATTCCAATCAGGAACCGGGTATTAAAGAGATTCTCGCTGATTTTACCGCAAAGACAGGAATTAAAGCAGAAATATCTGTTGTAAAGTGGGATGAGTACTGGACGATGCTGGAAGCAGGCGCACAGGGCGGTTCTCTTCCGGATGTATTCTGGATGCACTCCAATGAAAGTGAAAGATATATGTCCAATGACATGCTTCTGGATCTGACAGATAAGATCAGTGCAAGTGAAGTTATCGATCCTGCAAATTATCCGGAGGATATCTGGGGTCTGTATACATATGACGGAAAATATTATGCAGTGCCGAAAGATGTAGATACCATTGCACTCTGGTATAATAAAGCAATGTTTGATGAAGCAGGTCTTGATTACCCGACAGCAGACTGGACATGGGAAGATGTGGGAGAAGCTGCTAAGAAGCTTACCAAAGAAGATGGTTCCCAGTATGGTATGGCACTTAGAAACGATAACAACCAGGCCGGATATTATAATATGATTTATGATAATGGCGGTTTCATTATCAGTGATGACAAGAAAACCTCCGGTTGGGATGATCCTAAGACGATTGAGGCTATGCAGGTTCTGGAAGGATGGATCAATGACGGTGTAATGCCTTCTCTTGAAACAATGTCTGAGAACGGAGAAGACGTTTTATTCCAGTCCGGTAAAGTTGCTATGGTATTCCAGGGATCCTGGATGCTGGCAGCATACAAAGACAATGAATACACAGCAGCAAACTGTGATGTTGTAGAACTTCCGAAGAACGGCCAGACAGGCAGAAGATCTTCTGTATACAATGGACTTGGCTGGGCAGCATCTGCATCAGGCGAGCACACAGAAGAAGCATGGCAGCTGATTGAATACCTTGGCTCTAAAGAAGCTCAGGAAAAACAGGCAGAACTTGGTGTTACCATGTCTGCATACAAAGATACCTCTGATGCATGGTCAAAATCTGCAGATTTTAATCTTCAGGCATACCTGAACATGATGGATGATATGGAAATCCGTCCATATTCCAAATCCACAGTAACATGGGAAAATGAAGATAATGAAATTCTGAAGGGTGTTTACACTGGTGAAATCACCATGGAAGATGCCTGCAAACAGATGGCAGAACAGATGAATGAAAAATTAGCTGAGGAATAATTCCTGATACAATATGTACTGAAAAATAACAGGGAGCCGCTGCACCATTGTGCGGCGGCTTCTCTTAGTAAAAGGAGTGAGGCTCATGGCAAAAACAAAAGCAGCAAAAACAGGAAGAGAGAGAAGTGAGTTTCTCTGGGGATGGTTGTTTATTCTTCCTACCACAATCGGTTTGATCGTACTGAATATTATACCGATTTTCCGGACGATCTATCAGAGCTTTTTTAAAACAGGTGATTTCGGAAAAGGCAATATATTTGTAGGATTGAGTAATTATCAAAAGGTTTTTGGTGATGGAGAAGTCTGGCAGGCATTGATCAACACCCTGAAATATGCGGTTGTGGAAGTGCCGTTTTCTATTGTGATCGCACTTGTTCTTGCTGTGTTTCTGAATCGTAGAATGAGAGGCCGTTCTGTTTACAGAACAATCATTTTCCTTCCTATGGTAGCGGCACCTGCGGCTGTGGCAATGGTATGGAGATGGCTGTTCAACTCTGATTTCGGTCTGATCAATAATGTGTTTAAGGTACATGTGAACTGGGTTTCCAGTCCGCAGATTGCAGTATTTTCTGTTGCAGTGATCGGCGTATGGTCGATTCTTGGTTATAATATGGTATTGTTCCTTTCCGGTCTTCAGGAAATTCCGAGGGATTACTATGAAGCTGCAGAAATAGACGGAGCAACCGGTATCAATGCCTTTTTCCATATTACCATTCCGCTTCTTTCACCAACAATTTTCTTTGTGCTTGTTACCCGTGTGATCGGTGCTCTTCAGGTGTTTGACCTGATCTATATGGTAATTGACAAATCCAATCCGGCTCTTTCGAAGACACAGTCACTGGTATATCTGTTCTATAAGTATTCATTTATCAATAAGAATATGGGTTACGGTTCTACCATCGTAGTGCTTCTTCTTGGAATCACCATGATTATTACGGTATTCCAGATGATCGGACAAAAGAAATGGGTATTTTATAATTAAAAGGGGGATTTATCATGGATGGTATGGAAACAAGAAGAAAGCTGGTCAACGTATTGATTCATGTTATTCTGATCATTGTGTCAATAACAATGCTGATACCTTTTTTGTGGATGGTGCTGACCGCATTTAAATCCGTTACAGAGGCGACATCTGTAAATCCGTTTACGATTCTTCCAAAGGAGTGGAGAACAGAGTCATTTACCTCAGTTATTGAAAATATGAATTTTCTGCTGCTGTATAAAAATACACTTCTTCTGATTTTCTTCCGTGTGCTCTGTGCGGTACTGACTGCAACGATGGCAGGTTATGCATTTGGAAGACTGACATTCAGAGGACGTGATCTGGCATTTGGGCTGGTATTGTTCCAGATGATGGTTCCGGTGCAGATCTTTATTATCCCGCAGTATCTGATGGTCAGCAAAATGCATATGCTGAATACCATTTTTGCACTGGTATTTCCGGGTATGGTTACTGCTTTTGGTACATTCCTTCTGAAGCAGGGGTATATGAGCCTTCCCAAGGATCTGGAGGAAGCGGCGAGACTGGATGGCTGTAATATCGGACAGACATTCCTGTATATCATGGCTCCGCTGACCAGGTCCAGTATGGTGGCACTTGGAATTTTTACAGCCGTATTTGCATTTAAAGACCTGATGTGGCCGATGATCGTCAATACCGATAAGGATATGCTGGTTCTTTCCTCAGCACTTGCAAAAATGCAGGGACAGTATGTATCGAAATTCCCGGAACTGATGGCTGCATCTCTTCTGGCATGTATTCCGATGATCATTATTTATGTAATTTTCCAGAAACAGTTTATTGAAGGTATTGCTACAAGCGGCGGAAAACTCTAAACAGGAGGAGAAACGATGTCAGTTATATTTCACAAGAATACGCAGACATTTCATATCTGCAATGCATATGTGAGCGATATTCTCTGCATTATGCAGAACGGGCAGATAGAAAACCTTTATTACGGAAAGGCAATCAGGGATAAAGAGGATTTTTCCTATCTCCATGAGGAGGGAATGCGTTCTCAGATGTCTGTCTGTGTGCCGGAGCCGGGGATTCTTTCCATGCAGTATACCAAACAGGAATATCCCGTGTACGGCAAGGGAGATTACCGCAGTCCTGCCATGACCATACGTCAGGAAAACGGCAGTGAGATCGTGGACTTTAAATACGTATCTCATGAAATATTCCCGGGTAAAAAACCTCTGAAAGGTCTTCCTGCTGTATATACAGAAAGTGAGGAGGAAGCAGATACACTGGAGATCAGACTGCATGATTCTGTAATAGATACAGATCTGATTCTTTCTTATACGGTGTTCCGTGATTATCCTGTCATCACAAGAAACGCCAGAATCGAACATAAAGGAAACTCAAAAATCCGTCTGGAAGGCATGATGAGTGCAAGCGTGGAGTTCCCGGATATGGATTATGAGATAGTACAGCTGTCTGGTGCATGGAGCCGGGAACGCTATATAAAAACAAGAAAACTGGAAATGGGAATTCAGGCAATCCAGGGTCTGGCAGGAACCTGTTCCAGTGCGGAACAGAATCCGTTCCTTGCGCTGAAACGCCCGGGTACAACGGAGGATATCGGTGAGGTATATGGCTTCAGCCTGGTGTACAGCGGAAACTTCCTGGCTCAGGCGGAGGTATCCACTTTTGATATGACCAGAGTGATGATGGGTATCCATCCTCAGGGATTTTCCTGGGAACTGAACTCCGGCGAAGAGTTTCAGACGCCGGAAGTTGTCATGGTTTACAGTGACAGGGGGCTTAACGGAATGAGCCAGACCTACCACCGGTTATTCCGTACCAGACTGATGCGTGGAAAATGGAGAGACCAGGCACGTCCGATCCTTCTGAATAACTGGGAGGCAACCTATTTCGATTTTGATGAGGAAAAGATTCTGCATATCGCGAAAAAAGCAAAAGAAGTGGGAGTGGAACTGTTTGTCCTGGATGATGGATGGTTCGGAACAAGAAATGATGATTATCAGGGACTTGGAGACTGGTTTGTAAACAGGAACAAGCTTCCGGACGGCATAGCAGGACTTTCCCGTAAGATTGAGGACATGGGGCTGAAATTCGGTCTCTGGGTAGAACTGGAAATGGTCAATAAAAACAGTGATTGTTACAGGGAACATCCGGACTGGCTGATCAGTGCGCCGGACCGGTTTGAATCTCATGCAAGGCATCAGCATGTACTGGATTTCTCCAGGCAGGAAGTGGTAGATTATATTTATGATTCCATCACAAAAATACTGGAAGAATCCTCAATCTCCTATATTAAGTGGGATATGAACCGCTATATGACAGAACCGTTCAGCCGTACTGCGAAGCCGGAAGACCAGGGAAAGACGATGCATAAATATATTCTCGGGGTATATGATCTGTACCGCAGGCTGACGGAACGCTTTCCGGATATTCTTTTCGAGTCCTGTGCAAGCGGAGGTGCAAGGTTTGATCCCGGTCTGATGTATTACGCACCGCAGACCTGGACAAGTGATGATACAGATGGCGGAGAACGACAGAAAATACAGTATGGAACATCGCTGGTTTATCCGATCGTCAGCATGGGTTCCCATGTTTCCGCAGTGCCGAATCATCAGCTTTACCGAAAAACACCTCTTTCTACAAGAGCTAATGTTGCATATTTCGGAACGTTTGGTTATGAGCTGGATCTGAACCTTTTGAGTGAAGAGGAAATCGAAGAAGTAAAAGAACAGATCTGCTTCATGAAAAACTATCGTCATCTTATTCAGGTTGAGGGTGATTTCTATCGTATCATGAGTCCGTTTGAGGGAAATGACACCGCATGGATGGTCGTTTCCAGAGATAAGAAACAGGCTGTGGCAGCTTTTTACCAGAGACTGAATAAAGTCAATGCATCGTGGCTTCGAATGAAATTCCGGGGACTGGATGAAGAACAGCTTTATGAGGTAAAATGGGATGAGCAGGTTCTTCGTGCTTATGGAAATGAGCTGATGTATGCAGGAATTCCGATTGACAGGGAAATTCTTAATAAAAAAGGCGGGGATTTTGCATCGGTTCTTTATACCCTTGAGGCTGTGCAGGAACTGTCATAGAAACAGGCAGGTTATCAGGTGCAGGTATTCTGAAACTGATGCACTGGTTTGGGAGCAGAAAGAACTGCAGGGGACAGATGTTTCCGGTACAACGGTAAGGAGGGATTTATGCTGCGGACAGTAGGGTATACAGATTCGGGTAATTTTCGGGCGCTGGATAATCTTCAGAAGTTTGTGATCGATGTGAGCCTGGTTTATTGCGGGTGGGAACAATGTGATCCCGGACACAGATTTGGTCCGAATAAGCGTTTCACCTATGTGCTTCATATGGTTGAGGGAGGCAAAGGAGTATTCGAGATGAATGGCCAGTCGTATTATCTGGAGAAGGGTGACGCATTTCTGATTCCTGCGGGAAGAGAGGCCTGGTACGAAGCAGATCATGAAGACCCCTGGGCTTACCGGTGGATTGGTTTTGAGGGAATAGACGCAGAGGTATGCTGTGCAAGAGCAGGGTTTACACTTAAAAACCCGGTTAGAAAGATTACATGTCTGAATGCTGCAGAATGGTGTATTGAGGGTATGATGAAAAATCCGCAGGATCTGCCGGAAAATAAAGTGCGCCGAAATGGACTTCTTCAGATTTTGTTTGGTGAACTGATTGCTGATTACAGAAAATTATGTATTGAGCGGGGAGAATTGCCTCCCGAGTATAAGACCGGTTCTGTTTATGTGGAGCGCGCGGTAGAATACATTAATGAAAATTACAGTAAACATCTGACAATCAATGAACTTGCGGATATGATCGGTGTAAACCGGAGTTATCTTGCTACGAATTTTAAGAAATGCATGGGCTGTTCACCACAGGAATATCTGATTA
Source organism: Blautia sp. HCP3S3_G3 (assembly GCF_052063365.1). Taxonomy (NCBI): domain Bacteria; kingdom Bacillati; phylum Bacillota; class Clostridia; order Lachnospirales; family Lachnospiraceae; genus Blautia; species Blautia sp. HCP3S3_G3. The sequence goes on along the minus strand of NZ_JBQHXR010000014.1, from coordinate 61,676 downwards.
ATGTACGGGTGGAACAGGCAAAATCTCTGTTGTACAAAACAAATACCCAGATCAGCGAAGTGGCTTCAAAAGTAGGATATCAGGATCCTCTGGCTTTTTCGAAGATCTTTAAAAGGAAGACCGGATATAGTCCGACAGAGTATAAAGAAGCCAAGAGCAGTGTGGTTTTTCGAAAGGTGAAGGGCGAATATATTGGAGTTCATCTGTGAAGAACTGTTTCGAGAGTACAGTGTAAGAGGGGATTAACGATGAAAAAATATGGTAAAAAACTAATGGCTGTGTTATGTTCGGCAGGGGTATTGGGCGGTATGCAGACAGTTCCGGTGATGGCAGAAACAGAATTTACTTATCAGGATGTTTCCGATCTGGAGTTTTCGTTCTGCAGTGGTGCGGGTGCCTGGGGAACAGTTCTGACGATTGATGAGAATGGTGCTTTTGCAGGAACTTACCATGATTCGGATATGGGAGATACCGGTGATGATTATCCTGCCGGAACTGTTTATCTGTGTGATTTTTCCGGACAGTTTACGGAGCCGTTAAAGGTGAATTCCTATACTTATTCTGTGGAAATTGAAAGCATAGAATATGAGAAAGAGATGGATACTTCAGAGATCATCGATGGTGTGCGCTATATTTACAGTGAGCCGTACGGGCTGGACGGGGCAGATAGGATTCTGTTCTATCTTCAGGGGGCACCACTGGCAGAACTTCCGGAAGAATACTTAAGCTGGGTGGGTTATTATGATCTGGCTGCGGCCAAAGAGACAGAACTGCCATTCACGGGGCTTTATAACGAGGCGGCGCAGGAGGGCTTTTCAAGTTATGAAAATCCGGACCGGTCAGCAGAAACGGGAACATCAGCGATTGATAAGGAACTGGAAGAAATTGCCGCCCGGGCAGCCGATATGGAGACCGAGCTGGAAAGCGGACTGCTTTCGCAGCTGGAAATGAACAGATTGTCAGGAGAACTTTATATGCTCTGGGATGATGAACTGAATTCCATGTGGAAACGAATCCGGGAGATTCTTCCGGAAGATGCCATGGCACAGCTCACGGCAGAGGAACTGGACTGGATTCGCGAAAAGGAAGCTGCCGTTGAGGAGGCCGGTGCCGAGGCGGAAGGAGGAAGCCTGCAGCCGCTTCTGAAAAATGATGCGGCAGCGATGTACACCAGAGAACGTGTATATGAACTGGCGAAATATCTGCGGTAATGCAGATGCGTCATTGCTGTATTACGTAAAAAATACACATCCATAATAATAAAAAACCATCCCGGTTGTATCGCTGAGGAACTGTATATTCGCAGCGAAGCGGGATGGTTTTTTGCGTATTATCGGTGGTGTCTGTGTCAGCAGACATTTCCGTTTAATTACAGGCATTTTGCCTGTTCTTCAATCATTTCCAACAGGTCTGATATAACACATCCGGTAGTTTCAAAATGCAGATAATCCGTTACATATTTATCAAAAAGAACCTGTACCTGTGCAGGAAAATCTTCGTCCGTGTCCCAGAAAATCAGCTGCAGAGGAATCTGGGGGAAAGATATAAACGAGAAGGAGAGGTCGCCTTTGCCAAGCCTGGTGCCTCCCAGCTGCAGGCATGCCTTTTCCAGTATGTCAGTTTTTCCGGAGAAGCGGGCAGCGAACGGGGTAAGAAGCGGATCCGGAAGATTGCGGTTATGTGCCCCTGCTCCCTCCAGTGCGGTGTTCGGAACCCAGATTTCGGATGTGCGCGGCTGGTCTTTGGTATACTGTAGAAGGTGGTAAATACTCATGGTTTCATTGAAGTATAATTTGTCGGTCCAGCCGCTCTTGGTTTTTCGTTCCAGATGACCGTCACCCAGCTGCAGACGGTAAATCTTTTGATAATACGAGAGATAAAGATATTCTGGATCTGTTTCCAGATGGAGAATGCCTGAAATACGTGCAGGATCGTATCCTGCAAACGCATTGTGCCATTGTTCCGCCAGCGCCTCATGACTGGAAAATAAATAACCTCTGTTCTGGAATGCATGATAGTTTACGCTCATAGTGTGCTCCCTTCCTGGATAATGGGCTGATAGGGTAATAGTATTTTGTCCGCTCTGGTATGCATGCTATAAAAAGAACGATATGGCTGTAAGGGTTATTCGGGTGGACAACAGCTCTCTCGCCAGATGCACTCCGTGTCGAAACTGATATATCTTCCCGGAACAGCCAGTCCCTTGATTTCCATCATAAGCTGTTCAAGGCAGGTATATGCTATTTTTTCTGATTCAGCGATATAAGAGGAAACGCTGGGTATGTATTTTGAGGCGCCGATATCTCCGTAAGATAGAATGGAAACGTCATCGGGTATGTGAAGGTTTTCCTCTTTGAGTCTGCTGAGAACACCGCCGGTCATCAAATCGTTGACAATATAAATGGCAGACGGAATAAAATTTTGTTCCAGAAGTTTGGAAACTGCAATGTATCCGCCATAAGTATCCTTGGATGGTCCGGACACAATACGTATACGATTGTTGAGAAATCCGCTTTCTGATAGATGACCGGTAAACCCGGCTATGCGGAGATTGATTCCTCTATTGGTGTTATCAGGAACGATAATACTGAGCTTTTCTTTGCGGAGCTTAAGAAAAACATCTGCTGCCTGACGGCCGATGTTGTAATTATCATAACAAACACAGGTATACCCGTTGATTTGATAATTATAAAGAATGATAGGAATGTGAAAATGATTTTCTGTTAGGAAGCGGGCATCATCCAGTGACGGAGTCGAGATGATTGCCCCTTTATAATATGAAGATGACAACAGCATCTGATAATCACATAAATGGTTTGCTTCGTAGGTATGGTATACCCAGTCTATCTGGTCTGAAGATTGTTTTATGTATTCTTCTAAGCCTGCGTTGAATTTTGCAAAAGGTATGTTTTGAAAATCGTTCGTAACAAATACGATGATCGGATTTAGAGAAGCGGGCTCATATTTATTTATATTATAATGTTGAGTATTGGAAGGCGGATTAAAATAACCGAACTCTTCTGCAATTTTTTGTATCCGTCTTTGAGTTTCGGGTGAAATGCGAAGTTCCTTTCCGCGATTGTTTAACACCAGAGATACTGTACTGGGAGAAACATTGGCAGCGGCGGCAATCGTCTTTATTGATACTTTCTTTCGGCTGGACATTTGGCAAACCTCCTCTCTTTTAACTTAAATTCTATTTTATCAGATTACAAATAATTTAGCAATATGAAATAATACCATTTCGAAAAAGCTAAAATAATTTAGCAAATATAAAGGGATTAATGATATAAAATATGAAAAATGCACAAAATATAGGAAAACAATTTGTCATAAAAATGGATATTTACAAATAAATACTTTGGTGTTATATTTAAAAAAGCTAAAAAAACAGGGAGGAAGCTAAAATGCTAAAGTATGTTGCAAAACGTATTCTATGGTTGATACCGGTTCTTTTGGGTGTGACAATATTGGTTTATACAATTATGTATTTTACCCCTGGAAATCCGGCAATGAGCGCTCTGGGTGCAGGAGCGACTGAAGAAGAGATTCTCGAATTCAATATACGTCATGGACTGGATGGCGGATATGCCAGGAGATTGGGGAATTATATGTCTTCGGTATTTTTACATTTTGATTTTGGAACTTCTTATATGAATGAAAGCTCTGTTGGGAGTCAGATATTATCCAGACTTCCGTATACATTGCTGATCAGTTATATTGGTGTGGCGCTCTCTTTGTTGATTGGGATTCCTCTCGGGGTTGCTGCGGCTACACATCAGAATACGTGGATTGATAACCTGACGATGGTTTTGGCAATGTTTTGTGCTTCAATGCCGAGTTTTTGGTTCGCATTAATTCTGGTTATGATTTTTTCATTAAAACTTGGTATATTGCCGTCGATAGGGGCTGATTCCTGGGTATGTTATATTATGCCGTGTATTTCGATAGGGGTTGGTGGTGCTGCCGGAATTGCCAGACAGACACGATCCAGTATGCTTGAAGTGATACGTCAGGATTATGTAACGACAGCCAGAGCAAAAGGTCAGAAGGAACAGAAAGTGATTACCGCTCATTGTCTGAGAAACGGTATGATACCGGTGCTGACAGTAGTTGGGGGTAATATGGCAGCTCTTGTCGGGAATTCTCTTGTATGTGAAACCATTTTCTCGATTCCGGGTATTGGTTCTTATATGATTACAGGGGTAAATCAGAGAGATATGCCGGTGGCTCTTGGCTGTGTTATTGTACTTGCGTTTATTTTCAGTCTTACTATGCTGGTATTGGATCTCCTCTATACTGTAGTGGATCCGAGGCTGAAAACCATGTTTGCGACAAAGAAAAAAACAACAAAAAAGGAGATTGCGGTATGAAAGAAGAAAATACAGGTAAAAAGAAATCTCAATTTGCTGCAATCTTAAAGCGTTTAGCAAAGAATAAACTTGCAGTAGTTGGCCTTGTGGTCGTGATAATTCTGATTCTGGTTGCAGTATTTGCAGATTATATTGCACCATATAGTTATGAACAACAGGATTATATGTCTCTTTTAAAAGGACCCTGCAAGGAACATCTGCTCGGAACGGATAATCTGGGACGTGATATATTGAGCCGTTTGATATACGGAGCAAGGCTTTCCCTTCAATTAGGAGTGTTTTCTGTAATATTGGCTGCAATCCTGGGAGGTATTCTGGGAAGTATTGCAGGATATTACGGAGGTATGGCTGATAATCTCATTATGCGTTTTCTGGATATTTATCAGTCAGTTCCCGGACTTGTTATGTGCGTGGCAATGGCAGCAGCATTTGGAAGCGGAGTGGATAAGTCTATTCTTGCAATTGGTGTTACAACCATGGCTGGTTATGCCAGAATGATGCGCAGTTCTATTTTAACAATTAAAGGGACGGAATATATTGAAGCAGCCAGAGCTGTAAAGGGAAGTGATTTGCATATTATTGTTAAGCATATTATTCCAAATGCAATTTCACCGATGATTGTTCAGATGACCATGGGAATAGGAGGAGCTATCCTTCTGGGTTCAATGCTTGGTTTTGTGGGACTTGGTGTACCGGCTCCTGCTCCGGAGTGGGGAACAATGCTGGCAGATGGCAGAGCATATATGAGAGATTATGGTTATATGGTTTTATTTCCCGGTATTGCAATTATTATCACAGTGCTTGCATTTAATCTTCTTGGAGACGGATTGCGTGATGCACTTGATCCGAAGTTAAAGAACTAGGAGGCGGAAGAGAATGAGTGAGACAACAAAAAAAGAACTTCTGAATATCAAGAACCTGGTTGTGGAATATACTTCGGATGATGAAACTGTACATGCAGTCAATGGTGTGAGTCTGACGCTGAACAGAGGAGAAACACTGGGGCTGGTAGGAGAAACAGGTGCAGGGAAAACAACGATAGCAAAGTCTGTTTTACGAATACTTCCGGATCCTCCTGCGAAGATTAGAAGCGGTGAAATTTTTGTGGATGGTGTTGATCTGCTGAAGATAAAAGAAGAAGAAATGCGGAAAATACGCGGAAACAAAATATCCATGATATTTCAGGATCCTATGACAGCGTTGAATCCAACTATGCTGGTAGGCAGGCAAATTCAGGAAGCGATAGAACTCCATAATGACTGTTCGGCGGAAGAGGCTAAACGAAGAGCGATAGAAATGCTGGAAAAGGTAGGGATTCCGGGAGAACGCTATGGAGACTATCCACATCAGTTCTCAGGTGGTATGAAGCAGAGGGTGGTTATTGCGATAGCACTTGCCTGCAATCCGGAACTTCTGCTTGCGGATGAACCGACTACTGCACTGGATGTTACTATTCAGGCACAGGTGTTGGATATGATGACAGATTTGAAACGGGAATTTCACACATCAATGATTATGATTACGCATGACCTGGGTATTGTTGCGGAAGTGTGCGATACCGTTGCGGTATGTTACGCAGGCGAAATTGTGGAATACGGATCTGCGGAGGAGATTTTTGATCATCCCATGCACCCTTATACGATTGGGTTGTTTGGTTCTTTGCCGGATATGAGCAGCAAAGGGAAAAGATTGAAGCCTATTAATGGAATGATGCCAGATCCGACAAGACTTCCCAAAGGCTGTGCATTTGCAGAACGATGCCCATATGTTACGGATCAATGCAGGAATGAACATCCGAAGCAGAGGACGATAGAAAATACACATTCTGTGAGCTGTTTTTGCGCTGGGGAGGTGGTTAGATGAACCGGATTTTAGAAGTAGAGCACTTGAAAAAATATTTTGATACACCTCGTGGACAGCTTCATGCAGTAGATGATGTTTCTTTTTCACTTGAGGAAGGAAAAACTCTGGGTGTAGTAGGTGAATCAGGCTGTGGAAAGTCAACTCTTGGAAGGACGATTCTGCATCTGATTGAGCCTACATCGGGCAAAATAGTATTTGATGGAAAAGATATTTCCAGAGTGAACAGAACCCAGTGGAAGAATTTAAGAGACGATATGCAGATTATTTTCCAGGATCCTATGTCTTCGCTGAATCCGAGAATGACAGTGAGTGATATTATAGCGGAACCTTTGCGTTTACAGAGAAAACTGAAAAAGAATGAGATACTGACAGAAGTTCGTAAATTAATGAATACAGTTGGTATTGCTGCAAGGCTTGAGAATTCATATCCTCATGAATTGGATGGAGGGAGAAGACAACGTATTGGAATTGCCCGTGCATTGGCGCTGGAACCCAAATTCATTGTCTGTGATGAACCAGTTTCAGCTCTGGATGTATCTATTCAGGCGCAGGTGCTGAATCTGCTGCAGGATTTGCAGGAGGAACGGAAGCTTAGTTACATGTTTATAACACATGATCTTTCAGTGGTTAAGTATATTTCGCACGATATTGTGGTTATGTATCTTGGCCAGCTGGTGGAAAAAGCACCTTCGGAAGAATTGTTTGCACACCCGATGCATCCGTATACTCAAGCGCTGCTTTCTGCAATTCCTGTTCCGGATGTTCATGCTAAGAGAGAGCGTGTGATTCTTAAGGGTGAAATTACCTCTCCCGTGGAACCGAAACCTGGCTGCAGGCTGATTGCAAGATGCCGGTATGCGACGGAGAAGTGCAGGGCGCCGCAGACTCAGATAGAAGTAAGCCCTGGGCATTTTGTAAGCTGCTGTCGTGTGAATGAATTAAATCATTAATAACTGCATGTTGAAGATCCATGAGTGATGGTTCAACAAACATAGGATTTTAAGAGAGAGGATTGGAATTAAAACAATTATCTCGAATAGTTGATTTCAAATGAAAGTAATAAAATTTAAATATACTTTTAAGGAGGAAAAACAAATGAAAATGAAGAAGTTATTTGCAATGCTGGCAGTTACTGCAATGGCTGGAACACTGTTCTGGAGTAATACAGTACTGGCTGGAGAACAGGATTCTGTAACAATTTCTGTTGGATCGGATCCTACCACATTGGCACCAAATGGAACATCTGGGGACGGTTGGACATATGCTCAGATCTATGACCAGCTGTGGAATCTTACCGATGGAGAACTGGTGATGCGTATTGCAACCGGATACGAGGTAGAGGATGATACACATTATGTAATTACTATTCAGCCGGGTATTAAAGATACAGCGGGAAATGAAATTAAAGCATCAGATGTATTGTTTTCAATAGAGTTAGCCAAAAATGGCGCTGCAGGTTATCCGGGAGCAACTCGTTATATTGATATAGAAAACAGTGAAGTTATTGATGATACAAATGTCAGAGTGGCATTGACTCAACCGTGTTCTTTCCAGATGAAAGCACTGTCCATGGTAAATATTGTCACTCAGGCTTCTTATGAGGCAAGTCCGGATGGTATGGTAACTACGCCTGTAGGCAGTGGTCCATACATGCTGGATGAATATGTGACAGGTTCTCATGTTAATTTAGTTGCAAATCCGGAGTATTGGGATGGACAGCCGGAAGCTATTAATAAGGTCACTGTAAATTTTGTACAGGAAGCTTCACAGAGAGCAAATGTTGCTTTGACCGGAGAATCAGATTTTTCATGGTGTGTATCCTTCATGGATGCGCAGGCCTTGGAAGATGCAGAGAATGTGGTATTTTCACATGATACATCTTTGAATTCTACAGTTATGATTTTTAATAATTATGAGACTTCTCCGTTCTCAAAGAATCTGGAACTGCGTAAAGCAGTAGCTTATGCAACTAATAAAGAAGCGATTATTGCTACTGCTGTTGGCGGATTTGGAGAGATAAGCTCCTGTTGTACTTCCAGAAATTTCTCGGATTACAGCGATAGTTATGTGGAAATTGCTTCTGATACGAACAATTATGCATTTGACATGGAGAAGGCAAAAGAATGTTTTGAAGCTTCGGGAGTTGCGGAAGGTACAACTTTGAGACTTTTAATTGGAAATCAGCCGGGATTTGATGTTGCAGGACAGGTAATTCAGGCTGCGCTTTCAGAGCTTGGATTAAATGTTGAAATTTTATATTATCCGGATACGCAGAATATTGTGACACCAAATCAGCCGGAGGATTGGGACTTCACTCTCTGGAGCTGGACCAATTATCCTGCGCAGAGTGGATTGGCTACATTAAATACTTTTATTGGAAGTGATTATCCGCATTTACCGGAAGATGAATCCGCAGTAATTATGGGAGATATTGGAGAGGCAATGTCTGCATCAGAAGAGGAAGTGGCTGAAAAGATGGATGTATTAATGACAGATATGTATGAAATGCTTCCTATTTTTGGTCTTTATGATGAATGTCGTTTGAATGCTTATAGTGCAGATTTGAATGTAGAATGGAAATGTCAGGATTATCCTCTGATTAATAAATGGACATGGAAATAGGTGACATAAATGTATAGACATTTGGAATATACAATTCCAGAAAAAGTGGGTGTTTCCAGTAAGGCGCTGCTTCAATTAATTGATAAGTTGGAACACAGTATTACAGAGCCGCATGGTATACTGATCACCAGACACGGAAAAGTAATTGCGGAAGGCTATTGGAAACCTTATGCCAAAGGCATGATACACGGGATGCAGTCTTTGACAAAAACATATGCTGCAACAGCTATCGGGATTGCGATAGAGCAGGGAATAATAGAACTTGATGAAAAAATTATAGACATTTTTCCTGATGAGGCCGGTAAGGCCTCTCAGGAATATCTTCCTGAACTGACAGTGAGACATGTATTGTCTATGAGCACTGGAATGCGAAAGATGTCTGGATTCGAAGGAAACTGGGTTGAGAATTTTCTGAATAATCCTATCATAGATAAGCCAGGAACTATGTTTTTTTACAATAGTGTAGGATCTACTCTTCTGGGAGAAATCATACGGCGTAAGACAGGGGATACTCTGGATGAATACCTTGAGAAAAACCTTTACGGACAGATTGGAATGGATCCGGAAGGGATAAAATGGCTTTGTCTGCCGGATGGTTTGGAAATTGGCGGCAGTGGACTTTATTCCACACTTGAAAATAACACGAAACTTGGTCTTTTATATATGAATGGCGGTGCCTGGGAAGGAAGACAGATTATTAATCGCGAATTCTGTAAACTGGCATCTGAAAAGCAAATAGACAATTCCAGAGAAGATTGTATTCCGGCAGATGGAGCTATGGGATATGGGTTCCAGATGTGGATGGGAATGCATCATCATACCTATGGAATGTGTGGGGCATGGGGCCAATATACGTATATGTGTCCTGATGAAGATATTGTTATATCTTTTAGCGGAAGAACAAATGATGCAAAACAGGCTGCTTCAGACACTTTACTGGGAAAATTCTGGGAATTTCTTGACACAGGTGTAGACAGGGATCTGGGAACGCCTCAGGATACAGAATTCCTGTGTAAGAAACTTGCTTCGCTTTCTTTGCCTGCAGACATATGTCAGCCTTATGGAAATAGAGATGCTTTTCTGGGAAACTGGCAGGTGGCAGAAGGAGAACTTGATTTTGATGTGACAAGCGGCGGTATTATGCAAGTACTTTTTCCTGTTCATAAAGTGGATGAAATTTCAATAAGTTTCACAGAGGACAGTGTAAAGTTAAGAATACATAATTCTGTCGGATGGCATGAAATAGAAGCCGGTATGGATGGGCTGCCCAGATTAAATCACATATCAACACCGCCTTATCCATGCGATAAAATGTATGCAACAGCTGCATTTGATAAAGAAAAACTGGTATTATCGGTTCGCTGGCTGGAAACCTGCTACAGTGCAAAAATAAGTTTTGAAAGAGTATCGGATGGAATTGTGGCAACAAAAGTTTTTAATGATGTTGACCCATTGGGAGAAGGCGTGATTCATAGAGCAAAAGTAATAAAAAAACATTAAGGGAGGGATAAAAGGATGCTTTTGACGGTTGTCGGATACGGAATGATTGCTTTGATTGTCTTTCTTCTGATAAAAGAGAAAGCATCACTTCCCCCAATATTTATTTTGGTTCCTGTGGCAGGAGCACTGGTCTGCGGCTTTTCGCTGAGTAATATTTGTGATTTTGTTGCATCAGGAATTAATTCTGTATTAAACACAGCAATACTGTTTGCTTTTTCAATCTTATATTTTAGTATTCTTGGAGAAATCGGCATTTTTAATGTATTAGCAAGGTTTCTTGTAAGACATATGGGAAATAACATTTTTATATTGTTGTTGATTACTTATGTCATGGCAACGGTGATTCAGATGGATGGTTCTGGTGCAATGACAATGTTGATTACAATACCAATGATGCTTCCGTTGTATGATTGTATGAAGATACGCAGGGAAGTACTTGTGTGTGAATGTGCAATGGGTGCAGGTGTTATGAATATGCTCCCGTGGTGTTCTGCTATGCTTCGTGTGTCTGCCGGAACAGGTCTGGATGCACAGGAGATATGGAAGAATCTGCTGCCTGTACAGGGCGTGACGTTTTTCTTTGGGATTATGGTAACCGCATTGATTGGTATACTGGAAAAGAGGCGGGGGGCAGGTATTGCAAATGGCGAATTTGAAAAAATGCGCTCTGAAATGTCTAAACCGGTGGAACTGAAAGTGTCAAAGAAAACAGCACTTTTTGATGTGTGTTTTACGTTTGCCCTAATAGCTTTGCTTCTCAGGGGGATGGTTACAACCACGGTTGGATTTATGGTAGGTTTGGGCGTGATTCTTGTGGTAAACTATCCTACGATTAAAGAACAGGATGAAGTAATCAAAAAATTCAGTAAAACGGCATATCCGTTGGTCCTGACGATACTGGCAATTGGTGTTATGCTTGGAATTATGCAGGGCACGGGTGCCATTGATGCGATTGCAAGGTCTTTGATGAACCTGATTCCTAAAGGAAAGGGGCATCTGGTTACTTTTATTTATGGTCTGATTGGTGTGCCGGTTTCTATGTTGATTGGAAGCGATTGCTGTTACAGTGTGTTAGCACCACTGCTTGGTACGATCAGCACGTATTATGGCGGGGGTATGATGCAGGCTGCCTGTTCAATAATTATTACCAGCAGTATGGCGGCCAGTGTTTCGTTTGTCGGTCCTGTTCCTTACATGACGGTAGGACTGGCTGGAATTTCGATGAATGAGAATGTAAAATTTTCTTTTAAATATCTCTGGCTGATGGGTGTTTTAATGATTATTGCTGCTAAAGCACTGGCGATTATATAGCAAACAGAATATGAACAGAAAAGGACTTTTGTTTGGTGACAGAAACTGAACGAAAGTCTTTTTTATATGAAACATTAGAACTGAAAATTGGAATGGTTTTCCTGCTGACAGCGTGCTATTATATAGATGGAGCCGGGGCAAAACATCTTCCGGCTTCAGTCTCATATGCAGAAATACAGTATGGTATCAGGGAGGAAAACAAATGTCAGAACTAATTAATATTTCTCCGTTTGCGGATAAAGAAGATAAGCTGGAAGAGATTCTGGAGTATCTGGAGGAACTGAAGCATGAATTTGTGGAAATCGTGGATGAGTATGAAAGTGAAGATGCAGATGAAGAGACCATGGATGTCCTCACAGATGTACTGGATGCGCTGGAAGATGCGTTTGATGGAATTCTGGATATTGTGAATCAGTGATAAGGAAAGATCATCAATGATCATGAAGAGTGCCTTTTCCGGCTGCCTCCATTGCTGTGTATCAAACAGGAAAATGAATCGGAACGCGAAGAAAAATATCCGTTATAAATGACAGCGCAATTAAAAAAGCAAAACCGCGGAGGATTTGTTACCGGTGATGTTCACGGAGGGCATGATATTGATAAACTGAATACAGATAATTTTCCTGTTGGAAATACGCTTACGTATGAAACAAATAGCAGAAGAATGAAGGAGCATCAATATGAATGAAGTTTTACAGCAATTGTATGACAGAAAATCCGTAAGGGTTTTTGAGGACAGAGAGATTTCTGCAGGGGATAGGGACGCAATTCTTCGGGCTGCAGTAATGGCACCTACTGCGGGAAATCAGCAGCTGTACACGATCCTTGATATTACAGATCCGGAGAAAAAAGAGCGGCTGGCAGAAACCTGCGATCATCAGCCGTTTATTGCAGCTGCAAAGATGGTCCTGGTATTTTGTGCAGACTGCCGGAAGTGGTATGAAGCATTTAAGGCCTGCGGATGCGAACCCCGTACTCCCGGAGCAGGAGATCTGATGCTGGCAGTAACGGATACCGCGATTGCAGCCCAGAATGCGGTTGCTGCAGCCTGGAGTCTGGGAATCGGCTCCTGTTATATCGGGGATATTATGGAGAACTGTGAGCAGCAAAGGGAAATCCTGTGCCTTCCGGAATATGTTTTTCCGGCTGTGATGCTGGTGTTCGGATATCCCACGAAGCAGCAGCGATATTGGTGCCTGTCAGTCAAAACAAAGCGGAAACTTAATGAAAATAGAATAAATAATTAAGAAACCGATTTTTAGAGAGACAGGCACCAATGGCCTTACCGTAAAGACCGCCGTACAGAAATTTCTTCCATACGGCTGCCAGTATGCTATTTGCCGAACAGGTCGCTGTGCGTTCCGGTGCGAGCTAACGTCAGCACCAGCACATCGTCTTCAATGCGGTAGACCAATAACCAATCCGGCTGGATATGGCACTCGCGGTGTCCAATCCAATTCCCAGTCAGGGCATGGTCCTTGTTCTTATCCGGGAGCGGTTCGCCCATTGCAAGGGCTGAAACCACATCCTCTAACAATTTGATTTTCAGCCCGCGCTTCAGCGCCAGTTTGTAATCTTTTTTGAATTGTGTCGTGGGCTTGACCGTGTATTTTGTTTTTCTCATGTTTTTAGGTCTGCGAACAGCTCATCCAGGTCGGTGTACCCTTTCACGGACGGGTCTTTCGCAATCCTTTCCGCTTCCAACATGGCGGCAATCGTTTCCTTGTTGGGCTGATTCAGGGAAATCTCAAACGGAATCCTGCCCTCGCGGAGCGACTGGCGGACAAAGATATTGAACGCCGTAGAAAGGTTCATGCCGAGTTCTCCAAAGAGGGCATCGGCCTGTGCTTTCAAATCCGAATCCATGCGGATACTGATATTTGTGGTAGAGCCAGCCATATAACCATCTCCTTTCGTGCTGGTAGCTATAGTATATTCTATCTGCACGAAAAACACAATACTTTGCACGAAGAATTAACGACAATTTCATCTTTGAGGAGGGCAAAATGCGAGAAAGCATTTTGAAAATCACAAACATTGGTGCCTGCCAGCCAAAACAGAGCGGAAACTTAATGAAAGTAGAATAAATAATTAAGAAACCGAGTTTTAGAGAGACAGGCACCAACACCTTAGAGAGACAGGCACCAACACCACTAACGAAATAATCCGGAAAATTAAAAAATAAAGATCACATAAGAGTATGATGGTAATGCACAGAATGAGACTAATCAGAAGGTAATTTGCCAGATAAAAGGTGATTTACCAGATAAAAAGTGATAAGGATTTGCCAGTTAGAAGGGAGCAGGAAACATATGAAAAAGCACAGAGTATTTATTACCGGAGATACTCATGGATGGCATGATATTGACAAATTGAATTCGGATAATTTTCCTGAAGGAAATACACTTACGAAAGAAGATATTGTAATGATCTGTGGGGATGCCGGGTTGGTCTGGGCAGGAGCAGCGGCTGACAGGAGAAAGATTCAGTGGATTAGCAGCCGGCCTTTTACAACAGTATATTGCGATGGCAATCATGAAGGATTTCCGCTGTTTGAGGAGTATGAAGAGGTGGATTTTTATGGAGCAAAAGCTCACAAAATCTCGGATTCTCTTTATCATATCAAGCGCGGAGAAATTATGGAACTGGATGGAAGAACATATTTCTTTTTTGGCGGTGCATTCAGCCATGACAGAGAATCTCGTACGAAAGATTATGACTGGTTTATGGAAGAGCTTCCGGTGCAGAGTGAGTATGATCATGCGCTGGATCAGCTTGCAGCGCATGAGTTCAGAGTCGATTATCTGATTACTCATGATGTCCCTCTGAAGTATAATATGAGAATGGGATTTCATGGTGTGAGTCCGCGTATCATGGGAAATTATGAAAAAAAGTACCTCAATATCTGTGCAGTTTTGCAGAATATTCAAGAGATGACTGCATATACCGCATGGTTTGCAGGACATTATCATGTGAATGAAAGATATGATCGGCTTCAGGTGCTGCTGGATGATATTGTGGAGATTGACGACAGCGAATATGGATACCGGGTGCTTGAAAATCATGTGCGTGAGACGATGGGAAGAGTCTTTACCAGAGAAGAACTAAAGCAGAGACTGACAGAGGAAGATCTGTATATCAGCCATAACAAAATCGGTACCTGGATGCAGTTCGGAATGCGGGATCCGGCCATGAAAGCAAGCGAATATTTTGACGTTCCGGTGACTGATGATGAGCTCCGTTATGTTACAGCACTTTATAATCTTTATACTGTAAAAAAAACGACAGGAGACGTATAAAGAAACCGATTCCGCAGAGAAGAAAATCTATAAAGGAGAGTCAGAATGAACGAAGTTTTACAGCAGTTAAATGACAGAAAATCAGTAAGAGTTTTTGAAGAAAGAGAAATTTCAGCAGAGGATAAAGCGGCGATTCTTCAGGCTGCTGTAATGGCGCCAACGGCAGGAAATCAGCAGCTTTATACGATTCTGGATATCACAGATCAGAGCAAAAAGGAACGCCTGTCAGAAACCTGTGATCATCAGCCGTTTATTGCTTCTGCGAAAATGGTTCTTGTATTTTGCGCAGACTGCAGGAAGTGGTATGATGCTTTTTCTGCCTGCGGGTGTGAGCCGAGGCTGCCGGGTGCGGGTGATCTGATGCTGGCAGTGACAGATACGGCAATCGCTGCGCAGAATGCCGTGACAGCTGCAGAAAGTCTGGGAATCGGTTCCTGTTATATTGGAGATATTATGGAGAACTGCGAGCAGCAGCGGGAGATTCTGGGGCTTCCGGAGTATGTGTTCCCGGCCGTGATGCTGGTGTTCGGATATCCAACTGAGCAGCAGAAACGGAGGAAAAAACCGGAGCGTGTTTCCATGAAACACATTGTCCATGAGAATACATATCGCCAGATGGATGCGCAGGAACTGGAAGAAATGTTCCAGGTCAAAAAGGGCGTGAAAACTTATGAAGAGTGGATGCAGGCATTCTGTAACCGGAAATATCAGTCGGATTTTTCCCGGGAAATGACACGATCGGTGGAGGTATATCTGCAGGATTTTCTGAAAAATGAATAAACTCTTGAGTTTTCCTAAATATGTTTGAAGAAACTCCCGAAAGAAAAACCGGGAGTTTTTTCATATTATAGAAAAGTGCGTTGCATTTTCCTGTAATATAAAAAGTAATGGATATGTTTGAAAGATTAAAATAATTTCTGTTACCAATGGTAAACTGTATGAGACACGGAAGAAATTTGCGTTACCGAGGATAGAGTGGATAGTAACAAATTATTTGTGAGTCGATATACGGATATCACTATTTACAATGATTGTACCTGATAGAGCGATTTATGAACCGATGTACAGAAGACGGAGGAGTACCATGGACAGGAATTTTTTTATTATATCAGACAAAGTGCCGGGATGTTTTTGTTCAAAATGCGGAAAGCGTGTAATGCAGGATTCTTATAATTATAAACTGCATGGTGAGAAGTGTGGTTTTGCAAAAAATGATAATTTTCATCCTGTCAGGATGGATAGTTACGGATACCGGCTTCATAAAGATGAGAATTCTCTTGTTTTTTCTATCTGTAAACCGGAACTGATACCGATCCGTGGCTTTCGGGATAAGTTTTCCGGAGGAGGATGGTCTGTGGTTTTTCAGGCTGTTTTTGCCAGTGATACAAAAGAAATTGAGGTAACATGCCGGAAGACAGATATTCCTCTTGATACGTGGCTGGCGCTGATCCGGGCAGAAAAAGTGGTAAAAATACACCGGGAATCAGACAGATCGATCATTCACGGTGTGTTTCCCGCGGTAATCGATATCCATAGTCTCCAGATGTTTGTTCATATTTATCGAACCAAAGGATACACGTACCGGAAGATTCTGCCGAAGAAAACAGCAGACAAAATTCTTGGACTGCTTCAGGAGCAGTCACTGAGCAAAAGGGTGATTGCAGAAACCGGTATCTGCAGGAGATTTGGAAATGATTTTGTTAATGACAGATACAGGATTGAAGATTACAGGATGCCCGATGTCCGGCGGAAGTACCGTTATCCGGTGGAAATTTCACTGTATTATCTGAAGGATGAAGAACATACCTGTATCTTAAAAGTGCTGGAAGAAACTCCTCTTGGCGTAAGGGGATTTCTGTTTTCCAGGGATTATGTGTATACGCAGGAACCGGCAGAACTGTATGAAATTTTCCAGACCGATGTATGGTACAGAGAGGAAGATCGGAAGAAGCTGATGATATTTGCAGACAGATATCCGGAATTTCAGATTCGTCCATTTATGGAAGAAAACAGGAATGGAAATATTCTGATACTTTTGCTTTCGGGAAATTATCATGTACTTGTGGAACAGGCAGTAAAGGCCGGACTTTTAAATGTTGTAGCCAATATGGGGCGTCTTCCGGTATTTGAGAAGGATCCGCTTGTTTATAAAAATCTGAAGGAGGCATTCGGTCTGCCGGTATCTTTTTTGAGGAAGCTTGACGAGGATATGATGGAACCGCAGGTTCTGGAAGTTTTGAGAAGATTACGGAAACATAATCCGGCATTTGTGGATTTTGATTACTTTACGGAAGAAATGATTCGATTTTATCTGGACAGTAATCTTTACAGTGAGGAAGGAGAGTGCCGGATTACAGGAATTTCAGAACTGGGCAGCAGAGAGATTCTCAAAATTCTCCGCTACCTGAGAGAAAAGCAGAATCTGAATTACAGTTTTTACAGAGATTATCTGGATATGTGCGGACAGATGCATATGTACACAGACGGCCTGACCCCTGATGACGTATATGATGCGCACAACCTGATTATGGGATTGTTCAGAGATAAAAAAGATGAAATGATGCAGAAACAGTTTATCCAGAAGCTTCAGATGAAAGAATACCAGAGGCTTGCGACGGACCAGGAAGATGCCGATAAACACTTTTTTGAGAAAGATGAATATGTTATCATACTGCCAAAAGACAGCAGAGATCTGGTTCTGGAATCACAGCAGATGCATAATTGTGTGCGGACTTATATCAATGCAGTATGCAAAGGAAGTACACGGATTGTCTTTCTGCGAAAAAAAGATGAACCGGAAAAATCGTTTGGAACGATTGAAGTGAGCAGAAGAAATGAATTGATACAGGCAAAAGCTTTTGCTAACAGACATCTTGATCGCAAGGCACAGGAATTTGTGCGAAAATGGATGAAATATAAAAAACTGAGCATTCGTACATGCGATCTTGCGGAAACCGGATGATATATGGGGGACAATAAGGATGAGGTTGAGCGAGTGCGGGATCAATATACAGCAAAGAGGGGAGCGTACATGACGGAGATGCTATTCAAACACGCTCTGGTGTATATTTCAATGTGCTGGCAGGATAAATTATTTTAAATTGCGTATATCGTATATAAAGAGGAGAGAACAAATATGCTGGATAACACAAAAATCATTGAAGAAACAGGCGCATTATACAATCTGACGGATGAGGACCGGAAAATGCTGAAAAGACAGGGAACACGGATGAGCAGCAGAATGTGCGGGGTACTGCGGCATGATCCGGAAGCCATCGGTGTGGCTATGGATAAGCAGGCCTGGGTCAGTGCAGAAGAATTTATCGAAAAATTTAATCAGGTATATGGGGGAAAGTATTTTCTTAATCTTCCGGTGCTTATGGAACTGGTACGGACGGACAATAAACAGCGTTATGGATTGAAATGGGAGGGAGATGTGCTGATGCTCCGGTGTCGTCAGGGACATTCCATTCCCTGGCTGGAGATGGATTATCGTATGGAAACTCCGCCGGAAATTCTGTATCACGGAACAGTCTCTGCATACCTGTCATCGATTTTGAAAGAAGGACTCAAACCTATGAGCAGGCAGAAAGTGCATTTGTCCGCAGATGTATCGACTGCACGCAGTGTGGCAGGAAGAGGAAAAAGAAAAGAACTGGGAATGCCGGTGATTCTCCAGTTAGAGGCAGGACAAATGGCGGAGGATGGTGTGGTGTTTTATCTGTCGGATAATGACGTATGGCTGACAGATTATGTGGACCCGAAATATCTCAGTGTAAAAGCTATAGACATCTGACAGGTTTTTCGGCATTTCGTACACACAGAGGAATTGAGAAATTCATTGTATAATCCTGTAAAAGCTGCTGACAAAATCCAGCGAAAATTACAGATAAAATCCTTGACAACAGGGGCAGTTCATCTTATTATTTTGTATAAATATGATTTGCGAAACAATAACAGATGATGTCCTTTTTTCAGAGAAATACAGGCAGAGTCAGTAAATGAGACGGTCGGTCTTTCCTTTGGAGAGACCGGCTTCTTTTTTTGTTTGCGAATGTCGATTTTTGTCTGTAGACAGACATTTTTGATGGCGCAGAGAACACGGTAAAAGAACATGAATCACAAAGAGAGGGAAAAAAGATGGAGAAATGGAATGAGGTGTACCTGGTACCGGAGTTTTCCGAGCAGGGTGTGGACTGTTATCGCCTGGAGGGCGGGGATTATCAGAATGAATATTATGTCGTATCAGAGGCAGAAACACGGAAGCTTCTGAATACACCGGAAGTTGTGGGATACGAAGTATATCACTGCCTGATTCCGGCAACTGCACAGATGATGTATTATTTCAAGGAACAGAAGAAAGTGACAACTGCCAATATTCTGTCTATTTTACGAGGTGCTCTGAATTATCCCCTGGAGGAGAGCTGTTATCGGGAGCATATCCGGGTACATGATATCAGTTTTCTGTCCAGTGAGAGAGTTTTTGACCATGACGAAATTGCCGGATTGGAGATCAAATACAGCAAGCTGACCATGGTGCCGGACAGTACACTTCTGATTGGAGATATTATTGCATCCGGTGAGACCCTGATTCATTGCTTGCGTTATGTGACGGATTTTTACCGCAGCAATGGCGCGAAACTTCGTAATATTATCATTTTTACCATTGGGGGAACGACAGGTATTGAAGTACTGGAGCGTCTGACTGGAGAAATCCGGGAATTCTGGCCGGAGTTTGAAGGTTTTATCACTGTTTATTATGAAGGGATTTTCAGCACCTATCAGGATAAGGGTGTGTCCGGAATTAATCTTCCGGATGTGGATTTCTATTGGAAAAACGGTATTATTGCACCTGAATTCCGCAGACAGACACTGTCCATGCGTGATCCGCTTTTTGAAAAATGTATTATTTACGACGGAGGTGCCAGAAGATATGAAATTCATGAGCATGTGAAAGAAGTGCTGGAGTTCTGGGAAGGAATCCTTGCGCGTGCTGATCAGATCGACATGAAGGAACTTCTGGATGAAAAACTGGGATATCCGACACCGATCAGTTATGAAGACTGGCTGAAATGTAATCATTATGAGAAATTGCCGGAAGTACAGACCAGATGGCTGTACAAACAGGAGCAGGGATATATCGAGAGTATGAAGGAAGTGACTCTCCGGGAAATCTGTGAGCAGAGAATTCAGGAATTCAAGACCGCGCTTCGGAAATATATTATCTAAACAGAAAAGGGGAAAAGGAAATGAGTGAGACACAAAACAAGGCGGCCGTAACGGATGCAGATTATGCAGAGTGTGCGGTGCCAAAGGAAAGCAGAAGAAGTATTGTGACGATGTTTATGATCATGCTGGGATTCACATTTTTCTCGGCGAGTATGTGGGTTGGTCAGGAGCTGGCAGACGGGCTGGATTTTGGCGGATTTATCGGTGCGCTGATTCTTGGCGGCGTGATTCTTGGACTGTATACCGGACTTCTGGGATATGTCGGTGGAAAAACCGGTCTCAGTCTTGATCTTCTGGCACAGAAAGCTTTCGGAACAAAGGGTTCTTATCTTCCGTCTGCAATGATCAGCCTGACACAGATCGGATGGTTCGGAGTCGGCATCGCCATGTTTGCGATTCCTGTAGCCAATGAACTTCTGGGAGGAAGCACCACCGCAGAGTGGGTACTGGTAATTATCGCCGGAATCTGCATGACGGCATCTGCATATTTCGGTATTAAGTCACTGACGATCATCAGTTATATTGCAGTGCCGTTGGTTGCGGTTCTTGGAACAGCGGCCATGGTTCTGGCTGTAAAGAGAGGAGACGGAACGATTGTTGAACAGTTTGCGAAATCCAGCGGTTCTCTGACTGTTATCGGAGGCGCAGGACTGGTTGTAGGTTCTTTTGTATCCGGCGGTTCAGCTACTCCGAATTTTACCCGTTTTGCGAAAAACGGAACGGTTGGTGCAGTGACTACAGTAGTGGCATTTTTTATCGGAAACTCCCTGATGTTTTTCTTCGGAGCTGTTTCTTCCATTTTTGTAGGGGGAAATGATATCTTCGAAGTTATGATCAATTTGAACCTGTTTTATCTGGCAGTTCTGGTACTGGGCCTGAATATCTGGACGACCAACGACAATGCACTTTATTCTGCAGGTCTTGGTTTGGCAAACATTTTTCACCAGAAGAAAAAACCGATGGTTTTGATTTCCGGTGTTGTAGGTACGGTTGCTTCTGTATGGCTTTATTACAACTTCTGTAACTGGCTGAATATCCTCAACTGTACACTTCCGCCGGTTGGAATTATTCTGGTTTTTGGCTATTTTATGCACAAGGAAGATTATGTGGATGGAGTCAAAAATACGAAGGTTGTAGACTGGTTTGCCGTACTGGGCGTAGTACTGGGCGCAGTGGTTGCAAATCTGGTAAACTGGGGCATTGCTTCCATCAATGGTATGGTGGTAGCTGCTGTATGTTACTTTATCGGACAGGCAGTAAACAAAAAATAAAATGCAGGAAAGCCGGCTGGGAGTTTCAGCCGGCTTTCTGCATGTCAATACATAATATCAATATCGGATAAAATCCGGATAATAATAACTCTAGGTATCTGCGCTCAAATATGATATGATAACAGCAGCCAAATATTTGTGAATCGTTTTTGACGCGATAAATTTACATTGGAGGGCATACAAAATGAAGAAGTGGACAAGATCAATTTATCAGCCGAATCTTCCATTGGGAGAAGGAGAAAATCAGAGAAAGGTGACAGCATCACCGGAGCATCTTGCTCTGGCACGGGAAGCCGGACATGAGGGAATGGTACTCCTGAAAAATGAGAACCGGGTTCTTCCTGTGAAGAAGGGAACCAGCCTTGCACTTTTCGGCAAAGGTGTATTTGATTATGTAAAAGGCGGCGGCGGAAGCGGCGATGTAACCGTTTCTCATGTGCGGAATTTATACGATGGACTGACCATGAGAGAAGATGCACCGAAGCTGTTTACCCCGCTGGTGGATTTCTACAGAGAAAATGTGGAAAAACAGTACAGTGAGGGAGCCGTTCCGGGGATGACCGTAGAACCGGAAATTCCGGCAGAACTTCTGGAAGGTGCGAAGCAGTTTACCGATACAGCGATTATCGTAATCAGCCGTTTTTCCGGAGAAGGCTGGGACAGAAAGAGTTTAACCTATGAAGGACAGTCTTCCAGTGACGTTGAGATGGTAGAGAAAAGCAATCGTATTTTTGAAAACAGCGATTATTACCTGACTGCATGTGAGCAGAAAATGGTAGATACTGTCAGCGAAAATTTCGCAAAAGTAATCGTTGTCCTGAATGTGGGCGGTATGGTGGACAGCACCTGGTTTGTTCATAATGACAGAATTTCCTCTGTTCTGATGGCATGGCAGGGCGGTATGGAAGGCGGACTTGCTACAGCTGATGTGCTTCTGGGAGAAGTCAGCCCTTCCGGTAAACTTTCCGATACCTTTGCATCCGGTCTGGATGATTATCCGTCTACTTATAATTTCCATGAATCACCGGATTATGTGGATTATACGGAAGATATTTATGTGGGATACCGTTATTTTGAGACGATCGAGGCTGCGAAAAACAAAGTAAATTATCCGTTTGGCTTCGGACTTTCCTATACGGATTTTCAGATAGAGACACTCTGGGCAGGAGAAAAAGACGGCCTGATTTCCATTGGTGTCCAGGTGGAAAATACCGGAGATTTTTCCGGAAAAGAAGTTGTCCAGGTTTACTATTCTGCTCCGCAGGGACTTCTGGGCAAGCCGGCAAGAGTACTGGCTGCTTTTGAAAAAACAAGAGAACTGAAACCGGGCGAAGTACAGGTTCTGACACTGACTTTCCCGGCTGCATCCATGGCTTCCTATGATGATCTGGGCAAAGTGGCAAAATCCGCTTATGTTCTGGAAAAAGGCACCTATCGCTTCTTCGTGGGAAATTCTGTAAGAGATACGGAAGAGCTGGCATTTGTCTGGGAGGCAAAAGAGGATATCGTTACAGAGCAGCTTACCGAAAAAGGTGCACCGTCCCTTCTTAGACATCGTATGCTTGCTGATGGAAGCTTTGAGGAACTTCCGGCACGCACACCGAATGACCATATGGAAAACGGCCTCGGCTGGAGCAAAGAGGAAACCGAAGGTCTTGCTCCTTCTGTCCGTCAGATCAACGGATATTATCTGTGGCCGGATACATACGGTGCCGAAATAAAACTGATCGATGTCGCAGAAGGCAGACATACACTTGCAGAATTTATGGAACAGATGTCAGACCGGGATCTGGCAGAGCTTCTGGGAGGTCAGCCGAATGTCGGGGTGGCAAATACGTTTGGCTTTGGAAATCTTCCGGAATATGGCGTGCCGAATCTGATGACCGCAGATGGTCCTGCGGGTCTTCGTATTAAGCCGGAGTGCGGCGTTTGTACGACGGCATGGCCATGCTCTACCATGCTGGCATGCACCTGGAACCGTGAGATTGTGGAAAAAGTAGGATGTGCCGCAGCAAAAGAAGTCAAAGAAAACAATATTTCCATCTGGCTGACTCCTGCAGTAAACATTCACAGAAGCCCTCTGTGCGGAAGAAACTTCGAGTATTATTCCGAAGACCCGTTCCTGGCCGGAGAAATGGCAGCAGCTATGGTAACCGGTATCCAGTCACAGAAAATCGGAGCTACTGTGAAACATTTTGCCTGCAATAACAAAGAAACCAACCGCAAAGACAGTGATTCCCGTGTATCTGAGCGTGCGCTCCGCGAGATTTACCTGAAAGCATTTGAAATCATCGTGAAAAAATCCCAGCCATGGGTTCTGATGAGTTCCTATAATATGATCAATGGCTGCCGTGCTTCCGAGAATAAAGACCTTCTGGAAGACATTCTCCGCGGAGAATGGGGCTTCCAGGGTGTGGTTACAACCGACTGGTGGACCAAGGGCGAGCATTATAAAGAACTGAAAGCCGGAAATGATATCAAAATGGGAACCGGTTATCCGGAACGCGTCATGATGGCACTGGAAAAAGGCCTGATTACCAGAGCAGACCTGGAGAGATGCGCAGGACGAGTGCTGGAAATGATTTTAAAGGCAGATTAAAAAAGAATAAGTATACAGACTTTTGTTCATAACGATACAGATACCAGTCCGTTATATAGTACATTAAAAAATGTACTTGTATCGATTTTACTGAATAATCATCTGTTTGCTGGAAAATTACAGGGAGGTATAACAGGTTATGGTACACGAAAAATTACAGATTCAGGTGCCGGGTTCTGAGTGGAAAGCAGATTTGTATACGTATTTTCTGGATAATTCTGTGGAAATGCATCCTCACAGAAAACGTCCGGTAATTGTGATCTGTCCGGGCGGCGGATATGAAATGACTTCAGACAGAGAGGCAGAAGCAATTGCGGTTCAGTTTCTGGCCAGAGGATTTCATGCAGTGGTTCTTCGCTACAGTGTGGCACCGGCACGATATCCGGAAGCACTCCTTCAGCTGGCACAGACGATTTTGTTCCTTCGCGAAAATGCGGAGAAATATCATATTGATACAGAGAAAATAGTGGTTCAGGGTTCTTCCGCAGGAGGACATCTCGCAGCCAGCATGGGTGTCTTCTGGAAGAAACCATTTCTTGCAGAACGTCTGAATACGAAGTCTGAAATGCTGCGCCCGAATGGGATGATTTTGAGTTATCCGGTGATTTCTTCCGGAGAAAAAGCTCATGTGGGTTCTTTCCAGAATCTTCTCGGTGAGGAATACAATGACGAGGAAAAAAGAAAAAGCATGTCTCTGGAACTCTGCGTTACCAAAGATACACCGAAGACATTTCTGTGGCATACCGCACCGGACGATGTGGTACCTGTAGAAAATTCTCTGCTGTTTTTCCAGGCTCTTCACGCATTGGATATTCCGGTGGAAATGCACATTTATCCGGTAGGAGGTCATGGACTTGGACTGGCCAATGAGGAAACAAGCTGCGAAAATGGATATGGCCTGCAGGAAGAATGCCAGTCCTGGATGCAGCTGGCCTGTGACTGGATGAAACGGCTTTGATGCAGTGTGAAAATAGAAGAAAATAACAAAACGGCTTTTACGCTTTAGTGTAAAAGCCGTTTTGTTATTTTAGTCATTTGTTATCATGCTGCGGAAATCTGGGAAAATTCTGCAGTCTTACAGCGCCTTACCAGTCAGCATTTCGTATGCCTGGAGGTATTTGTCAATCGTCTTCTCCACGATTTCCTCAGGAAGAGTCCAGTCATTGTCCGGATTTGCTTTGAGCCAGTCGCGGGCAAACTGTTTGTCAAAGGAAGGCTGACCGTGACCTGGTTCATAGCCTTCAGCCGGCCAGAAACGGGAGCTGTCCGGTGTCAGCATTTCATCTCCGATCACAATATTTCCGTTTTCATCCAGACCGAATTCGAACTTGGTATCCGCAATAATAATGCCGCGGCTTAATGCATAATCTGCACATTTCTTGTACAGAGCGATCGTGCAGTCACGAAGCTTGGTTGCATACTCTTCACCTTTGCCGGGGAAATATTTTTCCAGATGAGCAATACTCTGTTCAAAGGAAATATTTTCATCATGATCACCAATTTCTGCTTTAGTGGACGGTGTATAGATCGGCTCAGGCAGCTTGTCGGATTCCTTCAGACCTTCCGGAAGGGTGATGCCGCATACAGTGCCGTCTTTCTGATAACTTGCCCAGCCGCTTCCTGTAATATAACCGCGGACAATACACTCGATCGGAAGCATTTCCAGTTTCTTGCACATCATGCTGTTGCCGTCGAACTGAGGCTGCTGGAAGAACTCCGGCATGTCTTTTACATCTACGGAAATCATATGGTTGGGAAGAATATCCTGTGTCAGATCAAACCAGAATTTGGACATCTGAGTAAGTACAGTTCCCTTTTTGGTTACGATGTTTTTCAGGATGACATCAAAACAGCTGATGCGGTCTGTTGCAACCATGATCAGGCTGTCTCCGTTGTCATAAATTTCACGGACTTTACCTTCTTTGATCGGTTTCATTACTTCAGTACTCATATGGCTTGCTCCAGTCTTTATATTTTAGAATTTTATTCACCATTAGTTAAACAGATTTTTTCAGAAAAATCAATAGTAATTTTGTAATAACGGTATCACATATTTAGATTGTTAAACAGACCAATAAAAAGTAAAACGAGACAAACTTTTTTTGCCTGGGATATCTTGACATCTATATTAAGTAAGCTTATACTAACTTTGATGAAAAAATTATCAAAAAGATAAAACTGAGGTTGTGATAAGGAGGAACAGCCATGAATCTGAAACAACTGGATATTGGAAAAACGGCTGTGGTGACTGCTGTGGGCGGCGAAGGTGCGCTGCGTCAGCATTTTCTGGATATGGGAGTGATTCCCGGTGCGGAAGTGACACTTGTGAAATTTGCACCTATGGGAGACCCGATGGAACTTCGTATTCATGGGTATGAACTGACTCTGCGTCTGGCAGATGCGGAAAAAATACAGATCAGACCTGTTTCTGCCGCAAAGGAAAAAGACTGGGGACTTGAGGAAAGCGGCGAAATGCATAAGGCAGAACATCCCGGTCTTGGTGAGGGCGGCAAATATCATGTAAAAGCGGACGAAAACCCTCTGCCGGAAGGGGAACTTCTGACCTTTGCCCTGGCAGGCAATCAGAACTGCGGCAAGACAACACTGTTTAATCAGCTGACGGGATCCAATCAGCATGTGGGAAATTTTCCGGGTGTGACCGTAGACAGAAAAAGCGGTGTGATTAAGGGAAATGACAATACAGAGATTACAGACCTTCCGGGGATTTATTCCATGTCCCCGTACAGCTGTGAAGAGATTGTGACCCGGCGGTTTATTATTGATGAAAAACCTAAGGGTATTATCAATATCGTAGATGCTACAAATATTGAACGTAATCTTTATCTGACCATGCAGCTGATGGAACTGGATGTTCCGATGGTACTGGCTTTGAATATGATGGATGAGGTGCGTGGAAACGGCGGTTCCATTCGCATTAATGAGATGGAGGAAATGCTTGGCATTCCGGTGGTTCCCATTTCTGCAGCCAGGAATGAAGGAGTTGATGAGCTGATCCGCCATGCACTCCATGTTGCAAAATATCAGGAACGTCCCGGCAGAACGGATTTCTGTGATAAAGATGAGCATGATGGTTCCGTGCACCGGTGTCTCCATGGGATTATGCATCTGATTGAGGATCATGCGGTAGCTGCCGGAATTCCGGTGCGTTTTGCGGCGACAAAGCTTGTAGAAGGAGATCGGGTCATTCTGGAACGTCTGAAGCTTTCGGAAAACGAGCAGCAAATGATGGAACACATCATCTGCCAGATGGAAGAAGAACGCGGACTTGACAGGGCTGCCGCAATTGCAGATATGCGTTTTGATTTTATCCAGAAACTGGTTGATGCTACGGTAGTGAAGCCGAAAGAGAGTAAAGAACATGCCAGAAGCCGCAAAATCGATAAGGTTCTGACCGGAAAATATACAGCGATTCCTGTATTTATCGGGATTATGGGACTGGTATTCTGGCTGACATTTAATGTGATCGGTGCGTGGCTGCAGGGAATTCTGGAAATGGGAATCGGGTGGCTGACAGAAATTGTGGATGCCACGATGACCTCCTGGAATGTGAACAGTGCCATTCACTCGCTTGTAATCGATGGAATTTTCAATGGTGTGGGAAGTGTGCTGAGTTTCCTGCCGATCATTGTGACGTTGTTTTTCTTCCTGTCACTGCTGGAAGATACCGGATATATGGCCAGAGTGGCTTTTGTAATGGATAAACTTCTACGTAAGATCGGGCTTTCCGGACGAAGCATCGTACCTATGCTGATCGGATTCGGATGTACGGTTCCCGGTGTTATGGCAAGCCGGACGCTGCCGTCGGCGCGTGACCGTAAGATGACAATTCTTCTGACACCATTTATGAGTTGCTCCGCAAAGCTTCCGATTTACGCATTCTTTACCGCGGCATTTTTTCCGAAATATGGCGGGCTGGTGATGATTGGACTGTATGTACTTGGGATTGTGATAGGAATTCTTGTTGCACTGATATTTAAGAGTACCATGTTCAAAGGTGAGGCTGTGCCATTCGTGATGGAACTGCCGAATTACCGTATGCCTGGTCTTAAAAATGTGGCTCAGCTTTTGTGGGAAAAAGCCAAGGATTTCCTGCAGAGAGCATTTACCGTTATTTTTGCGGCGACCATTATCATCTGGTTTTTGCAGACCTTCAGCCTGCATCTGAGTATGGTTACAGATTCCAAAGACAGTATTCTGGCAGTGTTGTCCGGTGTACTTGCTCCGATTTTCAAGCCTCTTGGATTTGGAGACTGGAGGGTTTCCACGGCACTGATCACAGGATTCATGGCAAAGGAGAGTGTAGTTTCTACACTGACGATTCTTTTTGGAAGCATGGCAGAACTGGCGGCTGTTCTGACCCCGCTGACAGCTGCATCGCTTCTGGTATTCTGCCTTCTGTATACACCCTGTGTTGCAGCTATTGCTTCTGTGAAAAGAGAACTTGGCGGAAAATGGGCGATTGGTGTTGCAGTCGGACAGTGCGTGGTTGCCTGGATCTGTGCGTGGGTCGTACATATCATTGGTCTGCTTCTGGGCATGGCATAAAGAATAAGAAAATCAGGAAAATCAGTTGCAAAATTCTGCCCCCGGTGGTATATTTGTTTAAAACTGAACGGAAAAACCGTCCAAACTGAGGGGAAAAACATGGAAAGACAAATAGACAATTTACTGCACGGATCACAGTTCAAGCAGCTTATGGAAGACCGGATCTCACAGATCCGGGAACAGTATGGCCTGAGAAAGGTGGATGTGGAAATCCTTTATTATCTGTCCGGATGCGGAGAACGGAACACGTCCAAGGATATCAAAAATGATACGAAAATTACCAAGGGCCATATCTCTCAGTCGGTCGACCGGCTGCAGAAGATGGAGCTTCTTACCTTTATTCCGGATGAAAACGACCGCAGATGTGTGCATCTGTGCCTCACACAAAAGGCGGAACAGGTAAGCAGGGATATTACGGGAGTCTGGAACGAAATGAGCCGCATTGTTTTTGAGGGAGTGACTGAGGAAGAGGTGAAAGTTCTTGCGTCAGTTGCCGCGAAGATTGCGCGGAATATTGACCGGGCGATGAATGGCGGGACAGTGAATAACAGGTAACCGGTGTTTGGAAATAGCATGAAAGAATATGGCTTCATATGATATATCTGAGGATATGTGATATGGAGCCATTTTTATGATATTTTTGAGACACAGACTTCCGGCAATTCCGGGATGAAAATCGTGTGTGGAGTCATAAGCGAAAAAACTGTCCCTTTAAATATAATGGTAATTGGATATTTATAAATGACCAGTTGTGATATATGATAAGAAAAATCAAAGCAGAAAAAGAGGAGATTGCATTATGAAAGAAAACAAGGTAATATTTATCACAGTGAACGCTCTGCTGATCGCGCTGGTATGTGTATCTACGATGGTCATTCAGATTCCTATCCCGTTGGGCTATATGCATCTTGGAAATACCTGTATCCTGCTGGCCGGGGAAATGTTCGGCCCGGTATCAGGGCTTCTTGCAGGAGGGATCGGTTCCGCACTGGCAGATCTTCTGACCGGTTATACCCAGTGGGTGCTGCCGACTCTGATTATTAAAGGGATTATGGGATTTGTGATCGGCTGGATCATCAGCGGCAAAGGAAGAACCATGAGAATGACTTCTGTCCATACATTTCTTGGAAGTCTTGCCGGAATTGCGGTTATGATTTTTGGATACTTTATCGGGGGATCCATTTTGTATGGAAGTATTTATACAGGCGCTACCCAAATTCCGGGACTGACTCTGGAAGGTGTTCTGGGAATGGTGATTTTTTACGCGATTGGCTTTGCACTGGAAAAAGCAAAAGTACCTGTTGTTTTGAAAGAAAGGATTTTGTAAATGCTGCCCAATCATAATCATCAGAAAAAAATTGCAGTTATTAATGATATGTCCGGATTTGGCCGCTGCTCACTGGCAGTGGCTATTCCTATTATTTCTGTTATGAAGATTCAGTGCTGTCCGGTACCTACTTCAATATTTTCCAATCATACCGGATTTGAGAGCTTTTTCTTCGAGGATTATACAGACCGTATGCAGCCATATATTGACGAATGGAAAAAACTGGGCCTGTCCTTCAGCGGAATCAGTACCGGCTTTCTCGGTTCCAAAGAACAGATTCAGATCGTACTTCGTTTTCTGAAGGATTTTGGGACAGAGGATAATGTGGTTGTGATCGACCCGGTTATGGGTGATTATGGCAAAACATATCCTACATACACACCGGAAATGTGTACGGAGATGAAGAAACTGGTGACTCATGCAGACATTATCACTCCGAATCTGACAGAAGCCTGTATTCTTACAGACACACCTTATCATGAGGACAAATGGAAACAGGCGGAAATTATTACACTTGCGCAGAAGCTTGCAGAGAAAGGTCCGGGCAAAATCGTCATTACCGGAATTCCGCAGGGTGAGTTTATTGCAAACCTCTGTTATGAGAAAGACAGGGAACCCAAATTCCTCCGCACGCACAAAGTAGGAACGTCCCGTTCCGGTACCGGCGATGTGTTTGCTGCCATTATTGCGGCTGATGCGGTAAATGGTGTGGATTTTCAGGAGTCTGTACGCAAAGCATCCCGATTTGTGAAGAAATGTATTATGAAATCCATTGAAATGGATCTGCCTCTGACAGATGGGGTTTGTTTTGAGGAACTTCTGGCGACATTGAAGTGAAAACGGATGCCGGAAGGATTCAAAAGAAAGACAATATGAAAGACAAGATATAAAAGAAAGAAAAGATAATAGATAAGAAAAGTTCAGAAATGGGAATATCAATAAAAAGCGTCTGAACGGTAAGCAACAGGAATCGTATCAATAGGAATCATATCAATAGAAACCAAAATTCCAAGAGAGAAATTTAATCAGAAAGGAACAGACAAGTTTATGAATACGATTTTATATGAGGTTCATCATAATCTGTATGTAAATTTAACCAACAAATGTCCCTGCGCATGCACCTTCTGTCTTCGCCAGACCAGAGATCATATGGAAAATTCAGGATCTCTGTGGCTGGAACATACTCCGTCACTGGAAGAGGTGCTTGCAGAATTTGAAAAGTTTGATATGGACAAGTATGAAGAGGTGGTTTTCTGTGGCTTTGGAGAACCGACAGAGGCTCTGGATAATCTTCTGGAAACAGCACGCTTTGTGAAAGAAAACTATCACAAACCGGTCAGAATCAATACGAATGGACTGGGAGATCTTGTGAACAAAAAGGAAGTGGCACCGCTTCTGAAAGGTCTTGTGGATACCGTATCCATCAGTCTGAATACTCCGGATGCAGACGAATATCAGAAACTGGTACGCCCGAAATTCGGTGAGATTTCTTATCAGGCAATGCTTGATTTTGCAAAGAAATGTACAGAATACGTTCCCCATGTGGTTATGACAACGGTAGCTACAACTCTGACAGAAGAGGAAGAAAAAAAATGTGCGCAGATTTGTGAAGAACTGGGCGTTACCTACCGGATCCGTCCATGGGAGGATTGAATATCATACAAATTTAGGATGAATTTTCAAATACATTCCAGTACAAACACAGAAGAGTACTCTCGCATATTTCTATGATCAGGAAGAAAGCTTTTCTGTGAAATAAAAAATCGAAATAAAAACCCCCCTGCCTGCCAGCAGGGGATTTTTTATTTCAGGAAAGATTTTGGTTCTTGCTTAAACGGTATCGTCACGTTTTACATATCCCGGTTTTTCCGGATCAGCGATGATTTCTTTGGCATGGATAACCTGTGCCCATTTATCAATTACCTGATTTTCGATATGTACGTCTTTTCCGATTACAGAGTTTGCGAGAATAACGCTGTTTTTGACAACAGCCCCTTTTTTGATTTCACAGCCACGGCCGATAACGGAGTTTTCAACTGTACCTTCGATCAGGCAGCCGTTGGAAACTACGGAATTTTTCACAGATGCTCCCTCAAAATACTGAGTCGGGCAGGAATCTGTAGTTCTTGTATAGATCGGCCATTCCGGATCGAACAGATCTGTTGCCTGTTTGTAATCGATCAGTGCAAGGTTGGCATCGAAATAGCTCTTGAAGTCGGTAATGGTTGCAAAGTATCCGCGATGTGCAATGCCGCGTACATCGAGCTCAGAAGCTTTGATGTTTACGATCTGCGGCAGAGTGTACATGGAGGATAATTTTTTCGCTTCTCTGATCAGGCTGATAAAGAGATCTTTGGACATTACATAAGTGTCCATGAAAATGTTTCTCTCTTTTGTGTTGCCGCGGTTTTTCTCAATGGACTCTACACCCTTCTGTTTGTTCAGGTTGAGAACATCGCAGTTCAGGTATGCTTCTCTTGCGTTGTTTACTTTGTGATATAACAGAGTAATATCAGCGCCGGAATCAATATGTGCCTGAAGAAGAGTCTCAAAATTCTGGGTATAAACCATATAATTTGGTGCGATTACCACATATGGCTGATGCATTCTTTCGATGATCTCGATATTTTCCCAGAATGCGTTGATGTCAGTATTGTAAAAATCATTTGCGGAGCTGTTCTCAGAGAAAAGAAGCTGCAGCTTGCCGCGTTTGGAGTTGATGTTGTAATGACGTCCTGTTCCCAGATGTTCTGCCAGAGAACGGGGATTACGTCTTGTATAAACCTGAATACGGTCAATGCCGCTGTTGCTCATGTTGGAAATCGGGAAGTCGATAACGCGATATCTTCCAAGGAAGGAAAAAGCACCGATCGGACGGTAATCCTGCATTCCTTCGACTTTAATATGGTTTGCGGATGAAGTTACGATACCAAATGCTCTACTCATGTTATTCTACCCCCTTCACATTTTTGGCAACAAGCAGGATGTTTTCGCTGTCTGCGCTTCCTACCACTGCACCCTTGCCGATTTTGACACCATCAGCAACCAGAGCGCGCGTAACAACGGCACCCTCTTCTACCACGGAACCAGGCATAAGAACGGTATCGATGACTTTGGCACCGGCACCTACGGTTGCGCCTGTAAAGAGAACGGAACTCTTAACATCGCCTTCAATGTGGCATCCCTGTGTGATGAATGCACGATCAATGGATGCATCCGGTCCGATGTACTGCGGAAGAGCGGTAACATCTTCTGTATAAATTTTCCAGGTATTGTCATGGAGATCCAGTTCATTTTTTCCATCAAGAAGGTCCATGTTTGCTTCCCATAAGGAATCGATGGTTCCTACATCTTTCCAGTAGCCTTCGAACTGCCATGCAACAAGGGTCTTGCCGTCGTTCAGAAGGGTCGGGATGATGTCTTTACCAAAGTCATGGTTGGAATCCGGATTCTTCATATCTGCCAGAAGCAGTTTGCGGAGAAGTTTCCAGTTGAAAATATAAATACCCATGGAAGCCAGATTACTCTTCGGCTGAGCCGGTTTTTCTTCGAATTCCACGATACGGCCTGTTTCATCGGTGTTCATGATACCGAAACGGCTTGCTTCTTTCATAGGAACGCCAATAACTGCGATGGTAGCGTCAGCATTGTGTTCTTTGTGGTATTCCAGCATCTTTGCATAATTCATTTTGTAAATATGGTCACCGGAAAGAACGAGGAGATATTCCGGGTCATAGTTGTCAATGAAATCGATATTCTGGGAAATCGCATCTGCGGTTCCGCGGTAAACGTCCAGATTCGCATCTGCTTTTTCACGCGGCGGGAGTACATATACTCCGCTGTCTTTGGTATCAAGACCCCAGCGGCGTCCGGCTGCAACATAGCTGTTCAGGAGGACAGATTCATACTGGGTAAGTACGCCTACAACATCAATTCCACTGTTGGCGCAGTTGCTGAGAGGGAAATCGACGATACGATATTTACCGCCGTATGAAACTGCAGGTTTTGCCACTTTATTGGTAAGATCATGCAGACGACTTCCCCGGCCACCGGCCAAAATCATTGCTAACATATTGTTTTGTTTCATGGTGAACCCTCACTTTCCTTTTATATGCATATATTATACAATTATTTTTTTAATTTTTCCATATTTTTGTGCAAAAAAATATAAAATTATTTGACGAGATTCGACAGAATTTGTGTAAAATATGTAAAAAATAATGGTAATTATTGGGAATATCAACGTAATCGGAGATTTTATTCAGGAGAGAGATTTGTATTTGCAGAAGAGGAAATTATATTTGGCAAAGAGAGATTTTTATATTCAGAAAAGGCCGGTCTTTTAATAAGAATAAAGATATGATATGATAAATCAGTATATTTCTTTTACGGGAAATGCCTCCCGTTTTCCTGTAATTAAAAAGTCATAGGGCAGATATCCGGGCGAGAGTGGTAATAAATGGAAAGGGAATAAGTTTGGAAGTGAACTTCCAAATCTACCATTATTGACGCAGCAAGTGCGTCAGGAAAGAGGAGAAGATGAATCAGGAAATGCTTATTTTGACTGCAGAATTGATTATTTTATTTTTTGCATATTCTGTTGCCGGATGGTGTATGGAGGTTATTTTGAAATACCGCCAGTTTCATCGTTTTATAAACAGAGGATTTCTGATCGGACCATATTGTCCGATTTATGGAAGCGGTGCTGTGGTGATCACGGTCGTGATCGGGGGAACCGTAGGAGCGGATGGCGGTTATCTGGAAACTTTTCTTACAGCTTTTGTGGTCTGCGGGGCACTGGAATATGCGGTAAGCTGGTATATGGAAAAAATGTTCCATGCCAGATGGTGGGATTATACCGGAAAGCCTCTGAATATTCGCGGGCGTATCTGGATCGGAAATCTGATATTGTTTGGCCTTGGTGGGGTACTGATCGTCAAATGGATGGACCCGGTGCTGTTTGGTATTCTGAGACGCTGGCCGCTCAGAGTGCTTTATACGGCAGCGGTACTGATCATAGTGCTTATGGTTTTGGATTATGTGGCTTCACATGTTCTGTTTCACATGGTCAGACAGGAAATTGACGGAGTGGACGCGGATAATTCTGAAGAGGTCAGTCTTCGTGTCAGGGCACTGCTTCGGAGCAAATCCACACTGCTGCGCCGTATCGGTGATTCCTATCCGAACCTGAAAGTCAGTCCGGAAGTAGTTCTTGCCAATCTCAAAAAACGTCAGGAGAAACTGCGTCTTGCAGCGCAGGAGCATGAGAGGAAAATTGTCGAGGCCGTGCAGCAGGGTCAGGAGCAGCTGGCAGAAACCATGAGAAATGCCCAGGAGCAGCTTGCAGAATCTGTGAAGAACGGAAAAGAGCAGCTTGTGGAGTCTGTGAAGAACAGTAAAGAGCAGCTTGCGGAATCCGTGAAGAACAGTAAAGAGCAGCTTGCGGAATCTGTAAAGAATGTAAAGGAACAGATGCAGGTTTCCGGGGAAGAGAAAAAAGAAAAATCAGATGATGTCAGAAATGACAGATTGAAATAAAATTGTGTTCATTTTATGATGCTTTTGTGAAAAACTGGACTCTTGTCCGGCTTTGCGTTATAATTAGCTGTATTTTAACAGTATGATAACTGGGATTTTATTGTATAGCATCAGGAAATTCATATATTAGAAGGGAAAACGAGAATGCAGTTTGCAGCAAAGATAAAAAAATTGATAAAGCTTAGCAACTGGTATCCATTTTATAATTTCTTTTACGAACATGTATCGTTGAATGACAGAATGATTTTGCTGGAATCACGAAGTGGAAGCGCACTGGAGAGTAATATTCTGGCTGTTTTGAGAGAACTGAATCAGGACCGTTATAAGCATTTTCAGATTATTTTATCTGTACGTAAGCAGGCAGAAAAATCCATAAGAAAGAAATTGCAGTATTACGGTATTCATGTGGATAAGATGATTTATACAGGAACTCACTGTTACTATTATTATCTGAGCAGAGCTGGTTATCTGGTAAATGATACTACTTTTCCGGGACGTTTTATAAAAAAAGAGGGACAGGTTTATTTAAATACCTGGCATGGGACACCTCTGAAGAAGATGGGACGTGATAATCGCTCAGAGATTATTTCCATGGGAAATGTGATGCGGAATCTTTTGTGTGCAGATTATCTTGTTTTTCCCAATGAGTATATGGAAGAAAAGATGGCAGGTGCCTATATGCTGCAGGAACTGTACAGAGGAACAGTTCTTCAGGAAGGCTATCCGCGGAACGATATTTTTCAGTATCCGGAGAAAGGCGCGGCGCTGAAAAAAAGGTCAGGTCTGGAAGATAAACGCCTGATTGCATATCTCCCTACATTTCGGGGGAATTTTAATCAGGTTGAAGAAAAGGAATTTATTCATGTTCTGAAGCAAAGCCTGGAAACATGGGACCGTAATTTACAGGAGCAGGATCTGATCTTGGTAAAGCTTCATCCCTTTGTTCGCGCGGAAATTGATTTTCGTGAATATTCTCATATTCGGGTATTTCCGGAAGAGTGGGATACCAATGAGGGGCTCAATGCATGTGATGTTTTGATTACGGATTATTCCAGTGTGATGTATGATTATGCCAACAGCAGGAAGAAAATTATCCTTTATACATATGATCTGGATGATTATATGGGCAGCAGAGGGATTTACGATGATATTACCGTCTATCCGTTTCAGATGGCTCATACAGCCGGGGAGGTTGTGGAATGTCTTTCACGACCGGGCGGTGAGCCTGATGAGCTGTTTATGCAGAGATATTCCACATATGAAGATGGAAACAGTGCATCCCGCATCTGCCGGGAAGTTTTTGGAAAAGAATCCTGCTGCAGAAAGCATCTTTATAAAGGAGACGGCAAAAAAAATATCCTGATTTATGGAGGTGACCTGGCACTTAATGGTATTACTACAGCGCTTGGTGCAATGCTGAGAGAACTGGACAGGGAAAAATATCATTATTTTGTTTCTTTCCGGTCTTCTTGTCTGAAAGATGCCCCGGAGCGGCTGAACAGGATTCCGGACAAAGTTGATTTTTATCCGCTTGCCAGCGAAATGAATATGGATTTTTTATCTATGAGCGCTTATGCTTTATGGATGAAATTCGGATGGAATATACCCTGTATAAAAAGACTGTTGGATCGACTGTTTGACAGGGAATGGAGGAAGCATTTTGGCGGCTGTGATTTTAGTCATGTGGTTCACTACAATGGTTATGAGCGGTATATGACTTTTCTGCTTCAGAAGGCACCGTGTGAAAAAACCATCTGGGTTCACAATGATATGCCGCAGGAGATCCGGACAAAACAGAACCAGAGCGGGCCTCTTTTGCATCTGGCATATCAGACGTATGACCATGTGGTTGCGGTCAGTGAAGATATCCTGGATGGAATATACCGGATCAGCGGAAGAAAAGATAATGTTCTGGTGATTGGAAATTTTCATGAGTATCAGGAGGTTATAAAGCGGGCAGAAGCGCCGGTGACTTTTGATAACAGTACTGTGTCAAATGTTTCTCTGGAAAAGGTGCAGGAAATCCTTGAGAGTGATGCGGATAAGTTTATCAATATTGGAAGGTTTTCCCCGGAGAAGGGACAGGAGCGTCTGATCGAAGCATTTGACCGGTACTGGGAGAAATATGGCAATGCATATCTCTTCATGATTGGCGGAACCGGTTCTTTGTATGAGGATATGAGGAAGCTTGCCGGGACAAAGAAATCTTCGGATCGTATGATTATCATCAAAAGTATGAGCAATCCGATGCCTGTTTTGAAAAAATGTGATTTGTTTTTGCTTTCCTCCTATTATGAAGGATTGGGTCTGGTACTTTTGGAAGCAGATACGCTGGGGGTTCCTGTGGCTGCCTGTGATGCACCGGGGCCGAGAGGATTCCTGAGAGAATATGGCGGATTAATCGTTGAAAGCTCCATGGAAGGACTTTTGAATGCAATGGAGGAGTATCGATGCGGAAACGTGCATGTCCTTCATGTGAATTATGAGTTGATGAATCAGGTATCACGGAAGAAGTGCGAACAGCTTTTCGCTGGAAAATTGTGATAAGAGGGATTTTATGAGTAAAAGAGAAGATTACAAACGACTGATTGTATTTTGCCTTGCCAGTCTGGTGATTGTGGCACAGGCACTGGTATTTGCGTTTGTCTGGTATGATTATTACAGAGGGCTGATATTTGAACCCTTCTGGAGAAAGGGAAACTGGGTGCTGATCGCATTGTATGCATTGATCGATACTTTGTTTTCTCAGCTTTACGGAGGACTTAAGGTCGGCTATCTGAAAAGAATTGATGTGTTTTATTCGCTGACGCTTGCTACAATCTGTACAAATATTGTTGCGTATTTTCAGATTACGCTGATCAACCGCTGGTTTTTATCAGTATTGCCTATGCTGGAAATGACGGCTGTCCAGATCGTGATCATTATTGTCTGGATATGGCTTTCCAGATGGATCTATTCCAGAATTTATCATGCAAGACGTCTTCTGGTGATATATGGAGATGAGTGGGATCATAATCCGGATGAGCTGATTGCGAAGATGAACACCAGAAAAGATAAATATCAGATCAGCGGGAAAGTGCATGTCAATGTTGGTGAAGAGACGATTCACAGAATGATGGAAGAATACGATGGTGTGGTAATCTGGGAGCTGCCTTCACAGATCCGCAATTCTTACCTGAAATATTGTTTCTCCCATTCGATCAGGTGCTATTTCAGTCCGAAAATCTCAGATGTGCTGGTAACGGGCAGTGAGCGTATTCATTTGTTTGATACGCCGCTTATGGTTGCCAGAAATATGGGGCTTACGATCGATCAGAGAGCAGCCAAGAGGCTTTTGGACATTGTGATTTCCGGATTGGGAATTATTGCAACATCCCCTCTTATGATTTTGATTGCTGTTCTGATCAAGGCGTATGACAGAGGACCGGTGTTTTATTTCCAGGATCGACTGACTCTGAATGGAAAGACCTTCCGTATCTGTAAATTCAGAAGTATGTGTGTAGATTCCGAAAAAAATGGTGCCCGGCTTGCATCCAAGCATGACTCGCGAATTACACCGGTAGGCAAAGTGCTTCGGAATCTTCATTTGGATGAACTGCCGCAGCTGTTCAATGTCCTGGCTGGCGATATGTCTATGGTAGGACCAAGACCGGAGCGGGAATGTATCATGTGTGAATATCAGAAGGAACTTCCTGAATTTGATTACCGTCTGAAGGTAAAAGCAGGTCTTACAGGATATGCACAGGTATATGGGAAATATAATACAACACCTTATGACAAATTAAAGCTGGATCTGTTTTATATTGAGAACTATTCCTTCCTTCTGGATATTAAACTGTTATTTATGACAGTTAAGATTTTTTTCCAGAAAGAAGTTTCAGAGGGCGTGGATGACAGACAGAAAAATGCTCTGAAAGATTCTGTAAGCCCGGATTCTGAAAACAAAGAAGAATAAAAACTGTTAAATGATCAGAGGATAAGAATATGACAAATCAGCCGGTGGTATCTGTGGTTATGCCTGTTTACAATGGCGCACAATATATCAGACAGGCCGTAGAGTCTGTATTTCGACAGGATGTTCCCCTGGAATTAATCGTAGTCGACGATGGTTCTTCGGATGATACGGAGGAAATTTTAAAGGAATATCTGGGAAGAGATGATTTTCATTATCTGCGGAATAAAAACAATACAGGAGCGGCTGCTTCGCGTAATCGAGGTGTTAGAGAAGCGAGAGGGGAATATGTGGCATTTCTGGATGCAGATGACTGGTGGACGGATGGAAAACTGAAACATCAGCTGCGGGTTCTGAAAGATTCAGGAGCAGTTTTGTGCTCTACAGGGCGGGAGCTGATGAATCCGGATGGTACTTCTACCGGTAAATACATTCCTGTAAAACAAAAAATATCATACAGAGAGCTTCTGAAACACAATAGTATCAACTGTTCTTCTGTTCTCATCAGAAAAGAAGCTGCTCTGGAATTTCCAATGGAACATGATGACAGTCATGAGGATTATCTTACATGGCTGAAGGTACTGCGGAAATTCGGATTCGGGGCAGGGATTAATGAACCGTATCTGAAATATCGTCTGAGTGAAGACGGAAAATCCAGAAATAAATGGAAATCAGCCCTGATGACGTATAAGGTTTACCGTTATATGGGATATAATATGGCAGAGAGCATTTTGTTTTTTGGGTCTTATGTGATTCATGGCATCTGGAAATATCGCTGAAGCTGTTCAGTGGATTTGAGCGGTACAGAGAGGGCGAAATAATTGCGACAGATAACTTGTATGTTGCTGTGATGGCTGATGAGGATATCTGTCCAGACAGTCATATATGTTTATAAGAAGGTCAGAAATATGGGGGAAATGAGAAAGTTAAAATGTCTGTTGATGACGCAGGTTCTGAAACACATGGTAAGAGGGAAAACGGATCCATATACATGGATATTTTCTTCTGTTGATAATTGCTATTATAATTATAATTCCAGATACTTATTTGAATATGTAAAGGAACATATTCCGGAAGTGACACCGTACTTTGTGATTAACAATCCTGAGCGGAGACAGAAACTTTCTGAGGAGTACGGAGAAAAATATTTTATTGAAACAGAGAGTATTGAAGGAGTCCTCAAGGTTTTGGAAGCGGGAGTATGGTTTACTTCGGCAGGGCTTCCGGTTTATGGAATCGGCCTGGAAAAGGGGCGTTTGATTATTAATCTATGGCACGGCGTTCCTCTGAAAAAAATTGCTCTTCTTGATCCAAATCTCGGAAGAACAGCAAGACTCTATTTTAGAATGATTTTTTCAAAAAATTATTCTTGTATTCTGACGACTTCCAGTATTCTGGTTCCTGTTATGGCCAGGAGTTTTGATGTACCGGAAAGTAAGGTGAAAATCTGGGGCCAGCCAAGAAATGACGGGCTTTTCAGAAGATTGGACAGAACGGTATGGCTTAGAGAAATATTTGGAGAGCTCCCC
Source organism: Blautia sp. HCP3S3_G3 (assembly GCF_052063365.1). Lineage (NCBI taxonomy): Bacteria > Bacillati > Bacillota > Clostridia > Lachnospirales > Lachnospiraceae > Blautia > Blautia sp. HCP3S3_G3. The sequence goes on along the minus strand of NZ_JBQHXR010000014.1, from coordinate 20,697 downwards.
AAATATCAAAAAACGATTCTGTATGCGCCGACATTCCGGGATTATAACGGGGTAAAGCTGTTTCCTTTTGAAGATTACGAGTATGAGAAACTGCAGGATTTTTTGGAGCAGGAAAAAATCATTCTGTTTCTCAGGACGCATATTAGTGAAAAAGAAGAGGTCAACAGGTATCTGGGTGAACGTATAAGGTATCTTGGAAATGAACAGGCAGAGGATGTGACCGGTTTTTTGAATGCATTTGACTGCCTGGTTACAGATTACTCCAGCATTTATGTGGATTATCTGCTGACAGACCATCCGATTATTTTTCTTCCATATGATCGGGATGCTTATCTGGATGAGCGGGGAATGAATTTTGATTATGATGATGTAACGCCTGGACCGAAGCCGGAGACGATGGAGGAATTTTTCGAATGTATTAAAGAAGGTCTGAAGGAGAATGATCCGTGGAAAAAGGAACGCGGAAGAGTGAATGCACTGTTAAATGAAGTGAGAGAGCCCTGCTGCGGCAGTATTTGCCGCCGTGTTCTGAAAAGAATAAAAAAACAGGAAGAAAAATAAAATACACCCGGGTTTGAAGAATCAGACCAGGGTGTGTTTTTGTTATAAGAAAGTGCTCTGCATGGTGGCAGGGACTTTGTAATCAGTTCTTTTCCATAAAGTCCACATATTCATCTAATACTTCCTGGGGTTTGCCGATTTTACGGATTTCCCCGTCATGCATCCACATAATCGTATCACAGAGCTCTTTGAGCGTACTGATATTATGTGAAACGATTACCACGGTACGGTCTTTGTTGGAAATCAGCTGTTTCATTTTGTTATAGCTTTTTTTCTTGAATTTCTGGTCGCCTACGCTCAGGACTTCATCGATCAGCATGATATCTGTCTCCAGAATCGCTGTGATGGAGAATGCAAGCTTGGAATACATACCGCTGGAATAAGTGCGGACCGGCATGTCGATGAAGTCGCCAAGCTCTGCGAATTTTATGATTTCTTCTTCCTTGGCTTTTACCTGTTCTTCGCTGAAGCCCAGGAGCATTCCGGAAAGAACGATATTTTCACGGCCTGTCATTTCCCGCTGAAATCCTACACCGATGGAAAGAAGGGAAATGCTGTGTCCCTTCAGATCAATGCTGCCGGAGTCTGGTGAAAAAATTCCGGCCAGAGCATTCAGAGTGGTAGACTTGCCGCTGCCGTTCTTGCCGATAATACCAAGAATCTCCCCTTCTCTTACATAGAAGGAAACCCCCTTGACTGCAACAAAATTATCTGTCTTCTGACGTTTGGAAGGCAGAAGAAGCTGTTTGATGGAAGTCTTTTTCAGGTTGCGGTAGCTGATGACCAGATCTTTGACTTCGATTGCGTGTTTTTCTTCCATATCAGATCACCTTTACATAACTGTTTTCATTTTTATAAATCTTACGCACACCGAGGATACTGATGACGAGCCCGATGACAAACCATACAAGGATCAGTTTTCTGTGCGGTGTTTTGCCGTAAATAACACAATCACGCATTGAAGAAATGATGAATGCGATTGGATTGCATTTGCAGACATAAGAATTATAAGGTGCAGGCAGACGCTTCATAATATCCCAGAAAATACCGGTCATATAGAGCAGAAGCCTGAGGACAATGTTGATTACATTCTGAAGGTCTTCAATGTAGACTCCATAATGCAGAAGGTAGCATCCTACACCGAATACGATCAGAAACAGATCGATCAGCAGCGGGAAAAAGTAAATAATATTTGTGGTCATCGGCACCTTATAAAAGAAGAGCATACCCACAACAATCAGTGCGGAAATTCCCATTTTGAATGCATTGACCATCATTCTATCGATAAGCAGGATGTATTTCGGAAGGTAAACCTTGGAAACGATCGGCTTATTCTGCTTCACAAGGCGGACACTCTGGGTCATGGTCTTGCTGAAAAAGATCCATATCGTATTTCCGAGGAAAATAAAGATAGGAAAATAAAGCTCCTTAGCTCCGAATACTTCACCAAAAATAAAAGCATAGATCAGCATATAGCAAAATGGCTCCAGAATCCACCACAGCCAGTTCAGATAAGAATTGGCAACTTCGGATTTCAATTGGGACTTGGCGGCATAAATGGAATATTTCCAGTATTTTTTCATATCCGCCTTAAATCTTTGAAACATGATCTCATCTCCTGTTTGTAATATATCTGGCGTATTGTCTGAATAATCCCTATCATCATACACTAAGCCAAAACGAATGGCAAGGAAAAACTTTCTGGATAAATATTTTGCGGCATTTCCGGAGAAAAAAACAGGAGGATATGACATTTGTTTTACAATTCTTTTTAAATTTTTGTTCCAAAAAAGCAAAAAGTATGTTATTATTTATTCATAATTTTATTAAAAGGGGAACATATGAAAGAAAAAAATCAGGGACCGGCACTGCCGTATTCCTATCTGGTAGATAATATTAAAGTTTTGCTTATTTATCTGGTGGTATTCAATCACATGATCGCATTCCAGCTGGTGAAGGATGATATGGCAGTGCGTCATGTATGGTATGCTATCACGATCTTCCATATGCCGGCATTTGTTTTTGTTTCAGGCTACCTGTGTAAGAAACCGCAGAACGTACTGAAGAATGTGAAAAATCTGCTGATTCCATATATTCTGGGTTACAGTCTGACCTGGTATGCCTATATCTGGTGCGGCAATTCTATGGATTATGAACTGCTGAGACCTTCCGGAAGTGCTATGTGGTATCTGCTGGCATTATTTATGTACCGCCTTACCATTGAAGGTCTTGGCAAGGTTCGTTTTGCGGTGCCGCTGAGCATTCTGTTTGCTCTCTGGGCAGGAACCAGACCGGAATTTTCTACTTATTTGTCGGCATCCAGAATCGTAGTATTTTTCCCGTTTTTTGTTGCGGGTTATCTCTGGGACAGCAGACATACACAGGCTGTGCGCAGATTTAAGGGCAAATGGGTACTGCTTCCGGTTTCTGTGGGACTTTTGTTTGCGGTGCCTCATTATATGATTTCGAGCGGCATTCCGGTGGATATTTTCCGTGGGAATCACAGTTATCTCATGTGCGGACTGACGGATGAGATGGGAATTATCATGAGACTGCTGATGTATCTGATTTCCTTTGTGCTGATTCTGACTTTTCTGGCAATTTTACCGGATCGGAAACTTCCGCTGACGTTTATCGGAAGAAATACGATGGGGATTTATTTCTTCCATTATCCGGTCATGATCGTTATGAGCGGCCTTTTGATCTTTAAGATCCCTCAGCTTGGTACCATATGGGCAGTGCTGGGACTTTCCCTGATATTTGTGCTGGTTCTTGGAAGCCCGCCGGTGGATTTTCTGTATAATGTAGTATTGAAGATTCTGACCCTCTGTCTCTTTAAGAGAGAAAAAGAAATCAAGGACGAAGGACTGGAAGATGAATATGACAGTGATGACGAACTGCAGTATGAACTTGTTCTGAAGCAGAGACGCAAGGCGATAGAAGAACTGGCGGCAACTCTGGAGACGGAAACAAATGGTGATCCTGCACAGGATGTCATGCAGAAACCATCACAGGATAATTCAGGAGAATCCAGAGAAATCCGGAGAAATCTTTCAAGAGAATCACTTGAGGAATCATCAGAGGCGCCTTTTGAAAAATCGCTTGAGAAGTCACCTGAGATACCTGATGAGCCGGAACGATCCGAAGAATAGAGGATATTCAGACACGTTCCGGTGTCACTTACAAAAGCGGTGAACATCCCCTTACAATGGAAGGATGGTATCTTCTGTTGTAGGGGGATTTGTTATAGTATGGGTGATTCGGGAGATAATACGAAAAGAGGTTTGTGGAATCAGAAGTTCGTGCAAAAAGGGGAAATCATGAAAAAAGTCATTACTTATGGGACCTTTGATCTTTTTCATCAGGGTCATTACAATATTATCAAACGGGCAAAAGAACTGGGCGATTATCTGATCGTTGGTGTGACCAGTGAGAGTTATGATATTGAGCGGGGAAAACTGAATGTACAGGACAGCCTGCTGAAGAGAATCGAGAATGTGCGCAGGACAGGGCTGGCAGACGAGATTATTATTGAGGAATATCAGGGACAGAAGGTCAACGATATTATTAAATATGATATTGACATTCTGGTGATCGGTTCTGACTGGAAAGGGAAATTCGATTATCTGAAGAACTATTGTGAAGTGAGATATCTTCCAAGAACCAAGAATATTTCCAGTACACAGATTCGGGATCAGGGGACGATTTACCGGGTTGGAGTTGTGGCCGAAGATGATCAGGATGGTGGAATCGTGGAAGAAACCCGGTATGTCAGCGGTATTCACGTGGAAAGCGTTTTTGCGCAGGAACAGCAGACCGCAGAGAAATTCTGTGAAAAATATGAATTGAATTCCTGTGAAACGGATTATGAGAAATTTTTGTCCGGAGTCGATATTGTATATGTCCGGTGCGGGCTGAAGCATCGTGTGGATTATATTGAACGGGCGATAGAACAGGGGAAATATGTGATCAGTGATTCGCCGTTGACCCTGGATCCGGATACATTGAAGAGACTTTTTTACAAGGCACGCCAGCAGGGAGTGGTTCTTGTAGAAAAATTGATGCTTGTTTATCTTCGGGCATTTAATCAGCTTGTGTGGCTGACTCACGGGGATATGATCGGAAAAGTACTCAGTGTGAAATGTGCCATTTCCCAGGATGATTTTGAGGGCGGCAAAAGCTTTTATGAAACAGTAGTTCATGCAATCTGTGCGATTTTGAAAATACTCGGGAAAGACGGTGCTGAGGTATCCAGCAATGCAGTGAAGAACGATGCGGGAAAATATGTGTATGATGTGATTACAATGAAATATCCCGATGCGCTGGGAACCATTGAGATCGGTTCCGCGGTAGATATGGAAAACGAACTGGTGATTCTGGGTACAAAAGGAAGAGTGACGATTCCCAATGACTGGTGGAATACCGGATATTTTGAAGCCAAGGTGGAAGGCAGTGAATTCCTGAAACGGTTCAGCTTTAATTTTGAAGGAAACGGATTCCGCTATCTGCTTCAGGAACTGCTGATTATGATCAGCGACAAAAGAACAGAATGTACCCGACTGTTTTATGAAGAATCGGAAGCAATTGTGGATATTCTCCGGGCAATTACCGGCAAACAATAATTGCCGGTATGAAGTGACGGGATAGTCGGGAAAACGGACGGATAGAGAAAAATGTAACAGACAGAATTTCTGGACAGATACAGGAAAGGATTATTATGACGGAAAAACAGGAACATTTGCTGCAGCTTCTGCGGGAAATTGATGAAATCTGCAAAAAGCATCATCTGCGTTATGTAATGGCGGGCGGAAGCCTGATCGGAGTTGTCCGCAACGAGGGATTTATTCCATGGGATGATGATGTGGATATTTATATGCCGAGAGATGACTGGGATAAATTTGTGGAGATTGCCCGGACGGAACTGCCGCCGGACCGTGCGGTACAGGCTGTGGATGTGGACAGGGAGTTTACGAATACCTTTCCCAGATATGCGGATACAGCAAGTTGTGCGATCCATAAACATCAGCTCATAGGAAAAGATAAGGCAGGAGAAATCGTGGATGTACTGACTCTGGACCCTATTCCTGCGGATGACCGGGAGTATGAGAAATACAGAACGCACATGATGATTTATTCCGAGCTGGTGAATGTGGCATTTGTTTACGGAAGCCGCTGGGAAATTCCGGCAGGCATGTATCTGAAATATCTTTTGTATGAAAAGATTTTTGGAAGAGATAAAACACTGAAAAAACTGGAAAAAATCATGTTTTCCTATAAAGAAGAGGAGTGTGACCGCTATGCCATGCGATGGGGCGGCTGCCCGTTCCTGTTTGATAAGGACATGATGTTTCCGGTAAAATATATGGAATTTGAAGGGCTTCAGGTGATGGTGCCAAACCGGGTCAGCGATTATTTGATCTGGCATTATGGGGATGAGTGGTCTTATATCCCGCCTCATGAGGAACGCTCTTCCCATGAAGCAATTACTCTGGAAGACAGCACTTATGAGGAACTGCGGGAAGAATATATGAAGAGAGTGAATCCGGGAAAAATCCGCAGAAACTCTGTATTTCGCAAGATGTACCATCTGCTGACTGCCAAGGGCCGTCATCGTCTGTCGAGGAAACGTAATCTTCTGAAGGCAAAAGCTGTGGAACTGGATCTGGAAGCACGTATCCGGGAAAATCCGGAATCTCTGGAATCGATGGTGGAGAAACGGGAATTTGCCGCGCTGAATGAGATTTTCAGCCAGTATTATCAGATCCAGCTCAGCAAAGAATTTATCGGTAGAGAAGATTTTGGAAATATTTATCCGTTTTATCATCCTGTACTTCTGAGTATTTCTGATGAAGCATTTGAAGCGGCAATGATGACACTGATCTGTACGGAAAGAGTAGCCAAAGCGCATCGGATGCTTCAGCTTAAGGAAAAACTGGATCATCTGACACCGAAGATGCAGCAGATGGCAGATGATATTGTCCTGTTTCGGAAAGCTGCCTGCCATTATGAAATGAAAGAAAAGGATGAGGCCGGGGCAATTTGCCGGGAACTTCTCGGACGATATCCGGAGAATCCCGGAGTTTTGAAGCTTCTCTGCCGTCTGGTGATGGAGCGTGCTTCAGAAAGCGGAGACACCTCACAGGCAGAAACATTGGTTGCCCATACACTGGATATCTATCCGGATGACGGTTATTTCCTCAAATACAAGGCAGACCTGGTGCTGAAAAAAGAAGGAAAAGCTCAGGCCCTTCCTCTTTATGCAGAAGCAAGGGAAAAGACCAACAACGGAATTACGCATCTGGAAATTGACAAATATCTGAAGACAGAGAAAGAGGAAGCGATCCGAAACTGCCGGGAACTGCTTAACCGTGAGAAAAAGGAAGAGGCACTTTCCTGGGCAAGTCTCTGGGAACGTCTTCTTCCGGAAGATGAGACCATCAGAGGATATGCGTGTCTGGTAAGAAGTACATTTGAGACAGATTCTGAACAGTTGAGCGAACTGGAAAAACTGCTGTATGCAAAGATGGCAGAATATGAAGAAAAGCCGGAGAAGATGTCCGGAGAAGACAGCAGCGTATGGTGTGAAGCAATGGAAGCTTTTCTTTGCCGTACCGGCTATCCGAAGGAATATGCAAAAAAGAAAATACAGATGTTCCTGACCGCTGACCAGAAAATTCTGGATGAGCTTTGTGTGCAGGTACTGGAATTTGATAACGATGAGAAAAAGGAAGCTGTCCGTTATAAACTGGCAGGCGATATTCAGTACAAAATGGGATGTACCGCACAGGCATTTGCCTGTTACCGGAAGGCACTGGAAGGAGAACTTCCAGTTGGAATCCGCGGTGAACTGGCGGATGTGATACTGGAGGACCTGTATAAAGGCGGAAAGAAAGCAGCAGCACTTGCCCGGAAAAAAGATGCAATGGAGTATCTGGATCACTGGCTTGGGAAATACGAAAATCTGGAAACGCTGCAGGGACTTTTTATCAGGACATTGAATCATTACGGAGTGGCAGAATAAATGGAGCAGAAACAATTAAACAGAGAACAACAGGAAGTGCTGGCACTTCTGAAAGAAATTGATGCAGTCTGCAGAAAAAATCAGATTACTTATTTTCTTTCTCCCAGACTGACACTGTGTGCCACAGAGGGGAAGCCGTTTCCGTCCAACCCGTTATCCGGAAATATTCTGATGAAGGTTTCTGAGATGGAACGGTTCCGAAAGGCAGCAGAAGCGGAACTTCCGGAAGGAAGGGCGCTGGAGTCCATGAAAAACAATCCGCGTTTTCCCGGATTTTTTCTGCGGTACGAGAACAAAAATACCCTTTGTTACCGGTTATATGAAGGACGGAATTATCAGTATCCGGGAATCGGAATCAATATCCTTCCTCTTCGCGTAAAAAATGCATCCAAAAGAACGCGTGCCTGGGATCAGCGTCTGGAAACCGGCTGGGTGCAGACCTGCGACAATGACCGGTATGAAATGGATCTGTATCGCTTTGTCTGTGGCTGGATGGTGCGGCTGCTGGGGATTTTCGGCCGCTGCAGTCTTGGAAAAAGAATTTACGACCGGTTATGTGTGAGTCAGGCTTCCGAAGAGGTAAAAAAATATGAACTCCGCTGGAGCAGAAGGATGTCTTACTCCTATCCGGCTGCTGTTTTTGAAACTGCAAAAGACGCAATGCTGGAAGGAGAAACATTTCTGATTCCCGGTGAGGAAGATGCTTACCTGAAGACAACATTTGGCAAAAATTATAAAAACCGCAGTTTTCGTGATGAGCCGTCCCCTCTGACCACGATGATCAGTGCCAGAATCAGCTGTGAGGACTTTCTCAGGGAGGCCGGTCCTCTGAAAAAACTTGTGAAGGCGAGAAGAAGACAGTTCCTTGCAGATAATTATGCGGATCGTTCGAAAGAGTATTTTAACTGGTGCTGGGAATACGCAAGACTCTGTGCGGACAGGAAAGAACTGACTGCGGATTATACAGGCAAGAAGGAATATATCAGAAACCTGTGGGAGAACCGGGATCTGGCGCGTCTGGAAAAGGCATTCCAGCCATATAAGAAGATGATGAACCGCTGTCTGGATGCAGAGGAGATTTTTGAACCGGATCCGGAAATTCTGGATATCTATCTTGGATATCTGGAAGAAACAGGTGCTTTGAAAACTCTGGAAAAAATACGGACTTACAGGAAATGAACAGGAGGTTTCCATGAAACTGACAGATTATATTGTAGAATTTTTACAGAGGAAGGGAATTCATGATTTCTTTGGATATCAGGGAACCATGATCGCGCATTTTGTGGATTCTGTAGAGAAGAATCCGCAGGCAAATAATCATTCCTGTTACAATGAACAGGGGGCATCTTTTGCAGCATGCGGTTATGCGCAGGCAAAGGACGGCTGTGCCTGTGCATATGCTACGAGCGGACCGGGAGCGGTCAATCTGCTTTCGGGAGTGGCGAATGCTTATTTTGATTCTCTACCGGTGGTATTTCTCACAGGGCAGCTGAATACGTATGAATATGAGGGGATTCCTGGACTGCGTCAGCAGGGATTTCAGGAAATTGATATTATTTCCATGGCAAAGCCGGTTACGAAATACTGTGTACAGATCCGTGAACCGGAGCAGATCGTAGAAGAATTGAACAAAGCTTATCACATTGCGACAACAGGACGGAAAGGTCCGGTTCTCCTGGACCTTCCCATGAATATACAGAGAAGTGAAGTGGAACATCCGGTTTTTGATATGGAGTTTCCGGAAGACGGAGAGGATGCGGGAACAAAAGAATCCCTGGAGCAGAATGCGCAGGAGGCCTTTCGGACAATCTGCGATGCGCTGAAAGAAGCCCGGCGTCCGGTTATTCTGATGGGGCATGGTGTGGATAGCCGGGAAAGCCAGACCGGACTTCTGAAATTTGCAGAAACATATCAGATTCCTGTGATCACCAGTGTTCTTGCAAAATCAGTGATTCCGTATGACCATCCGCTGAATTTCGGATGTATCGGCGGAGCTTATGGCCACCGTTATGCCAATATGATCGCCAATGTCAAGAGTGATCTTCTGCTTTGTTTTGGGATTTCTCTCTGTACCCGCCAGATCGGCGTCAAAGTGCATGAATTTGCCAAAAACGCCAGAATAATCCGGGTGGATATAGACCCATTCAGTCTAAAAAGAGAGATTCACGAAAATGGAGAGAATGAAGAAACCTTCTGTGCCGATACTGCGGAAGTGATCAAACTCCTCAAAAAAGCAAAACTGCCGGAAATCGGCAAGGAAGAGGAATGGCCGGTAATCTGTACAGAGATGAAAGAAAATCTGGAGGCTGTCGATAATCAGACACCGGAGCGTTATCCCAACCGGATGATTGCTTCTTTGAGTGACTGCCTTTCGGGCACTTCGGCTGTTGCAGTGGATGTGGGACAGCACATGGTCTGGAGTTATCAGTCCTTCAGAAACAGACGCGGGCAGAATCTGTTGTTTTCCGGCGGACATGGAGCCATGGGATTTGCTTTGCCTGCAGCTATTGGTGCGTATTATGCCACAGGTAAACCGGTCGCGTGTCTTTGCGGTGACGGTGCTTTTCAGATGAATATCCAGGAACTGCAGTGGGTGAGAAGAGAAAATATTCCAATCAAAATGATTGTGATGAATAATGGGGCACTTGGAATGATCCGGCATTTACAGAGAGACTATTTTGACTGCCTTTTTGCAGGAACGACGGAGGGCTGCGGATTTTCCTCCTGCGATTTCAGTAAAGTTGCAGAAGCCTATGGCGTGAAGGCGCTTCGTATTCCTTATGATGATACAGCGGAGCTGGCACCGGAATTTCTGGAAAAGGATGGACCGATGCTTCTGGAGATTCTGATGGAACATGGAACCTTCGCCTATCCCAAGACCTGTCTCGGAGAACCGATCCACAATCAGCAGCCTTATATTCCGAAGGAAATCTATGAGCGTCTGCTGGCGTTGTAAGGAAGTGCAGGGAAATGGTGATAAGGAGTAAGAATGAAAAGCAAAGATTTATATTACAGGAAAGTGTTTTGCATTTTCCTGTAATATAAAAACTTGTTTATGTTCGGGTGAAGCGAAAGGAATGATAAAAACATGAACAGAGTATCGGTGGTAACCGGAGGGACTTCCGGAATCGGCAGGGGAATCGTGGAGAAGATTCTTGCCAATTCTGCGGAAGATGACCGGATTTTTGTAAATTATGCCAGCAATCGAGAGAGAGCGGAAGAGTTTCTTCACAGCCTTTCGGAAGAGGACCAGCAAAAAGTGATTCTGGTACAGGCAGATATGTCATCCTATGAGGCTATGCTGTCTTTTGTACAGGAAATCAGAGAAAAAGCCGGTCATGTAGACTGGCTGATCAGTAATGCCGGTATCAGTACGTATGCGAAATATGAGGATTATACCTTTGAAGAATGGACGAAAATCGTCAACACGAATTTGTCTGTGCCGGTATTTCTGGTGAAAGAACTCCGCCCCATGATGATGGAAGGGGGAAAGGTTCTTTTTATGGGATCTTATGCAGGAGTGCAGGCGTATTCCTCCTCGCTGGTTTATGGTGTGACAAAGGCTGCTATTCATTTCCTTACCAAATCTCTGGTGAAGGAATTTGAGCCGAAAGGAATCACAGTCAATGCCATTGCGCCGGGATTTATCCAGACTCCCTGGCATGAATCACGCAGCCAGGAAAGCTATGACCGTATCAATAAAAAAATTGCCCTTCACCGGTTTGGCGAGATCAAAGATGTGGCAGACCTTGCGTACTGTATCCTCACGAATGGATATATGAATGGAAGCGTCGTGGATATCCATGGGGGATATGATTACTTTTAGAGCGTGTTTGAAAAAGCATGTACCGAAGAAAAAGGTACATGCTTTTTTGGATAACAATGCGAAAAGATCAGTCTTGCCTGTTGGAAATATTGCGTATTTTAAGAAAATAATATGAAAAAACTGTGAAATTTTACTTGCCTAAAGCGTTTAAGCGTGGTATAATTTGTGACATGTTTTAGAGATGAATACAAATGTCTTTGACCCAAGAACAAGGAGGAGAGAAAGATGAAGAAAAAATTATTATCTGTTTTAATGGCAGCAGCCATGGTTGCAGTCACAGCAGTACCGGCATTTGCAGCAGATACCATTAAGATTGGTGTTTACGAACCGGCATCCGGTGATAATGGCGCAGGCGGCAAGCAGGAGACACTTGGTATCCAGTATGCAAACAGCCTTACTCCAACTGTAGAGATCGGCGGAACAGAATACAATGTAGAACTGGATATCGTAGATAACGAGTCTTCCAATGATAAAGGACCATCCGCAGCAGCGCAGCTTGTCAGTGATGGTGTATCCATCGTACTTGGTTCCTATGGTTCCGGTGTATCCATCGCAGCATCTGATATTTTCAAAGAGGGCGGAGTTCCGGCTATGGGCGTTACCTGTACGAACCCGCAGGTAACTCAGGGAAATACCCATTATTTCCGGATCTGCTTCCTTGATCCGTTCCAGGGAACCGTACTTGCAAATTTTGCAAACGAAAACTTTGAGGCAAAGAAAGCATACGTTCTTACCAAACTTGGTGATGATTACTCCACAGGCGTTGGCTTCTATTTCACAAAGGCATTTGAAGCACTCGGCGGTGAAGTTGTAGCAGAAACCTTCCAGGAAGGAAACAGCGATTTTACTTCCTATATCGCATCTGCAAAAAATGCAGAAGCTGACGTATTCTTCGCACCGGTTTCCATTGAAGCAGCAGCTCTGATCATCGAGCAGGCAGCAGCCCAGGGACTGGAAATGCCTCTTCTTGCAAGTGATACATGGGATTCCAACGTTGTCCTGAACACAGCAAAAGGCAAAAACGTTCAGATTTATGTAACAACCTTCTATCAGGAAGGCGGAAATCCGGAATTTGACGAAGGTATCAAGGCCTATATCAATTCCGATTCTACTGCAAAAGCAAACAACGGCGGTGATGACATCGTTGCAGCTGTATCCGCAATGGGATATGATGCGTATTATGTAGCTCTTGAAGCGCTGAAAGCAGCAGGTTCTCCGGATCCGGCAGCAGTGAACGAAGCACTGTGGAACGTAGAATATGACGGTGTCTGCGGAAAAGTTGTATTTGACAAAGAAAACGGTGACGCAGTCAGAGATACTGCTTTTGTAAAGAGTGCAAATACAGAGACCGGCGCATGGGATCTGGTAGGAGCTCAGAAGGTAGAAGAATAAGAAACAAAAAGAAATGCAAAAATACAGATCGGGGCGGGTTCTATCCCGCCTCGACATTTTAGGTTAAGGGAGGATTTCCATGGAATGGTTCAGTAAAAATCTGCCATATCTGCTGGCGGGTGTTTCTGTAGGCGGTCAGTATGCTCTGATTGCGATTGGATACACCATGGTATATGGCATTTTGCGTTTGATCAACTTTGCCCACGGAGATATTTTTATGGTCGCGGGCCTGATGATGGTATATTTATCGGCAACTATGCCGGTTTACATTGCGATTCCGATTGTTCTGGTGGCAACGGTGGTTCTTGGCTTTCTTGTGGAGCGCGTGGCATACAAACCTCTTCGTCAGGCACCCAGAATGTCTATTATGATCTCTGCGATCGGTGTTTCGTATTTGCTGCAGAATCTGGCTCTGTATATCACAGGCGGACTTTCCCAGCAGTATCCGGCAATACCGTGGATCAGCGATGTGGTGAGTGTGTTTGGTGCAAGTACCAAGCGTGTGACAGTCATTACCCCGTTTCTGACAATTATTCTGGTGATCGCACTGGTTGTTCTGATCAAATATACCAAGATTGGTATGGCTATGCGTGCAGCATCCAAGGATTTTGAAACTTCTCAGTTAATGGGTATCAAAATCAATTCCGTAATCAGTATGACCTTTATCATCGGTTCTTTCCTTGCGGCAGTGGGCAGTCTTCTGTTTTTTACAAACTATACAGGCGTTACCCCTACCGTTGGAGCCATGCCGGGTCTGAAAGCTTTTGTTGCCGCTGTATTTGGCGGAATCGGTTCCATTCCGGGGGCTGTGATCGGAGCATTTATCATTGGTATCTGTGAGAACATTATCAAGGGTATGGGATGGACCACTTTCTCCGATGCATTTACATTTGCCCTTTTGATTATTGTACTGATCTTTAAACCGACAGGTCTTTTCGGTGAAAAGGCAACGGATAAAGTCTGAGAAGGAGGCGTGATTATGACAAAGAAAAAAGAAACCATCATAAACGTTTCCCTGATTGTGGCGCTGCTGGCGGTACTGTATGTAATGGAACATACACTGCCTTCCACAGCAATGATCTTTACTGTATTGAAAAAAGGTGCCATTTATGCACTTGTAGCAGTTTCCATGAACCTGCTGAATGGTTTTACCGGATTATTTTCTCTCGGACAGGCAGGTTTTATGCTTCTTGGAGCTTATACATACGGTATCCTGACGATTCCTGTGGAACAGAGGGAATTTGTATATATGTATTATGACGGCGGAATTATTCATTTTTCGGTGCCGGTGGTTGTAGCACTTGTTGCAGCTGGCGCGGTTGCGGCTTTTTTTGCGTATCTCATCGGTCTTCCCGTGCTCCGTCTGAAAAGCGATTATCTGGCGATTGCCACACTGGGATTTGCGGAAATTATCCGTGCAGTTTTCCAGTGGGATAAACTTGGTCCTGTCACCAACGGCTCCAACCTGCTGAAAAGCTATCCGACTTTCAGAAGTGTGATTTTTCCTTTTGTGGTATCCGGAATCTGTATTGCCATTATTGTCATGCTGATCAATTCTACCTATGGACGTGCGTTTAAAGCAATCCGTGATGATGAGGTTGCGGCGGAAGCCATGGGTATCAATCTTGCTCACCATAAGAGACTGGCGTTTGTCATCAGTTCTTTCTTCGCAGGTATTTCCGGTGCACTTCTGGCTATGTACCAGACAACGATTCAGGCATCCATGTTTAAGTCTGCCATGACTTATGAAATCCTTCTGATCGTGGTAATCGGCGGAATCGGTTCTATCACGGGAAGCTGTATCAGTTCCTTCCTGTTTATCATCCTGTCTGAATGGCTGCTGCGTTTTCTGGACAGCGAAATGTATATCGGAGATTTCAAAGTGCCGCTTCTGCGTGCTGGTTTCCGAAAAGTTGTATTTTCAATCATTATTATGGTCATCGTGCTGTTCTTCCGAAAAGGTATTATGGGTACGAAAGAATTTTCTGTAAGGGGAATTTATAACTTCTTTAAGAAGAGAGCACAGAGAAAGAATGCTGTACAGGGAGGTGACTCCAATGAGTAATGTATTAAAAGTTGAAAATGTCACCATGCAGTTCGGCGGTGTCGTAGCTGTGGACAACCTGAATCTGGAAGTAAATAAAGGGGAGATCGTATCCCTGATCGGACCCAATGGTGCGGGCAAAACCACTGCATTTAACGTCATTACCGGCGTTTATGCACCTACGAACGGGGCCGTATATTTCAATGAAAACAAAATTATCGAAAATCATCCGCAGGGCAAGATGAAAAAGCTCTACAGGGGAGAAAATAACGGAAAGTATCATACTTCTCTTGCTCCGACTCCGGATAAGATCACGAAGCTTGGAATCGCAAGAACATTCCAGAATATTCGTCTGTTTAAGAGTCAGACTGTATTTGAAAATATTCTGATTGCCAAGCATTGCAGACGTACCAGCAATCTTTTTACCGCGACTTTCCATCTGAATGGAAAGGAAGAAGCGCAGATGCGTGAGGAGACCGAAAAGCTTCTGAAGATTCTGGAACTGGAAAATGTCAAGGATGAACTGGCAACATCGCTTCCTTACGGTAAGCAGAGACGTCTGGAAATAGCCAGAGCACTTGCGACAGAACCGAGTCTGCTTCTGCTGGATGAACCGGCAGCCGGTATGAATCCGCAGGAAACAGACGAGCTGACAGCCTTTATTGGAAGAATCCGTGATGAATTCGGGCTGACGATTTTTATGATTGAGCATCATATGGATCTGGTTATGGAGATTTCTGACAGGATTTATGTACTGGATTTCGGTAAAATGATCGCATCGGGAGTTCCGGAAGAAATTCAGAACAATCCAAGGGTTATCGAAGCATATCTGGGAGGTGCCGCAGATGAGTAATATTCTGGAAGTAAAAAATTTATGTGTATCCTATGGCGGTATCAAAGCCGTAAAAAATATCAGTTTTGAAGTCCCGAAAGGGGAAGTGGTGACGCTGATCGGTGCCAATGGTGCAGGAAAGAGCTCCACGCTTCGTTCGATCGTAGGTCTTGTAAAACCGTCTGCAGGAAAGATTCTTATGAACGGAAAGGAAATTTCCGGAAAAAGTACAGAGCAGATCGTTGCTCAGGGAATCACTCTTGTACCGGAAGGACGAAGAGTTTTTGCGGATCTGACGGTACTGGAGAATCTGAAAATCGGTGCCTACATGCGCAAGGATAATCTGGAAGATGATATTAACTGGTGTTATGATCTGTTTCCGAGACTGAAAGAGCGCCACTGGCAGCTTGCCGGAACGTTATCCGGCGGTGAGCAGCAGATGCTGGCTATTGCCCGCGCTCTTATGAGCCGCCCGGAAGTCATTATGATGGACGAGCCGTCACTGGGCCTTGCGCCAATCGTGGTACAGGGCGTGTTCGATATTATCCGCGAGATCAATAAGCAGGGAAAAACCATTCTTCTTGTAGAACAGAATGCAAATATGGCGCTTCATGCCGCTCACCATGGCTATGTAATGGAAGTCGGTTCCATTACCCTTTCCGGCACCGGTCAGGAACTTGCAGAGAATGAATCGGTGAAAGCCGCATATCTTGGCAAGGCGAGAAATAAAAAATAAAAGGGAAAAGGCTTGACTTACCTGTATATCCTGTGTTAAAATTGACAGGCGACATGGAAGTTAGGTCTTTTTTTTATGCCCGAAAATGAGACGGATACATTTCCCGGCAGAAGAACAGACTGTGCAAATGAAAACACTGGAGGTGGAAGTTGTGCGCGTTAAGATTACATTAGCATGTACTGAGTGCAAGCAGCGTAACTACAATATGACTAAGGAGAAAAAGAACCATCCTGAGAGATTGGAAACCAAGAAATATTGTAAGTTCTGTCACAGACACACAATGCACAAGGAAACAAAATAATCACAAAGTAACTATGACAGATAGTTACTCACATGAATTGTGAGGTCACGCTATGCAAGAAAAGGAAAAATCTGCTGGCAAAGGCCAGAAGAACAGTTGGTTTCGTGGACTTCAATCAGAATTCAAAAAGATTGTATGGACAGACCGCGATACTCTGGTGAAACAGACAGTTGCAGTAGTAGTGATTACTGTGATTCTGGGCGTTCTCATCAGCGTTATGGATGCCGGTATTCTGGAAATCATTAATCTTTTAATGAAATAAGGAAAAGGTGATTGTATGTCAGAAGCAAAATGGTATGTTGTACATACCTATTCCGGGTATGAGAACAAAGTAAAAGCCAACATTGAAAAGACAATCGAAAACCGACACCTGGAAGATCAGATCCTGGAAGTCAGAGTTCCTCTTCTGGAAGAAATTGAGATGAGGAACGGAGTGGCCAAGCAGGTACAGAAAAAATTGTTTCCGGGATATGTGCTGCTCAACATGATTATGAATGACGACACATGGTACGTTGTCCGCAACACTCGAGGTGTTACAGGCTTTGTAGGACCGGGTTCCAAGCCGGTAGCTCTTGAAGAAGAGGAAATGCTCCGTATGGGCATCAAGAGCGAGGCAGTGAATGTGGATTTTGCAGAGGGCGATCAGATCGTTGTAACAGGCGGTGTATGGAAAGATACTGTGGGCGTTATCGAATCTATCAACATGCAGAAACAGGTTGTTACCATGAATGTTGAGCTTTTCGGTCGCGAAACACCGGTAGAAATAAGTTTCGCAGAAGTCAAGAAATTATAACAGGTTATCATTATAGTGGGAGGGAAATACCCCCGCCAATACCACATAGGAGGTGCCGAAAATGGCAAAGAAAGTAACAGGATATATCAAATTACAGATTCCGGCTGGTAAAGCAACTCCAGCACCACCAGTTGGTCCGGCTCTTGGACAGCATGGTGTAAACATTGTTCAGTTTACAAAAGAGTTCAACGCAAGAACAGCAGATCAGGATGGTATGATTATCCCGGTTGTGATCACTGTTTATGCAGACAGAAGTTTCAGCTTCATAACCAAGACTCCGCCAGCAGCCGTTCTTCTGAAGAAAGCCGCTAATATCAAATCCGGTTCCGGTGTTCCGAACAAGACCAAAGTTGCAAAAGTGACAAAGGCTCAGGTTCAGGAAATTGCAGAACTGAAAATGAAAGACCTGAATGCAGCATCCATCGAAGCAGCTATGAGCATGATCGCAGGAACTGCAAGAAGTATGGGAATCGAAGTAGTAGACTAATACAAATAGGAAGTGGGAGGGAAATCCCCGCCAATACCACAGGAGGTTATAGAAATGAAACGAGGAAAAAAATACGTGGAAGCTGCAAAGGCAGTAGACCGCGCAACATTATATGATACCGCAGAAGCTATCAGCTTAGTTAAGAAAACTGCAGTTGCTAAATTTGATGAGACTATCGAAGCTCATATCCGTACAGGCTGCGATGGACGTCATGCAGATCAGCAGATCCGTGGTGCAGTTGTACTGCCTCATGGAACTGGTAAACAGGTTCGCGTTTTAGTATTCGCAAAAGATGCAAAAGCAGAAGAAGCAAAAGCAGCTGGCGCTGAATTCGTAGGAGCAGAGGAGCTGATTCCGAGAATCCAGAATGAAGGATGGCTTGATTTCGACGTTGTTGTTGCAACTCCTGATATGATGGGTGTTGTAGGTCGTCTGGGTCGTGTACTTGGACCGAAAGGATTAATGCCAAACCCGAAAGCCGGTACTGTAACAATGGATGTTACAAAAGCGGTTCATGATATCAAAGCAGGTAAGATTGAATACCGTCTTGACAAAACCAACATTATCCATGTTCCGATCGGTAAAGCTTCCTTTACTGAGGAACAGTTAAGCGACAACTTCCAGACGCTTATCGAAGCTATTCTGAAGGCAAGACCAAGCACCTTAAAGGGTCAGTTCCTGAAGAGCGTAGTAATTGCTCCGACAATGGGACCTGGTGTGAAGATCAACCCGATGAAACTGGCTTAATAGATTGTGAGAAAAGGACATTCTTAGCGGAATGTCCTTTTTTATTACGATTGCGCCAGCAATCGGCTTTCATAAATGTGTGATGTCTGCGTAAGCAGACATGTCCGTTTAGTTTGTGTGCCGGGCATGCGTGAGGATTAACGAGTGAAAGATTCGAAAGCTTTCCTGTGATATATAAGATATTAAAATATTTATCGGCATACGTGATATAATGAATGAGTATTAGCCGGGATGAGGAAACAAACAGAATTAAATAGTGTATTCACAAATGGAAATGAGGGATGTAAATTGGCGGCACGAAAAAGAAAAAAGAAGAAAAGAACAAGTAAGACAAAAATGCTTCTCTGCCTGATGGTGGAGATCATAGTTGTTCTGGTTCTGCTGGTTATCATCGGATGGGATTATGGAGTGGAAGACTGGCTGAAGGAAGTCACCACGCCGGTTGTAAAAGAACTGGATGTCGGCGGTGTGAACAGCTCTCATGTTGTGCTGATGTCGGCCAATGGCGGCAAGGTGATTGGGGAGATCAACGGAGAAGAGCAAATATATCCGGCATCGCTGACGAAAATCATGACGGTGATTGTCGCTATTGAAGAGCTGGATGATCTGGAGGAAAAGATCATGCTGGATGCGGATATTTTTCCGGAACTGTATGCGGGAGATGCTACGCAGGCGGGATTTCAGGCAGGAGAAGCCGTCCGCGCCATAGATCTGCTATATGGTGCTATCCTTCCCTCGGGAGCAGAATGCTGTATTGGCCTTGCAGATGCAATTGCCGGTTCAGAGGATGCCTTTGTGGAGCTGATGAATAAGAAGGCGCAGAAAATCGGAATGGAAAATACGCACTTCTGTGATACGACAGGCCTCCATGACCCGAACCATTACAGTACGGCCTATGACATGGCAGTACTTCTGAAATACGCAATCCGAAATGATACGTTTCGTGAGATTATAGAGACTCCGAGGCATTCCACGGGAGTGACCAATATACATCCGGACGGGATCACCTATTACAGTACCATGTTTAAGAATCTGAATGATCCGACAGTTACCGAAGGAAAAATCCTAGGCGGTAAAACAGGCTATACCAATGAAGCCGGACTGTGTCTTGCAAGCTTTGCGGAAATCGGAGGAAGAGAGTATATACTGGTGACGGCCGGAGCACCGGGTAATACGGGAGAACCGCTTCATGTACAGGATGCTGTGACAATATATAACCGACTGGGAGAAGCTGCGCAGGCACTGACCGACAAAAATGCCTGAGAGAAAAACTCTCAGGCATTTTGACATAACAGCAGTAATTAATAATTTTCCACTTTTCTTTCAAAATAAGCCTTCGGATGTGCGCATACCGGGCAAACTTCCGGTGCTTCTTCATCCATATGGATGTATCCGCAGTTGCGGCATTTCCAGCCGAGAGGAGCATCGCCCCTGAAGGTTTTGTCTGCTTTGTAGGATTCCAGAAGTTTTCTGTAGCGTTTCTCGTGAGCTGCTTCTACTCTGGCAACGCCTTCAAACTTACGTGCCAGTGCCTCAAAGCCTTCTTCTCTGGCTTCACGTGCCATGCGGGCATACATATCAGTCCACTCATAGTTTTCACCTGCAGCGGCATCTTCCAGATTCTCAGCGATATCATGGATGCCGTGGAATTCTTTGAACCACATTTTTGCATGCTCTTTTTCCTGATCTGCGGTTTCCAGATAAAGAGCTGCGAGCTGTTCATAACCGGCTTTTTTCGCTGCGGAAGCATAGTATGTATATTTGTTTCTTGCTTCGGATTCTCCTGCGAATGCAGCTTTCAGGTTCTGTTTGGTTTTGGTGCCTGTATATTTGGACATAAAACAACCCTCCCTATTAAGTCAAGTCTTTTTTCCTTGAATATCAAGGATTTTTTCAATATATCATCAATAAATATCTCAGAAGAAGGAGCCATAGGAATGGACATTTCTCTGTATCT
>NZ_JBQHXR010000013.1:0-70122 GCF_052063365.1 Blautia sp. HCP3S3_G3 | reverse complement strand
CCAGATACAGAGAAATGTCCATTCCTATGGCTCCTTCTTCTGAGATATTTATTGATGATATATTGAAAAAATCCTTGATATTCAAGGAAAAAAGACTTGACTTAATAGGGATGGTTGGTATGTTTTCTAAAGAATTGCAATTGATGGATCGCAATACTACGCGATTGATGATCGATGAACTGTCGGCTCAGGTGGAAGAGTTTCGGACGGCGTATAAAGAAAAAGAGGCGGAATGCAGGAAAAAAGATGCAGAATGTAAGAAGAAAGACGCGGCTTTTCATAAAATAACCGAAGCTTATACACAAAAAGAGGAGGAATGCAAGGAGAAGGATGACATTATTGCTTCTCTGAAAAAACAACTTCAAAATCTGAAAGCATCCGACAAATAATTATCCGCAAAAACCTGTTTCACAGCATGATTCCTTTCATGTCATGAAACAGGTTTTTATTTATCTTTATTTATCTCATATAATCCTGTGGAAACTCGCTGTCGGTACGATATCAAAGGTAAGCTCGGACTCCCACGGGGTTTTGTTTTTTCTCCGGTTCTTAAAGCTGCGTTCAATTCGCTTGAAAACCAGTTCACATTTGTCTTCTTCCGCACCCATCAGAAGAATCAGGTATCCCTGGTCAAAGTCTGTATAACAGTCTCCGCTTCGCAGGGTATCACAAATAGTCTCTTTCAGTATCTGCATGGGATGATCGCTGTCTTTTTTATTACATTCGTTGTAACAATCGGTCTTGAGTTTGCAGAGCATCAGACTCATTTTCTGTCCGTTACGCTCGGTAAGGCGAATCATCAGACGAAACGTATCCGAAAAATTTGCCAGAGTCAGATATGCCGCACCACAACCCCTGGAATGTATGGACGCTTCCAGCTTATTGCGGATATCATCAATCAAATCAGACTGATCATTCTGTCCGGCACTTCTCTTGTACACTTCTGTCAGATGCTCCGGTACGTCCAGATCCAATTCCTCCCGGTACATGCGCACCGTTTCATTATAAACCTGACCGGCTTCCCGTGTCAGTCCCAGCTTCTGGTAACTCTCCAGAACATAAACCTGCCATTCATCATAAGGATAAAGCTCACAGGCCTTTCTGCTGACCTCCAGCATTTTTTCATAATCCTCAGCTTCGCGGAGCAGATCAATTAATTCACTGGTCAGTTCCTGATACATCTGTTTATACCATACAGAATAAACAACCGCCCATTCCTCTGCGCCTGCATCTTCCAGAAATTCACCGCGGTATAAAAGAAATGCATCATAAAGTTTCCCAATTTTGTCAGGAAGTGATGTGATCTGTTCTGCTTCTTCTTTGTCTTTCCTGAACATTTCCACATCTGTCACAGCCGGAAATTCCTCATTCCAGCAATATCCTTCTGTATCTGTAGTGTAATAATCCGTCATTGTTTTCGGAACTCCGCTGTTCTCCAGCTGTTTCTTAAAGCGATGCTGGGCTACACGAATACTGTTCGCAGCATTGGCGACTTCCTCATTCTGGTACAGATAAACTGCCAGATCATGCCGGGAAATCCCGGTTCCGCGATGTGTTAGAATAATCTGAAAGAGTCTCACACTTCTGCTGTTCATATTCCGTCCCAGCGAAATACTCTTCCCCTGCCAGGTCATTTCAAATCGGCCAAACATTTTTATGTAGATTTTGTCCTCGTCAATTTTTCTTTCCATTCAAACTCCCTCGTCTTAGCGGTCCGCAGCACCCTAAAACATGTTCGGAGATTGCCTCCCGAAAAAACATGCTACTTATTTGTCAAAAGCAATACGTTCCCGTCAATAGCTATTTCTTGTTTATAACTACTGTCATTATTATTAAGTATACTCCAGCTTTCTATATAATTTCAACCGTTATTCATGCCATTTAAACTTTTGTTTACAAAGAATTAAAAAATTTTTATCATTTCAGTCTTTGTCGCTCCGCTTTTGGTACCATATATAGTACAAAACATCTTTATTGCCGCATAAATCATCTGATTTCTACTGTTTTGCCGCAGTGTTTGTAAGGCAATAAGGAAGTAATGAAATACTGTTTGAAATACCGTTGCAGATATGATAGTATTTGAAATACGGAAAACCATATGCCAATGCAGTAATATACTGTCATAAATCAACACAATCATTCATATAACCATAAATCACCACAATAAATAGAAAGGATTTTTCCATGAAAAGAAAACCAAGCTTTATTTCTATTCTGCTGGTCATCACCGGATTACTGTGTATTGCTTCCCTCTTCTTTTTTGGATTCAATACCTATCAGCAGATTGTTTCTACGGAAAAAGATCTGAATGGGGTCATGGACCAGGTTTCTCAGGAACAGCAGAAATTAAAAGATAGTGCCAATCTCTATACGAATGCGGTTGACCAGAAACAGGCGGAAAATGAGCTTCAGGAAAAACGTGCCTCCGGCACAACCGAAGAACATGAACGTGCTCCCGGTTCGGAAGATGCGGACTCCTCCAAAACTTCTGTTTTTTCCCGTAAGGATGCAGGCGTTACTCAGGAAGATGAAGAAAATGTTTTTTCCTCCGGAGAGGACAGCATTTTTGACAATCATGGACATGTCATCGGCATAGATCCCGGGCATCAGGGTTACAATGTGGATATGAGTTCCACTGAACCGATCGGCCCCGGTTCTTCCGAAATGAAAGCCAAAGCTTCTACCGGAACAGAAGGTTCCTATACCGGACTTCCGGAGTATCAGCTTAATCTTGATGTCTCCATGAAGCTGAAAACCATTCTCGAAAGCCGCGGCTATCAGGTAATCATGACCCGGACGGACAATGATACTGCTATCAGCAATAAAGAACGGGCAGAATATGTGGCCGCCAATGGTGCAGAAATTTATGTCCGCATCCACGCCAACGGAGAAGACAGTCATACTTCTTCCGGTGCACTGACTATGGCACCCTCTCCTGAAAACCCGTATATTCCGGAACTTTCGGAGGAATCCACACAACTTTCCCAGTGTATTCTGGACAGTTATTGTCAGGCAACAGGCTTTGCCAATCTGGGCGTGCAGTATTATGACAACATGACCGGCATAAACTGGAGTACCGTTCCGGTGACTATTATAGAAATGGGATTTATGACCAACCAATCTGACGATACACTGATGAGTGATTCCTCTTTCCAGGATACCATGGCAGAGGGGATTGCAAATGGAATCGATGCTTATTTCGGCTGATTCTATGTACTGGCAGGAAATAAACTATACAACTTGAAAAAAATCTTATATTATAAACCATGGTATAATATTTTGTACCGTAGACATAATATAATATTTTATACTATAAACATTAATATTGTATTTCGTGCTATTAATAATATTACCGTATTCACACAATCAACATTAACACAATATTTCGTACGATAAACAATCGAAGAAAGGATTATTGGAATGAAAAATGATAAAAGCAGCATAAAACAGCAGCGGTCATGCAGCGCTGTTAAAGAAAGAAGCTCTGATACATCTTCTGCTTTTGATTCAGATGAAAAAACTCTGTTTTCTGTCGATGACGATGACTTTGACGTAGAAACGATTGATATCGATACAGCCTTGGAAGACTTTGATGATATCCTGGAAGAAGAAGTCAGGCACACGCTGAACAGCGATCTGGATGACGACTTCGTCGAGGATCTTGAAAATCAACTTCTCAGGGAACTCCAGACAGATTTCGGAGATGCATTCGATGATTTCTCGGATGACGATTTCTCAGATGATGATTTCTCGGACGATGATTTCTCCGATAGCGTTTTCTCGGATGATAATTTCTCCCAACCCACATTGGACAAAAAATCAGCATTTGACACACAATCAACTTTTCAAACAAAACATACTGATTATTCAGGATACACAGCTGACACGCAGCCCGCTTCTGACACACAATCTGCCTTTCAAGCAAAACACGCTGACCATTCAGAATACGAAGCTGACACAGATATTTCCGCGGACACCCCTGCGATGCCGGAAGATGCAGCCAGCAAGCCCAAGAGATCCCGCGTTCCCTATGTAGTCATCGGAGTGCTTTCTGTTTCTCTGGTGGCACTTGGCACTGTGACACTTGTTTCACTCAACCGCCTGGTCTCGCTGCAGTCAAGAGTTTCTCAGCTCCAGCAGACGGTGGTCGATATTTCCGATTCCGCTTCTACCCTAAGCCAGAAAGCAGAAGAATTAAAAAATCTTCAGGGAAAAGAAGCCGAAGAAGAAAAAGCTTCTGTTCAGTCCGGTGAAGTTCAGGGGCCGCAGAAACCGGCAATTCCAGAAGAAAGTATGGAAGAACAGGGCACCCTTTCTCCTTCCAAAGGAAATACGACTTTTACCAACAATACGGACGAAAGTATGGATTCTCTCCTCGTTCAGATACAGCCGCTTCTCCCGCAGAACAACGGTAACTGGTCTGTTTACGTCTGCAATCTGAACAAAGGCTCCGAAGGAATCATCGGCGGGGGGGCCATGCAGGCTGCCAGCCTGATCAAACTCTATATCATGGGAACGGTTTACGAAAACTACGATTCTCTGGTAAATCTCCACGGCAAAGAGCAGATTGACTCCAATCTGAAAGCCATGATTACAGTCAGCGACAATGATGCCGCCAACACTCTGGTCAACTGGCTTGGAAGCGGGGATGATGCCAACGGTATGGAAATGGTCAACAACTTCTGCCAGGCTCACGGTTATACCGAAACTTCCATGGGACGCCTGCTTCTTCATAGCAAAGAAAACGGTGATAATTACACTTCTGTCAGAGACTGCGGAAGATTCCTGAAAGAGATTTATTACCTGAACAACGGCATTGCCACAGACTCCACATTATCCCATGCCGATTCTATGTTCGCGCTTTTGAAACAGCAGCAGCGGGTCAACAAGATTCCTGCCGACCTGCCGGAAGGCGTCCAGGTTGCCAACAAAACCGGTGAACTCACTGACGTGGAAAATGATGCCGGAATTATTTACAATACCCCTCAGGGCATTGACCTTGTGGTATGCTTCATGTCCGAAAACCTCACAGATACTCTTTCCGCCCAGGAAAGCATCGCCGAGAATTCACGACTGATCTACGGTTATTATAACGAATAACATCCAGTATAAGCCACGATAAATACCTTACTGTTTCGGTGAGGATGCTTTTACAGCTGTACTATCGAAAAAGCAGCCCAGCGAAACATATGATTATTTATCGTGACTTATACTAATACATCGTTTCGTAAATAACTCCACTAAATAACAGGCACCGGCAAAGTCCGTATGTTTTCATACCTGCAGACTTTGCCGGTGCCTGTTCCTTACTTCTTTCTCCACCCTGTCACTCTTCCTCCGATTCCTCGTAGGACATTTCCCAGATTTCCGAGAAAACTGCCAACGGACAGTCTGTCAGCAGACACATAAGGAGGAAGCATTCATATGGATTCACTATGTAGATTTCGCTCATTCCGCATTTCTCCAGAATCCCCTGAATTTCTTCCAGAAAATGGCGGTATCTCTGATACGGATCCTCATCTGCCATTTCCTGCGACACAATAAAAAATTCAAGTGTGATCAGGTCAAAACGCTCCACCGGAAAATTATGTTTCAGAATACTGTTGATTCTCTGCCTGCTGAATCGTTTCTGGCTGAAATGTCTGGCAAGAATGGAGG
The DNA here is from genome assembly GCF_052063365.1 of Blautia sp. HCP3S3_G3. NCBI lineage: Bacteria > Bacillati > Bacillota > Clostridia > Lachnospirales > Lachnospiraceae > Blautia > Blautia sp. HCP3S3_G3. The sequence goes on along the minus strand of NZ_JBQHXR010000013.1, from coordinate 64,464 downwards.
CTGACATTTTTTTCAGATTTCCCATCTTATTGATCGGAATTCCGCTGCAGATTACTTTTTCCACATCTGATGCAGAAATATCATCAGCTGTCCACACTTTCCCCCGTTTTTTCTCCTCCTCATCCTGCTGATACATAGCAGCGATGATTTGCTTTGCACGGTAAAGAAGCCGGCAAAACTCCTGAAATGCCTGGCTTTTCTCTGACATGGGATCCTCTACGCCGGATTTCACATGCGCCAGATATTCCAACAACTTCTCTTCCGTATCCAGATACAGCCCACCGGCAAAAATTCTGGCAGCATCCCCGCTGTCTTTCTCCGGCTCCAGCTCATCATATCGTTCCCGGTATTCCTGTGCCTTGTAATATTCATAATGATTGGAATAGCAAAACCAGTAAATCACTTCATCCGGATTTCGGAAATCAAAATCCTGCTCTCTGAGTACTCTGGTAAGAAAATCCGACACATCCTCCACACTCATGCGAAGTCCGAACCCGAGGAGAAACACGGTCTCCCGCTTCACAGATGCCTGGCTCAGCCAGTTATTTACAAGTGAGGAAAGCTTCGCAGAAGTCGGCTTCATGGATTTGGGCGTACAGGTTTCGTGAAAGGATTCCACCACAATATCCCGGTAGACCTCTTTGCTGACTTCACTGAACGGTTCTTCCAGACCCGCACGCTCATAAATATACCTTTTCAGATGATCCCCAAAGGAAACCAGCTCCATTTCCTTATATAAATAATGAAAAATCACATCCGCATCTTCATCTTCAAAATCCTCCAGACTGACAACCTGCCGAAAACGCTGCGCCGCCCTTCTGGTAAACTCATAATCTTTGACAGTGTCAAATGCCACTGTCTGCTCAAAATCCAGATCCTGCATTCGATTCTTCATACCATCATCTCCCATAACCATCCTGTATCAGTATCCTGACTGCACAGGCTCTTTCTTTATTCTGTTCTCCAGCCATCGCAGCAGGCGTGGTCTTCGTTCCTCTTCTGTAACCTCGCACAAAATCATGGTCACATTATCCCTTCCGCCTCTTTCCAGAGACCTGCACAGCAGTGTTTCCACTGCTTTCTGCACCGTCGTTTCTCCTGCGATGATCTCTGCAATTTCCTCATCCGCAATCATATCGGTCACGCCATCCGAGCAAAGCAGATATCTTACTCCCGGCTTCATTTCCAGTTTCAGCACGGAGGGTTCCAGCCCCATATGATTTTCCGGGATTCCCACATACTGTGTCAGCGGCGCTTTGCAAAACGGACCTCCGCGCAGTACATGGTCGATGGAAATCTGCTGAAAGTTTCCTTCCTGTTCTCCGGTTTTCTTCCTTATTTCATAAAGTCTGCTGTCACCTACGTTACAGGCATACAGATTTCCCTCACTTACTGCCAGCATCACAGTGGTTGTCCCCATGATCCGGATACGGTTTTCCTGGCTGTATTCACAGACTGCACGGTTCATATCCTGACAAATTTCATCCAGGAACTGCTCCGGCTGTTCTTTCAGAGAGACGCGATTCTCACGGTAATGCCTTCCGCATGCATTTGCCGCAAGATAGGCTGCCATTTCGCCGCAGCTTTCACCGCCCATCCCGTCGAAAACGGCAAACAGCGGATAATCTGACTGTACAGTTCTTCCGGTACGTACACCTCCGGTTCCCTGGTTAAAGGCGCCCATGGTTTCTCCGCAGCACCAGAAATTATCTTCATTATTTGCACGCACATTGCCAGTATGACTGGTATACGCGTATTCCATCTGATAAGCCATGTTCTACCCTCACATCCATTCTACTCAAATCCCTTGGAATATTCCAGGGCTCGGTTCCAGTATTTTTCACCAAGCGTATGATATTCTTCATTGTCTGTTTCGTAATCGTGACACATATTGTTCTCATCAATCCAGCGGATCAGATTTCCGTCTTTGTAATAATAATAATCTGCCCGAATCTCGCCTTCGTCCAGATCGGAATCAATCGTGCTGTCCGCCCAGATATACGCAAAAAATAATTGGTCATCCCAGAAATAATACTCTTCATACAATCCGTCCTTGGAAGAATTGGGATAAATCAGTATCTTTCGCAATTCCCCGACGGTGTTCAGGTATGTAATTCTTCCATCCTTCTCTGTTCCGATCCAATGATAAGTATCCAGTTCATTGACGATTTCTGATGCACGTTCACGGATGACTGTAAGATCTTCCGCAAGGCCTTCTTTTTCGGATTCATCTGCCATATCGCTGTCAAGCATTTCCACAAGCCCTGTCGGACTTTCGGCCTGTGCGGATGTCCTGCGGTTTTCTAACAAAACACGGAAAAATACAACGGTCATCACAATTACCGCAAGCGTCATAACAATAACGGCAATGAGCAGAGGCAAATTTCCTGTCTGATCTTTCTTTTTGCGTTTCTTCGCAGAAAATGTCTGGTCTGTTTCTGCGGAGCTGGTGTGAGCAGTTTCGGTTCGGGTAGTTCCAGTTCGATCTGTTCCGGTTCGATCTGCTCCGGTTCGATCTGCTCCGGTTCGATCTGTTCCGGATGATGCTTGTGATCCGTTCTTTTTTTGTTCCGCAGAATTTCTCCTGGGCTTAATTCTGGTAGCTTCAGAAAATTCCAGATATCCATCCCGGTTTCTCTTCATCTGCGTCTTTGAATTTCCGGACTTTGTTTCATATTCCTGTTCATTGACCAGATGGGAGTATGCTCCGGATTTCTTCGACTGGTTACTCTCGGCTTGTGTACTTGCTCCGGTTTTCTGCACCTGACTGCCTACGGCTCGCGTTCTTACTCCGTTTTTCTGTATCTGATCACTCTCAGCTCGCATACTGGCTCCGCTTTTCTGCACCTGACCGCCCGCAGTTCGCGCACTTATTCCGGCCTTCTGCATCTGATCGTCCGTGGAACGTGAACCTGATCTGGTTTTCTGTATCTGGCTACCCGCTGCTCGCGTTCCTGATCCAACCTTCTTCCGTTCTTGCAATGGTTCTGACATAACACGATATTTTACCCTTTCCAGTTCTTCCCGGAATTCCTCTGCAGTAGTATACCGTTCCTCGCAGTCATATGCACAGGCTTTCAGAATCACAGCCGCCAGATCTTCTCCTGCATCAACCGGAGCAGGAAGTATCTCTCCGGACATTCGTTTGTTCAATGCATTTTCTTTATCTCTGTAGGTAATCAGCTGCTTCTCAAGATCCATAAACGGCAGCCGGTTATGATTACGAAGTTTATACAGCATAATCCCAAGGGAATAAATATCCACGCGGCTGTCATACTTCTCACCCCGGTACATCTCCGGTGCCATGTACGAATACGTTCCTTTCTTGGAAAAGGAACTCAGCGTCCGGTCCAGCTCACGCGCAATTCCGAAATCTCCCAGTTTAAATTCCCCAAATCTGGATACAAAGATATTTTCCGGCTTAATATCCCGATGAATGATATTCATCTTTCTGCAATATTCCAAAGCTTTGCAAAGGTCGATGCCCAGCTGGATCACTTCTTTTTCACTAAGCTGCTTCCCTTCACAATATTCCAGAAATCCCGTCAGATACTCCATGCGGATATAAATATCCCACCCAATATCATCCAGATATTCCACCACTTTATAATCTTCAACAGCCACTACATGGGAATTGCCCCGAAAATCTTCCATAATATTGACTTCCTGAATACAATCTTCCACCAGATTCTGAAAATATTCTTTGACAGACTGGTCGCTTCCCAGTTCGGACTGTATACTCTTCAATTCACTGCGGCTAGAAGGAATCGAGACAATCTTGATTGCGGAATAAAATGCTTTATCACGTTCCATGCGCTGTGCTTTATACACTTTTCCAAAAGATCCTTCGCCGATCTTTTCAACAATTTTCCATTCCGGCCAAACAGAAACCGGCAATTCCCTATCCATAAGTTTCACCTCTGCACCTTCCCCGCACATTCATTTTCACGAATGTACGTGTGCCTGTTTTTATTCTGCAGCAGCATTTTCTTTCACAAAATATTATAACAAATTATATCAGAAATGGTAGCCATGTCTGTATTTTTCTCTTCATTCCCTATATTACCAAAGAATGGATTCAAAAACATGTCTGCTGACAAGGTTCTTATTCCATTTGTAGATTATCTGTTCACAAAGCTCTTATTCATTTTGCAAATTATCTTCTGACCGGTACTTTTTATTGTAAAAAGAAGCCCTCTGCCGCATACGCGACAAAAGGCTTCTTCTTATTTTTATTCTTCTTCAGGTAAAATGATATCTTCAGCTTCGGAAGTTTCTGCTTCTTCTGCTTCATCATCAATTACGATGTCTTCCATCACTTCTTCTTCCGGAATATCTTCTTCCGGAATATCCTCTTCCAGATCCATCATCTCATCGATTTCTACCGTTTTTTCTTCTTCACCGGTATCCAGTGCAATTTCACTGTAACGCTTCATACCGGTACCTGCCGGAATCAGCTTACCAATGATAACATTTTCTTTCAGACCGATCAGCGGGTCAACTTTACCCTTGATGGCAGCTTCTGTCAGAACCTTGGTGGTCTCCTGGAAGGAAGCAGCGGACAGGAAGGAATTGGTTGCCAGAGATGCCTTGGTAATACCAAGCATTACCTGTTTGCCCTCAGCCGGAGTCTTTCCTTCTTTTTCGAGATTCTCGTTCACTTCTTCATACTCCAGTACATCTACGAGAGTTCCCGGAAGGAATTCGGTATCTCCATTCTCCTCAATACGGATCTTCTTCAGCATCTGACGTACGATAACCTCAATATGCTTATCGTTGATCTCAACACCCTGGAGGCGGTATACACGCTGTACTTCACGGATCATATAATCCTGTACGGCGCGTACGCCCTTGATTCTCAGGATATCATGCGGATTCACGCTACCTTCTGTCAGCTCGTCACCGGCTTCCAGAACCTGACCGTCCAGAACCTTCACACGGGAACCGTATGGGATCAGGTATGTCTTGGAATCACCTGTCTCCGGATCTGTAACGATGATCTCACGTTTCTTCTTGGTATCGTTAATGGTAACAACACCTTTGATTTCTGTAATAATAGCAAGACCTTTCGGTTTTCTTGCCTCAAAAAGCTCCTCGACACGAGGAAGACCCTGTGTAATATCGCCGCCGGCAACACCACCGGTATGGAAAGTACGCATGGTAAGCTGTGTACCAGGCTCACCGATAGACTGTGCAGCGATAATACCAACAGATTCACCAACCTGTACCGGTTCACCGGTTGCCATGTTGGCACCGTAACATTTTGCACAGATACCGACTTTGCATCTGCAGGTAAGAATGGTACGGATCTTCACTTTATCGATTGCTCCGCCTGTTTCGCTGACGCCCTCTTTCATAATGCGGGCTGCACGCTTCGGCGTAATCATATGGTTGGCTTTTACAAGAACTTCGCCGTCTTTGTTGTAGATGGTGTTGCAGGAATATCTTCCTGTAATACGTTCCTGCAGGCTCTCGATTTCTTCCTTGCCGTCTGAGAACTGCTGTACATACATTCCGGCAATCTCATCTCTGGTCTCGCAGCAGTCTGTCTCACGGATGATCAGATCCTGTGATACGTCTACCAGACGTCTTGTCAGGTAACCGGAGTCGGCGGTACGAAGCGCTGTATCGGACAGACCTTTACGTGCACCGTGCGCGGACATGAAGTATTCCAGTACGTCAAGACCTTCACGGAAATTGGACTTGATCGGGAGCTCGATAGTGTGACCGGTTGTATCGGCCATCAGACCACGCATACCGGCAAGCTGTTTAATCTGCTTATCGGAACCACGGGCACCGGAGTCAGCCATCATGAAAATGTTGTTGTACTTATCCAGTCCTGAAAGCAGGGCATGGGTCAGTTCATCGTCAGTCTTCTTCCAGGTATCTACAACTTCTTTGTAACGCTCTTCCTCGGTGATGAGGCCTCGTTTGTAGTTCTTGGTAATCAGGTCAACGGTATCCTGGGCATTCTTAATCATCTCAGGTTTCTGCGGCGGCACGGTCATATCGGAAATGGATACGGTCATGGCTGCGCGTGTGGAATATTTGTAACCTGTGGATTTGATTGCATCCAATACTTCGGCAGTCTTGGTTGCGCCGTGAGTATTGATGACTTTTTCAAGGATCTGTTTCAGCTGTTTCTTACCTACCAGGAAATCAACTTCCAGAAGAAGTTCATTGCCAGGTACACTTCTGTCTACGAATCCAAGATCCTGCGGAAGGATTTCGTTGAACAGGAAACGTCCGAGAGTGGATTCTACGTTGCCGGTCAGTACGGTGCCATCCGGCATCTTCTTCGTGCAGCGAACCAGAATTCTGCTCTGGAGCGTAATTACTTTGTTTTCGTATGCAAGAATGGCTTCGTTCACGCTCTTGAAGAACTTGCCTTCTCCCTTGTTGCCAGGTCTCTCCTGGGTCAGATAGTAGATACCAAGAACCATATCCTGAGAAGGAACGGCTACAGGACCACCATCAGAAGGTTTCAGCAGGTTGTTCGGTGAAAGCAGAAGGAAACGGCACTCTGCCTGTGCTTCTACGGACAGCGGAAGGTGAACCGCCATCTGGTCACCGTCGAAGTCCGCGTTGAATGCGGTACAAACAAGCGGATGGAGCTTGATTGCCTTACCTTCTACAAGGATCGGCTCAAACGCCTGGATACCCAGACGATGCAGTGTAGGTGCACGGTTCAGCATAACCGGATGTTCTTTGATTACTTCTTCCAGAACATCCCATACAGCCGGCTCAAGCTTTTCTACCATCTTCTTGGCATTTTTGATATTGTGGGAGGTTCCGTTGGCAACCAGTTCTTTCATAACGAATGGTTTGAACAGCTCAATCGCCATTTCCTTCGGAAGACCGCACTGATAAATTTTCAGCTCCGGTCCTACGACGATAACGGAACGTCCGGAATAGTCAACACGCTTACCAAGCAGGTTCTGACGGAAACGTCCGGACTTGCCTTTCAGCAGTTCTGACAGGGATTTCAAAGGTCTGTTGCCAGGGCCGGTAACAGGACGGCCGCGGCGTCCGTTATCGATCAGCGCATCCACAGCTTCCTGCAGCATACGTTTTTCGTTGCGGACAATGATATCAGGAGCGCCAAGCTCCAGAAGTCTTTTCAGACGGTTATTACGGTTGATGATTCTTCTGTAAAGATCATTCAGGTCAGAGGTGGCAAAACGTCCGCCATCCAGCTGTACCATCGGACGAAGATCCGGCGGGATAACCGGAATCACGGTCAGGATCATCCATTCCGGACGGTTACCGGATTCACGGAAAGATTCCACAACCTCCAGACGTTTGATGATTCTCGCACGTTTCTGACCGGTTGCATCCTGAAGTTCGCTCTTCAGTTCTGCCGCATCTTTTTCCAGATCAATTGCTTCCAGAAGTTCTTTGATGGATTCTGCACCCATGCCTACACGGAATTTGCTTCCGTATGCTTCTCTCGCATCCTGATATTCTTTTTCGGTCAGAATCTGTTTGTACATCAGACCGGAATCAGCAGGATCCAGGACAATATAATTTGCAAAGTACAGAACCTTCTCCAGTACTCTCGGAGACAGGTCAAGGATCAGTCCCATACGGGACGGAATTCCTTTAAAATACCAGATATGGGATACCGGAGCTGCAAGCTCGATATGTCCCATACGCTCTCTGCGGACAGAAGACTTGGTAACTTCTACACCACATCTGTCGCAGACAACGCCTTTGTAACGAATTTTCTTATATTTACCGCAATGACACTCCCAGTCCTTGCTTGGCCCGAAAATTCTTTCGCAGTAAAGTCCGTCCTTCTCGGGTTTCAGGGTACGGTAGTTGATGGTCTCAGGTTTTAAAACTTCGCCTCTTGACCACTCTCTGATCTTCTCAGGGGACGCCAGTCCAAGTTTGATGGCATCGAAAGTCATTGGCTGATATGTTTCTGTGGTATTTGTTGTTTCTGCCATGTATTCTTTCCCCTTTCTATTCCTCGTCATCACCCAGAGATTCTTCAAACTCCAGGTATTCTTCATCCTCGTCCTCGTCTTCAGGTTCCTCGATATCTACCAGTTCCTCTCCCTGGAATTCCTGCTTGGTAAAGCCGTATTTGCCAAGGGATTCTTCATCGTGATGTCCTCTGGAATCACCCTCAATAACGGAACGCAGATCAGTATCGCCGTAGTCTACGGTTTCCATGATCTTCACTTCTGTATTGTCATCTTTAAGGACTTTAACATCCAGAGCAAGAGACTGGAGTTCCTTCAGAAGTACCTTGAAGGATTCCGGAATACCCGGCTCAGGAATATTTTCACCCTTAATAATTGCTTCGTATGTCTTCACACGACCAACAACGTCATCGGACTTGACTGTCAGGATCTCCTGCAGAGTATAAGCTGCGCCGTACGCCTCAAGAGCCCAAACCTCCATCTCACCGAAACGCTGTCCGCCGAACTGTGCCTTACCACCCAATGGCTGCTGAGTAACCAGAGCATATGGGCCGGTAGAACGTGCATGGATCTTATCATCTACCAGATGATGCAGTTTCAGGTAATGCATGTGGCCGATGGTTACCGGACTGTCGAAGTATTCTCCGGTACGTCCGTCACGAAGCCGTACTTTACCGTCTCTCGAGATCGGAACGCCCTTCCAGAGTTCTCTGTGAGCTTTGTTTTCGTCCAGATACTGCATAACCTCCGGATCAAGAATATCCTGATATTTTGCACGGAATTCTTCAAAATCCTCAATATTTACATAGTCATTGGCAAGTTCCAGAGTATCCTGAATATCATTCTCGTTCGCACCATCAAAGACAGGAGTTGCCACATTAAAGCCAAGTGCTTTGGCAGCAAGACTCAGATGGATCTCAAGGACCTGTCCGATGTTCATACGGGACGGCACACCCAGAGGATTCAGTACGATATCCAGCGGACGGCCATTCGGAAGGAACGGCATATCTTCTACAGGAAGTACACGGGAAACGACACCCTTGTTACCATGACGTCCGGCCATCTTATCACCAACGGAAATCTTACGTTTCTGTGCAATGTAGATGCGGACTGACTGATTTACACCAGGTGACAGCTCATCGCCGTTTTCTCTTGTAAATACTTTGGCGTCTACGATAATACCGTATTCACCATGCGGAACCTTCAGGGATGTATCACGTACTTCACGTGCCTTCTCACCGAAGATCGCGCGCAGAAGTCTCTCTTCTGCAGTAAGCTCGGTTTCTCCCTTCGGAGTTACCTTGCCGACCAGGATATCACCGGCACGTACTTCTGCACCGATACGGATAATTCCGCGTTCATCCAGGTCTTTCAGAGCATCATCGCCCACACCCGGAACGTCACGTGTGATCTCTTCCGGTCCCAGTTTGGTATCACGGGCTTCTGCTTCATATTCTTCAATGTGAACAGATGTATAAACATCGTCCTGTACAAGTTTTTCACTTAAAAGAACCGCATCCTCGTAGTTATAACCTTCCCATGTCATGAAACCGATCAGAGGGTTCTTGCCCAGTGCCAGCTCGCCATTGGCTGTGGAAGGACCATCTGCAATAACCTGTCCTGCCTCTACGTGCTCGCCCTGGAAAACGATTGGTTTCTGATTGTAACAGTTGCTCTGGTTACTTCTCATGAACTTGGTCAGATGATAATTCTCTTTGGTTCCGTCATCGTTCTGAATAGTAATATCTGTAGATGTGGAACGAAGAACTGTTCCGGCTTTTTTCGCAACGACACATACACCGGAGTCTACTGCAGTCTTGGTCTCCATACCAGTACCTACAACCGGAGCTTCGGTAGTAAGAAGCGGTACGGCCTGACGCTGCATGTTGGATCCCATCAGCGCACGGTTCGCGTCGTCGTTCTGCAGGAACGGAATCAGTGCTGTCGCTACAGAGAACACCATCTTCGGGGATACGTCCATGTAGTCAAACATTCTCTTCTCGTATTCCTGTGTTTCTTCACGGAAACGACCGGATACGTTCTTGTGAATGAAATGTCCCTCTTCATCCAGAGGCTCATTCGCCTGTGCTACATGGTAATTATCTTCTTCATCTGCAGTCATGTAAACAACTTCTTCGGTTACACGCGGGTTCTGCGGATCTGTCTTGTCAATCTTACGGTACGGTGCCTCAATGAAACCGTACTGGTTAATTCTTGCGTAGGATGCAAGGGAGTTGATCAGACCGATGTTCGGACCTTCAGGAGTCTCGATCGGGCACATACGTCCGTAATGGGAGTAATGTACATCTCGAACCTCGAATCCGGCTCTGTCTCGGGACAGACCGCCAGGTCCCAGGGCGGAAAGACGTCTCTTGTGTGTCAGCTCACCAAGCGGGTTGTTCTGATCCATGAACTGAGACAGCTGGGAAGAACCGAAGAACTCTTTCACTGCTGCAGTTACCGGTTTGATATTGATCAGGGACTGTGGAGAAATACTCTCCGTATCCTGTGTGGTCATTCTCTCACGAACAACTCTCTCCAGTCTGGAAAGTCCGATACGGTACTGGTTCTGCAGCAATTCACCTACAGAACGGATACGACGGTTGCCCAGGTGGTCGATATCGTCGTCATTGCCCATGCCGTATTCCAGATGCATGTTATAGTTAATGGAAGCAAGAATATCTTCCTTAGTAATGTGTTTCGGAATGAGGTCATGGATATCTCTGCGGATAGCCGCCTTGATATCCTCAAGGGTGTCGTTTTCTTCCAGAATTTTTTGGAGTACCGGGTAATATACTAATTCTGTAACACCCAGTTCCTTCGGATCGCAGTCCAGATCCACATGGCTGCGGATATCTACCATAAGGCTGGAAAGAACTTTGATATTGCGTTCTTCTCCCTGAATCCATACATAAGGAACTGCTGCATTCTGGATGGTATCTGCCAGTTCTCTGGTCACAACAGAGTCTTTCTCTGCGATGATCTCGCCGGTAGAAGCATCTACGACATCTTCTGCCAGTTTCTGACCTACGATACGCTTATTCAGATGAAGTTTTTTATTAAATTTATAACGTCCGACTTTGGCAAGGTCATACCTTCTGGGGTCAAAGAACATGGCCATGATCAGGCTCTCAGCACTTTCTACTGCGAGCGGCTCACCCGGACGGATTTTCTTATACAGTTCCAGAAGACCTTCCTGATAATTGGTAGAAGTATCTTTCGTGAAACTTGCAAGAATCTTCGGTTCTTCGCCGAATAATTCAAGAATCTCCGCATTGGTGCCAATACCCAGGGCACGAATCAGCACTGTAATCGGAACCTTTCTGGTTCTGTCTACTCTTACATAAAATACGTCGTTGGAATCCGTCTCATATTCCAGCCATGCGCCTCTGTTAGGAATAACGGTACTGGAAAATAATCTCTTACCAACTTTATCATGTGCGATTGCATAATAGATACCAGGGGAACGTACTAACTGGCTTACAATTACACGTTCTGCACCATTGATGACAAACGTACCAGTTGCAGTCATCAAAGGCAGGTCACCCATGAAAATTTCGGTTTCCTTAATTTCCCCTGTTTCCTTATTAATCAGCTGTACCCGAACCTTCAATGGTGCGGCATATGTTACGTCACGTTCCTTACACTGCTCAATCGAATATTTCGCATCTTTCTCGTCAAATGTAAAGTCGATGAATTTCAGGCTGAGTTTTCCGCTGTAATCTTCGATTGGAGAAATATCATCAAATACTTCATTCAATCCTTCGTCGAGAAACCACTGGTAGGAATCTTTCTGGACTTCTATCAAATTCGGCATTTCCAGGACTTCTTTTTGTCTCTGGTAACTCATGCGCATGCTTTTTCCAGTTTTTACAGAACGAATTCTGTTTTTTTCCATTGACGTTTCACCCCTGTTTTTTTTATTTATTACTGCATGATCCCGCTTATTTGTTCAGATAAGCAGGCATATCTTGCCATAATATAGCATCCTTTACTGTAGCATAAACCTTCAACCCTGTCAATCATTTTTTTATTTTTTGTAATATTTTTTATTCCAAAAAATAAATTGATTCCACTGTGCCAGAGCAAGTATGAAATCTCAGAAAAAGAAAGGGGCCAAACTGCCTTGACCCCTGTTGTTACCGCAGACTGATCCGCGATCTGTTCTTATTATTCTGTTGCTTCCTGTGCTGCAATTGCTGCAGACAAATATGCCTGCCGTGTCAGTCTGCCTTCTTTCTGTTCCTGAAATCATGCAGACATATAGGTTTGCAGCATCAGGCTACCTTCTTTTCATTTGTAATGGCATTTCCATATTTATCGTATACCTTGATCAGAAGAACGGTTCCTTTTTTCTGCGCCTTAATGGGAACGGTGTATTTCCAGTTCTTCGAGATCCTGGCGCTTCCCAGTTTTTTACTGTTGCTCTTCACATAAACATAAACACTGCTTCCTCCGGTGGCGGTACCTGTGATTGTCTTCGTCGTACTTTTCACCGTACTGATACTGAAATTCTTAACGTTCTGCACCTGCCCCTTACACTTGGAAAAATAAATCGCATAGGTTCCCTTATTCGCCTGGAGCGTATTCTTTTTCTGAAGCTTGATTGTGGAAGAATAACAGTAAATCCCGTACTTGGCATTGGTAATTGCTTTATTATACGTCATGGAAGTAATCGTGGAACTGTGAATCTCAATTCCATATTTCTTGTTGCTGGTGCATATATTCTTGTCAATGGAGGTACTGTGGCTTCCGGCTGAAATTCTGATTCCATCGGACGCACAGCTTTTCACCTGATTGCTCACCACCTTGTTTCCGGTACTTCCATATTTATAAGAAGAAGTAGTATAAATATAAATCCCAATATTGGATGCACCGGATACCACATTTCCGCTGATTTCATTATTCCGGCTTCCACCCAGGTAAATTCCGAAGCTTGTAAAAGCGCCCGGATTGGAAAGCGAAATGGTATTTTTGGTAACTTTACAGCTTGCTGTACGGGCCAGATGGATGCCGTTTGCATATCCCTTGATGGTATTTCCCGTTACAGTAACACCCCGCAGAACATAATCCCCTTTTGGAATCGGATAGGTAGGGGTCACCGCTTCCTGTCCGCCAAGATAAACTCCATATCCTCTCCAGAGAACCCCTGCAATATTACACGGTTTTGCCAGCGTAATTTTGTTTTTGGATACTACTACATTCTCCGAGTATTGGTTCTGTTTGGAACTGGCCGTCTGTCCCGAAAGGAGATGTGCATGGGTCTGCCTCATAGGACTTACATAAATACCGGATCCCACATTCGTCATTGTATTGCCGCTGGTTTCTGAATCCTTACAATTCAAAAACCAGACTGCTCTTTTTTTCACATTTTTAAATGTATTGTTTCGCACAATGATTTTGGTATATGGTTTATTAAATACCATGCTGTGGCTTCCCGCTCCGGCAAAAACATTCTGAAACAGATTTTTTTCAATAACAATGTCTGTGCAGACGGTTCCATCAAAAGGCTGGTACCTCGGAAAAATCTCATCCAGACACGTATCGATCTGAATGCATTCCTGCCCGGTAGTTTCATGAGGTGTCCAGTATCCCTCAAATTTGCATCCTGTGATCAGCGCATGTTTGACGCCTCCCAATTCGATAAAATGGGATTTCAGATTATTCAGGAATGTGGCATTTTTAATCGTCACGTTCGTGGCATGCCCGATTCGGAAACCGACAAAACCTCCGTCTGCTTCTTTGTTGGCACAGGACTCATAATTACAGTCCCAGGTTCCGCCTTCTATTGTAATGTTGCGATAACCGTTATATCCGCCCTCGGAAATTTCCGTATTTCCAAGACGGAGCAGAATCTGTTTTTTGGTACTGGTCTTCTTCATAACTGCGCCGACCGCATACAGATGCATATTGCTGTACATGCTGATCGTGCCCTTTATTTCATAATTGCCGGGCGGTATGATCACTTTATAGGGATGGTCATCCGTTGCCAGATCTTTTGCTTTATAAAGAAGGATATTCAGTCTTTCCACAAAATCTTCTCCTTCTTTCAAGACAAGTGTGGCTTCCGACTCTCCAAGTATCAGATCATCTTCGCTCTTCGTTTCTTCCCCATCCGTAATTCCCGGATTTGAGCCATCACCAATGGAATCTGTTCCGTTTTTGTCTTCTGTTTTGGTGTTATCTTCTGTTTCCGTTTTTTCCTGTCCATCTGAAAATACACTGCCGGAGGCGTTTCCCGAATCCGCATGATTGATGTTGGTATCTTCCCCTGCGGTAAACAATTCCACATCCGGATTCTGTTCTGTCAATTCTGACGAGGCACTGTACAGCTGAGAAATATCTCCGTTCTGAAACTCCACAGGACTCTGAAACACTTCCATATCGTCCGGACAGTTTTCTTCCGTCTGCCAGATATCCTGATCTGTTTCCCCAAATATTTCTGTACTCTGAGGATCCGACCCAGAATTTTCCCCTTCTGTTTCTATCGTATCCGGAGATGCGGTTTCTGCCAAAGACTCACCGTTCTGTACCAGTGCGGCATCTCCGGATTCAGCCTCCTCCATCTTCTCTTTTTCCGCGTCTTCTTCAAACATTGTATCCATCCAGGAAAAATCCTCCGGAATTTCCCCGCACTCAGTGTCCTCCGTTTCCTCCTCAAGATACTCTTCCACTCGCTCTTCAGCCAGAACTTCTTTCATTGGATCCGCAACCGTCGCAGTCGCCGCTTCTGCTTCAATCATTGTCAGCGGTCCGGACACACACATGGCCGCAGCCAAACATACGCTCAACCATTTCGCATATTTTTTTCTTTTCATCTTCTTCCCTCTTCCTGCCAGATGAACTCCTGCTTCCTCTGTATCTCACAGGCAGGGACAACAAATGCATCCCACTCTGTTGACTCTTTTCCGTTTCCTTTTCTTCTTTTCACGATATATAAGTAAAAATATTATAACACAGCTTCTTTTCCAAAATAAGTGTTCCTGATGCAATAGTTTTAACTTTTCATTACAATTCTGTTTGTTTTTTATAATTTTACAGGGAGTCGGAAGTCTTTTCATTATACAGAAGGATTCTCCGCCTGCCGCAAATTGCTTCAGCAGTATGTTCTCTCTCCGCCACAATGAGCTCCTGCCCGAAGGGCTTTTATATTGCAGGAAAATACAAAACATTTTCCTGCAAAACAAAAAAAGACCCGCGAAGGTCTGGAATCCAGAGCCTTCACGGGTGTAAGATCGGCTGAAATTATTTAAGTGTAACTTTAGCGCCTTCTGCTTCAAGTTTTGCTTTGAGGTCTTCAGCTTCTGCTTTGGATGCAGCTTCTTTAACAACCTTCGGAGCACCGTCAACAACAGCTTTTGCTTCTTTCAGACCTAAGCCTGTAGCTTCACGAACAACTTTGATAACTTTAACTTTGTTCGGGCCAACATCTGTAAGTTCTACGTCGAACTCATCTTTCTCTTCTGCTGCTTCTGCTGCGCCGCCTGCTGCTGCAACTACAACACCTGCTGCTGCAGATACACCAAATTCTTCTTCGCAAGCTTTTACTAATTCATTTAACTCTAATACGGATAATTCTTTGATTGCCGCAATAAATTCTTCTGTTGTTAATTTTGCCATTTTAATTTCCCTCCATATAATCTTATTATTTTTCTTCCCGTTCTGTATACGGGCTATTTTTAGAAATGTGACCGGGCTAATTAAGCCTCAGCGCTTTTTGCAGCGATTGCTGCTTCTGCTCCGCCTGCTTCTGCAACCTGATTAAGAACACGAGCCAGGTTGGTAATCGGAGACTGGATGCTTCCAAGCAATTTGCCAAGAAGTTCTTCTCTGGATGGAATCTGAGAAAGAGCCTGAATTCCTGCCTGATCATTGTAGTTGCCTTCAACGACACCGGCGATCAGTTCTAATGCCGGGAACTGTTTTGCATATTTAGCAAGGATTCTTGCCGGTGCTGTAGCGTCTGTTGCGGAAATTGCAAGAGCGTTGGTTCCTTCCAGATGCTTGCAAAGGCTTTCACATGCTGTTCCTGCAAAAGCACGATTCATCAGAGTGTTTTTGTAAACTTTGTACTGAACACCAGATTCTCTTAATTCCTTACGAAGAATAGTATCCTGCTCAACAGTAAGACCACTGTAATTAACAAGAACTACACACTGTGCGTCTTTAATGTTGTTTGCGATTTCTTCTACGATTGGTTGTTTCAGTTCTACTTTTGCCATGAAATGGTACACCTCCTTATAGATTTATACCGCCGCGCAATGAGAATATTCTGATGCGGAAACCCGCGTACAAAATAAAAAGGTCTGACTGCATGACAATCAGACCTTGTGTAATCTTAATAGAATACTTAGTCCTCGGTAGGCGTTTTAACCCTTATGCCTTACGGCACCTACTGTCTTCGGCAGCGTTCTTAGATACAATAACATATTGTACAACCGCTGTCAAGAGTTTTTGGAAAGATTCTTTGTTTGATTTTGAAAAGATTCTTTGCTTAAAAAAATTCTTTGTTTGAAAAGATTCTTTGTTTTTTGGACTACATCTGTTTACGCACAATTTTATATTCATCACCCATGCGGAAATACGGACACTGGCTGAAATTCCCGGAAATAAAACGGGCCATCTCATCTTCATCCAGATTCACTTCACATGTATAGCATTCATAATCTTCATCATAGGAATAATTCATGCAGTACTCACAGTTACTTATACGATGATTCTTCATTATATCTACCTCTCTTATGCAGAGTATCTCCCGTTATTTCCAGATTGCTGATTCTGAAATATTTTTTTGGGGGACCTTATTGCCATTCACTTTGTTCACCATCTCTCCACGATTTCCCGACTTTGCAGAAATATATTTTTCGTATATAATGCTGTTGAAATGAAAAGCTTATGATACGCTGACATTCAAAAAATATACAGGAGATTTCCCATGAAAAAAATACATTACCGCTTCGTTTCCTTTTTCCGCACCGCCATCCTTACATCCGCAGTTCTTCTGGCATGCAGCATATCCGGATGCTCTTCCGAAAATTCTTCCGGCAGTTCTTCCGAAGCTTCTGTTTCCGAAGAAGCAACGAAGGATTATATCCGTTCCACCAGCTTCAAGCTGAATACGGTTGTCACCATCACGATTTATGATTCCGAAGATGAAGCTCTGCTTGCTCAATGCATGGAGCTCTGCGATAAATACGAAAAAATATTCAGCAGAACCTCTTCTGACAGTGAATTATTCCAGCTGAATCACAGAGAACTCACTCCTGTTGAAGGACAGACGGATACTTATCAGGTATCAGAAGAACTGGCAGATCTTTTGTCCATCGGGCTTTCCTGGACTCAGAAATCTAATGAAGCCTTTGATATCGCTATTGCACCGCTGACAGAACTCTGGGATTTCACCTCCGAAACGCCCACGGTTCCTGCTGATTCCGATATCCGGAATGCCCTTTCCAAATGCGGTATTCAGGGCGTTTCCATCCATGACCGGAACATTACTCTGGAATCCGATGATACCGCCTTTGACCTTGGCGGCATTGCCAAAGGGTATATCGCCGACCGCATCAAAGATTATCTGGTTTCTCAGGGAATTCAAAGCGCAACCATCAATCTCGGCGGAAATGTACTCTGTATCGGAGCCAAACCGGATGGAACGCCTTTCAAAATCGGTGTACAGAAGCCGTTTGCAGACCGCAATGAAACTGCAGCCGCAATGGAAATCACCGACAAATCCGTGGTATCCTCCGGAATTTATGAACGTTTTTTTGAACAGGATGGTGTTCTTTACCATCATATTCTGAATTCTCAGACCGGATATCCTTACAAAAATGATCTCATTGCTGTCACCATCGTTTCTGATCATTCCGTAGATGGCGATGCGCTGAGCACCACCTGTTTTGCCCTGGGGTATGAAAAAGGGCTGGAATTCATCGAAACTATTCCGGATACGGAAGCTATTTTCATTACCAGTGATTACGAACTGCATTATACAAAAGATTTTCAGAAAAACATCACAGTCAGTGCTTCGCGCCTTTCCTGATCCAGAGCGTGTTGCTTCAGTGTTCCGCGCCTTCCCTGATCAGGCGCGGATGCAGGAAGCGGGCACCCTCTTCCCCCAGAATATATTCCAGCATATCCACATATTCTGCAAATGTCAGTCTTCCATCCGGTGTCAGAAGTTCAAAGTCCGTCTCATATACATTAGCAAAAAGTCCTGTTTCTTTCAGCCCATTTCGAAGATAAAACGCTTTTCTTCTTTTCCGGTCCTCTGCATTCTCTGCCGTTTCATCCTGCATCTCAATTTCAAAAATGTATTTTTTGCCCTGAAAACGTTCCAGGAGGGCACGGATGGCTCTGCTTCCGCAGCCGCTGCTGCGTCTGTCCGGTGCAATAGCAAAGTAATCCAGAAGCGCCGTTTTTTCTGCCAGCATATTCATTGCCAGCCCCGCAAATCCTCCCTCATCTGTAACTGCCAGCATTTCCATTTTTCCCTGTCTGACCAGATCCTCCATCAGAGCCAGAGGTTTTTTCTCTTCCTCGGGAAATGCTTCTTCATAAAGAGCATACACCTGCTCTCTGTACTGGCTTCCATCACCAAAAATATCCGCAAACTGCATTTTTCTCACCTCTTACTCCATCATATCCGGCCATGATAAAATTTCATCAGAAATTGTTTTTTCATAATCTCCTTCCACCTCACGGCTTCGCCCTGCGGAAAACACATTGGTCTCTGCTCCGCGTACTCCATCCTCGTATTCCCATACATGAAAGCTCAGCCCGCGAAACATAAAATCCAGACTTCCGCAGCCGTCCTCTTCCGTATACTGATAATTGATATTTTTTGTTTTCAGTGCTTCCTGCACCTGTTCCAGCCTCATTCCGTTCCTCCTTATCCTGTTCCGTGGAATTTTCAAACATGCTTCAGGCATTTATTTTTCGATGTATTCGTATCATCCAGGGTGGTATTTACTAGCTGATCAGATACACAAAATATGCCGCATAAGAAACCAGCATGACAATACCGCCTGCTCTTGACAATTTATGATCCTTCACTACACACAGCCACAGGAGAATTCCTGCCGCAGCGGAAATCACCATATCTATTATAAATTTGGATTCAAAAACGACCGGGGTGATCAGTGCTGTGGTACCAACCACAAACAAAATATTAAACACATTGCTTCCAACGATATTTCCAATGGCAATATCGGCTTTTCCCTTGCATGCTGCTGCAACGGAAGTTACCAGCTCCGGAAGAGAGGTTCCGAGAGCAACGATCGTAAGTCCGATAAAGCGCTCACTCATGCCAAAAATTCTTGCAAGTTCTGTTGCTGCATCTACAGCGAAATCGCTTCCCAGCATAATCAGGACAATTCCCACGGCAATCAGAAGCAGCAGCTTCCATATCGGCTGATCGACCGTTTCCTCTTCCACATCTGCTTTATCTTTTTTTGCCATCCAGAACAGATACGACAGATAAAGAATAAATGCCGCCCAGAGGACAACACCTTCCCATCGTACGATTTCATTCCCGTTACAGCCCAGCGCAAGCAGCAGAAATGTAATCACCAGCATGTACGGAATTTCAATTTTTACGGTAGATTTCGCTACTTTGATCGGTACGATCACAGATGCAATGCCAAGAATCACCAGAACATTCAGGATATTGCTTCCTACAATATTACCGATTGTAATACCTGCATTTCCCTTCAATGCTGCCGTAATACTCACCGCTGCCTCAGGTGCGCTGGTTCCCATTGCCACAATCGTAAGACCGACCACAAGATGCGGAATGCCGAATTTCTCCGCAATGCCTGCAGCTCCGTCCACAAACCAGTCAGCTCCTTTTACCAGCATCAGAAATCCCACTGCCAGAAGCAACAACTGCCACACAATCTCCATATACGATTCCTCCAATCTTTTCTCTGACATCTCTCGTCAAGATGCAAAAAAAGAGACTTTTACCGCACACAAAAATGCGATAAAAGTCTCGTTCTTATTTCAGTATGTATCCCGGCCCCGAAAGGCGTGATGACGTGATACATAACATCTTCCGAAGATGCGAACTACTCCCTGATATCGAGAAGATTTTATCAGAACCATGACACTCCGTCAAGGAGAAATATTTTTATTTTTGATGGTTTAGCTTTCCGATAGATGTGCATCACAATTTATGACAATTCGCCAGTTATCTTTTATACCAATGATTTTGTAATTTTACGGAAAACTGCCTTTTACCTGGCTATTTACATCGCAGAACTTTTCTTTGTTTTTTGTTTATTGCAAATTACGCTCCAATAGTATCATCGCGAATTCTCAGCAATTCTTTTCTATGAAAGAAATAATAAACAAAACCTGTCACATCTGCGAGAATCCAGCCAATCGGCACTGACCACCAGATTCCGACAACTCCAATGGAAGGAATTGCAGAGAGCACATAAGCCAACACAACTCGTGTTCCCAGAGAAATCACAGTAAGAACTACGGACATCCCGGGTCTGCTGACTGCCCGATATAATCCATATAACAAAAATAAACATCCGATTCCGCAGTAAAAAGCACCTTCAATATGCAGATAACGTACTCCTTCCGCAATAATTTCCGTTTCTCCGGCATTTACAAACAGCATCATCAGCGGGCGGGCAAACACCCACACAGCCATGGACACCACAATACAGAAGGCTGCCGAAGCCATTACCGCTCCTTTGAGCCCTGCCTGAATTCTCTTTTCATTTCCTGCGCCATAATTCTGTGCAATAAAAGTCGAAAAAGCATTCCCAAAATCCTGCACAGGCATATAAGCAAAAGCATCAATTTTTACAGCAGCCGCAAAAGCCGCCATGACAACCGGTCCGAAACTATTTACCAGCCCCTGGACCATTAGAATTCCAAGATTCATGACCGACTGCTGAATACAGGTAAGGACAGAAAAACCGGCAATTTCTCGGATACAGCTCAACCGGACATGCCAGTGGCTTCTGTCAGGACGAAGCTGCGGACATTTCACAATTGCATATACCGCAATCCCGATTCCTGAGATATACTGTGAAATCACAGTAGCCTCCGCAGCACCTGCCGCGCCCCTGTGAATCCCCAGTACAAACCACAGGTCCAGAGCAATATTCAGCACTGCCGAAACTGCCAGAAAAATCAGCGGAACCATGGAATTTCCAATCGCCCGAAGAAACGATGCAAAATAATTATAGAAAAAAGTTGCCGTGATTCCCCCAAAAATCACCGACAGATATTCCCTCATAATTCCCCATACTTCCTCCGGCACCTGCAACAGAAAACGGATCTGGTTCAGGCTGCAGAATGCAGCAATATTGAGAACAGCCGTCAGAACGGCTATCAGGATAAATGACCCGCAGATTCCATCCTGCAGTCCCTGTTCATCCCTCTGACCGAATCGAATAGAAAATACGGCTCCGCTTCCCATACAAAGCCCCAGCAGAATTGAAGTCAGAAATGTCATCAACGTAAATGACGACCCAACCGCTGCCAGGGCATTCGCACCGAGATACTTTCCCACGATTAAAGTATCCGCAATATTGTAACACTGCTGCATCAGATTTCCCAGAATCATCGGAACCGCAAAACGCAGCATAGACCCCATAACGGGGCCTTTTGTCAGATTGATATTCATAATTTTACTCTTTTCTTTTGTTAATTAGAGTGGGGTTGAAAATTGCTTTATTGTACGTTGTTTTACTGCACGTTGTTTTACTGTACGTTGTTACTGCTTATTTTCTTTTGTATTATATATTTTATTTTTACGTTGCACAATATCACATTACATAAATTCTTTCGATAAATCTCTATCTGTGTTCAAGACGCAGATATCTTTCTCTGGTCGCAAGACCGCCGCGGATATGACGCTCCTGTTTATTCAAATCCAGCACTGCCCTCGCCTGTCTGGCAAGTGACGGATTCAGCTGGATGAGACGTTCGGTGACATCTTTATGTATAGACGTTACTATTTGAAATGGTTTTATCGTTGCTGTTGGGATCATCCTCTATCAGTATTGTTTCATCTAACCCCAGATCCCCCAACAGACGTAAATAGATGTCTACATTCCCGTCTTTGTCTACTTCAATTTTCTGAATCAGTTTCTTTAACTGCACATTGGTCATCTGGTGTACATCCGTGATATCTTCGATTGTTTTGAATGTGTTGTTCAAAATGGCTTCCAGTTGCTCACCCTTAGTCAAATGGTAAGATACCATCTTAAGTTCATTTTCCAGACGCTCGATTTCCTGTCGCATGCCACCGATTTTCTCATTCAGCTCCTCACGAGAAATCAGATCATCGGTATACATATCCATATATTTCTGTCTGGTCTTTTGCAGCTTTGTAAGCTGTGCAGTCAACTCTTTCTCGTATTCCAGATTTTCATCCTTTGCCTTGTAAACTCTCTGGAACTCATTCACTACATGGTCGATTACCTTTTTCTTCTGCTTCAATACATTGGCAAAATACTCCTGCAGAACTCCGATCAGTTCTTCCTCATCCACTGTCATTGCATTCGGACAACTGTCCGCTCCACGCCCATTATGTCCGGAACAAACCCATCGGACATAAGTATTCTTGTAAGTACGAACCATCCTTCGAAAAGACCATCCACATTCCTTGCATTTAATTAAGGTGGAAAAAAGGTATTTATTGCTTTGGCGTTCGTGCTTCATATTGAAAGACGCATGTCGGGAGTGCAACGTGTCCCCTGCCTTTTCAAAGGTCTCGTCATCAATAATCCGAAGCTCCGGCCGCTCTACGACCATCCATTCCGTCTCATCTTTATCCGCTCTCTGACCGGTCAAGAAATCTGTCACTTCCTGCTTGCCATTGATGATTTTCCCGGTATAAAGCTCATTGGTCAGGATCCGACAGATAGCATTCTGGCTCCATTTGCAATTCCGCTTTGTGGTCAGCCCTTTTTCGTTCAGCATATTGGCAATCTTGGCAGCTCCATAACCTTCTTCCGTATACCATCTATAAATCTGGCGGATCACTTTCGCTTCTTCCTCATTAATAGCCAGATTGAAATAATCTCCAATTGTCTTATCATATCCGTACACAATGTTAGGAACCCGTCCTTTTTCTGCGTTCATTTTCTTGCCGAACTTTACACGTTTGGAAGTGTTGGCACTTTCCTCCTGGGCAAGCGCACCGAAGATAGTCAACACAAATTCACTGTTACCCATGCTGGTCATGTTGGCTGTGAGGAATTGGGTTTCGATACCAAGGGCTTTCAGTTTGCGGATGTTCTGTAAAAGATCCACCGTATTTCTGGCAAAACGGGAAATATCCTTTACAACGACCATATCAAATAAACCATGCTCCGCATCAGACATCATGCGAAGAAATTCTTTACGATTTTTTATTTTAGTTCCTGAAATGCCCTCATCTGCATATAATCTTACTAAGATGTCGCCGGTACGTTTGGTGTATTCGGAGAAAAATTCTTTTTGAGCTTCCAGGCTGTTGAGCTGGTCAGTTTTATCGGTGGAAACACGACAATAAGCTGCTATGTTCATGTTGGGTGACCTTTCTGTTATAGTTGTGACGTTCTGTTACTACTTTATTATATCGTAAAGTGGAGGATCGTAAACATAGAAAATGTAGGAGATTATGAAATACTATTCCATAATCTCCTACAACTCAATTAATAATTCTCTCTGAAAAAAATTTAATCGTATCTTTCAGATCATCACTGAAGTCATCAAGATCTTCCAGTGTAATGGCACCTTCATTTAATAAAGACATTATAATTATCTGATGGATTTCCCTCTCCACTAAGGATTTCGATGTACTTTTTATTCAGTTTATCCATATATGCTTCTTGCCATCCAGCAATCTTACTTCGGAATAATTTCCAGTCTTTTTCAGAAAATCTGTTCATATCAGTCACAGCACCTCTCAATACTATTTATCTTTTTTTGTAGCGCTTTCCTTTAGTTGCTCCATTATCTTCAAGTTTTTCATCGGATACTAATGCGCGAAGCAATTCCTTAGTCCTGGTTTCTTTCACTCCAAGTACCTCTACCAACTCATTTGCTTTATACCAGATATCCGGTTTCATAAAAGCAAGAATCTTTTCATATTGTTCTTGCGTTTTTTTCGTCGCTTTTTTTCCGTCGCTTTTTTCCGTCGCTTTTTTTCCGTCGCTTTTTTCCGTCGCCTTTTTCACAAAAGGAAGTGACAGTACTGTCCTGTCCGGATCAAATCGTTCCTCAATCTCCGGTTCTATGAATCCTTCATCTTCCCATACATTGAAAATATTCGGAACACCACTTCCGGCACGTTCACCTATATTAATGAGATTGAACATTTTCATGAGAGATTTGTTTCTAGGATCAGACTCACCACCTAAGCGCATCTGTTTTTTACCGGTTCTAACATATCCTGGATTCGCAAAGATAATTTTATCTGGTTCTTTTCTGATTACCACTCCACGAACTCCATGATAATCAGCATTAATCAAGCAGTTTGCCAATGCCTCACGAAGTGCCTTGTGTACCGGAGTATCATCAACACGCTCTCCGCCTACCATCTTAAATGGTATTTTGATATCCTTAATAATCTTATTGTAAACTCTAAAGTAAAAATCACAAACATTTCCCGACCATTCACCGGAACTGGACTGTAATCTATCAGTCCAACGAATCGTGGGGTCGAGTTCTTCCCTGTAATCCAAAAAATATTCTGGAAAATGTCTGACAATGTTATACTCATTACCAAACATAAGCATACCTGCTGCAGTCGGATGTAACTGTCCATCTTCCTCCGAAATGGCTGCGGCACCTATACTTCTTAAATACTCATGGTCATTAAGACGTTCAAAAGGATGTCCTTCTTTCAAAGTTCTATGACTATTACGGTAACCATGGATTGTCTCATAATTTAAATCTTCCATAGGTACTTTATCAAGTACTTCCATATCCATCGTTCTCTCCGTCTGGTCACGGAGCATGGTCTTTACCTGTAATCTGGTACAATGATAGTCACCTTCATAATTCCTGCGAAATGTTCCATTGAAAATGTCATTATTAATATACACCGGTTTTTGTTCTCTCTTCGCCATCGGCACATAAATAACCATAACAACATCTTTATTTTCGCCTACCACATAAGTGTCTATATCTTCATCAGACAAAAGATTAATATTTACTTTTTTCGGATTGTTAATGGTGTCCCAAAAATCTTTGCGCAATTTCGCTTCATTTTGTAATCCTGTTGTCCTCCAACTGCCATCTTTTTCTTCTTTAACACCAAGAATAATGACACCGCCATAGCAATTTGCAAATGCAGAATAAGTATCCCATAAAGAAACCGGCAAACCACCATTTGCCTTTTTCACTTCTCTTCGGTTATCTTCTCTATATTCATCGAACTGTGAAATATCAAATATATCTTGCACTGCAATCACCCTTCTTTCACATATTTGTATTAATGATTTTAGCCCAACTTTAGACATAAAACAATACATAAATCATTCTAAAATCCCGCTTTCCTCAGCTCATCCATCATTGCCGGTCTTCTACGATATATTACTTTCCACTCTTTAGCAATCTGATCTGCCATCTCCCTTCCGTCAGGATATTTTGCAATCTTTTTCATATAAGTCATTAAACCTTTGTATGCTTATCATCTGAATAAATATTGTCATTTTCATCACTGAATACGAGCCTGGAAAAATATTTTCTGGAGTATCATACAGTTCAATTAACAGGATATCATCAGCAATAATGCGTGTTTTGAAGTTTTCAGTATTGACAAACTCTTCAAGGGACATCTCCATGCGCCTTATTATTTCTTCATCCAGATCGAAAAAGTCAAATCCAAGCCGTTCGGCAAGCAATTTTCCAACGGTTGATTTTCCAACATTTGAAACGCCAAATAAAAGTATCTTAATTGTTCAATAGCCTCCATTTGATAAGTTTACCATATCTGCTCTTTATTTCTTTCCATGTATTCCTGGCGACGTTTTTTCTTCCATGATTTCATCCCGACCTTTTTAGGCATTGACATTCCCCCAATCTATGATTCTTCGCAAGTTTGGATCAGCGCCATATTTCCCCTCCAGATACTGCTTGTCAAACTTTGCATCTTTACGAACAGATTCTCCTTTACTGTTCTTAAATTCAACCAGAGAATAAAGCTTGGAGTTCTGACTGTTTCCTTTCGCGACAAACCAGATTTCGTCTCTACGGAACACTTCGCTGTTCATTGTTGACAAATCATGAGATGTAAAGATTAGTTGAGCACCTTTCCGATTCACTTCCATATCGTTGTACAGCATAATAATATGCCGAAGCAATGCCGGATGAATTTTCGCATCCAGTTCATCGATTACTAAAGTTGTTCCACTGATTAAGCTTTCAGCTATAAATGGGAGCAATCCAAACAATTTTTTTGTACCACTGGACTCATCAGACAGATTCAGTTCTGCCTCATAGCCATCTACTTCATGCTTCGTAAAAACCTCAATCCGGTCATGTTCTTTTTCTTCCACACGGAAATCCAAAATATCCAGATCCATTTCCTGAATCATTTTCAAAACAAGATCCTTTACATCATCAGAATTAGCAATCGCCATACGTAATTCCTGCATCGGATTTCCGTAATTCATAAAATCAATACCAAACTCAAACCAATCCAACACATCATTTACGATTTCATTTTTCCGATAAGTAATTCCAAGATAGGAGAGTAACGGAAGAGTGTCCGATAACTCGTCACTTATTTTCAATCTGGCAAAAGTGCCTTTCAGAATAATTCCCTGATCGCCTCTCTCAAAAAGTGCTGATCTTCTACCGGTATCTAACTTTACACGATCCAGACGTTCATATAAAACCACATCGCGTTTTATATTCAAAATATAGCGGTACTCAGCCAACTCTGTTCTGAAAAACACCTCAAATTCCGTAGGTTCTTCTTTTTTCTTTTCCGAAAAAGCGAACGGCTCAATAACCAATTTTTTACGAGGTATTACACGATCTTCATTATCACTGGTTGCATATAATGGTCGAAGTACCTTTAATGATAAACTATGCAAAGCTTCAAGGACATTTGATTTGCCACCACCATTCGGTCCGTAAATAGCTGACACCGGCAAATATAACTCACCGTCTCTATCCTTGATGATTCGATCTTCATGTTCAGAAATGGCGGCAGCTTGCATATCAAACGTTGCCTCGTCTCGTATACTTTTAAAATTCTTAACTGTAAATTGACACAACATAATAGTTACCTCCAAATTCCACACTACTTTCACTATCTATTATATTCCATTTTCATATTTTGTAAACAATATTTGCGATAAAATCTCATATTTTTGTTTGTAATTTGTATAAAGGGAGATTCTACACACTATTTACGCAGAATCTCCCTCATCACATTCCTTCTCCCGGTCAACCTGATCCGCCGCAGCCTGAATCGCTTTTTCTACCTTTTCTGAATTGGCATCTATTAAAATTTTTAGTATGTAATCGGCGGTTGCTACCACTGAGTTCGGATTATGAATTCTATAATTTAGTTTTCTTTTCTGCATAGCGGAGCATCCACCTCCTCCCTGCGGTTTTCTCTTTGTCCATAACTATGAGAAAATATATGAAAATAGTCCTTTAAAATATTGTGCTTCGCAAATGTAACTGAAACACACAAAAATCCATGTCGATTGCCCGACAGAGAGAGTAGATATTTTCTCTTCGGAAATGCTGCTTTCAATCTGTGACAAAGTGATGTAAACCAGAATGTCAACTATATTGAGAACACTTTTAAAAATCAGTCTATATAATTCATTCCTCTTCATGTATGAAAATAAAGTTTTCAAATTCAGTAGTTTACATTTCTATGAAAGTCTTAAAAGCACTGATATTACAATGATTTTCCCAGCAAACCAACTGTAAACTATCTGTCAATTATCGAATACTATTCGTCATAAAAGTTCATCTCCCCAAATGATAAAACATCCTCTCTCTGTCGAGCATTCAAAATGGTAACACCTGTTGTTCACTCTCTGTCAGTTCCCGAAATCCATCCTCGGCGTTCTGGTTTACATCATTGACGCATCTCGTCCAGCCTTTCTGAGTTCCATAATTTCGGAATCTGTGAGAGCTAATCCGCTTCCAGCCAACAATTTTTGTATCCATAATCTCTGCGATTTCATTTGATTCATATCTCTTTGGTTCTCCATACTGATGATCCAGTGCTTCTTTCCAGATCATTTTGATGCAGACATAATCTTCCCTATAATCATCCAGCCATCCTTGAATTGTCCCTGCCAATGTATCCTCCTGCATGAACTGTTCCCGATATAAGCTAATTTGTGATTCCATTTCTCTGGAAAATTTCATCAGCTCTGCCGGATTCTCCGCGGTACGATATAGGTACATAGCCTCTGCCCAGAGCTGATCAAAGTATGCTCTTGCCTCCGCTTCGTCATCTAAAATATGTTTTTCTGCTTTCTCTGCATGAATCATGATTGGCAGAAATCTTCTCGCCCCACTCCGGTCAAATGGCAAGAATTGCTTTGTATTCGTTGTCCCTGCAAAAACACATTGTCTCAGTCGATCTTCTTCATACTGCTGATACGGAATACGAAACGTATCTTTCTGTCTGACAAGAAATGATTTGATCTCTTCGTTACTCTTTGCACTGACTGCAGCAATCATCTCCGACATCTCCATAATCCAATGTCCACGAAGTTTTCCGTATACTTTTTCATCATTCAGATGTTTCAAATCATCAGAAAACCAGTCATCCTTTATCGCAAGAAAGCGAAAAAATGTTGATTTTCCAGCTCCTTGTGTGCCAACCAGGCAGAGCATTTCATCCATCTTATACCCTGGATGAAAAACTCGTAGTATCGCACCTATCATAAAATGCTTCAAGCATTCATGTGCCAATTCCGATTCATCCGCTCCCATATACCGCTTCAACACATGACGGATACGCTCCGTTCCATCCCATTGAAGTTCATTCAGATAGTCACAGATTGGATGATACTTGTTGCTGTTCGCCTCTGCTCTCAATGCTTTTTTCATATTTTTCTCATTTCCCAAATCATAGTATCGTTCAAAGTAATAAAACAGAAATTCCTCCCCTTCGTCTGTCAGCGAAGTAACCCGGTCATTCCACCAGAGGATTTTTACCACATCTACCCGCTGATTCAACAAATTAAAACGCAGACTTCCGGCAAGAATCGGATCTTCTCTGAGGACGGTCATATAATTCTGCATCGTTCCCTTAACCGTTCCGTTCATTGTTACCGCAAGCTGCTCTTTGATATTCCTCACCGCTTCCAGATCTACCATTGATTCCATCCGACACACTGCATTCTCTCGATTTTCTTCTGACATAATCATCACACTTTCGCTCAATTTCTTCCACCTTCTTTCTCTTTTCCTGCACCCAATAATCTCTATCCCATTTTTCACCGAACAAAAGAATATCCAGAACGTACTCAACATAGCTTAGTTCCCGTAATGCTTCCACAAAACGTTCATTCCATTCTTCCTTCGGATTCTTGGGTGCATATTGTTTCTTCCAGTCTAAAAGCATTAATCGATAATCCAAATATGCTCTTACACATCTAATCCCATCATCATCCCGTTTCTTTGTCCGTATTATTTCTGCCGTTTTAATCGAATCGTTCTTTTTCCCTACAGGAGAGTTCCTTGACTTGCTGATGTAGCTAATTCCAAAATCATCTGCCAGTTTTACAGCTGCTTCTCTGGCACCGAGTCCAAATAACTGTGCAGTAAAATCAATTGCATCTCCGGTACATCCACAACCAAAGCAATAATATCTACGATCAACCTTCATGCTGGGAGTGTTGTCCTTATGAAAAATACACCTGATCAACCCACTTCGGTTAGGTTTGAGCCCATACAATTCCGCCGCCTGTCTAACTGTGACATTCTTCTTTACTTCTTCAAATAATCCCATCTTAGTTCCTTCCCATCTGCTGAAATATTACATTCGGACTTTTATTCAAAAATGAATATATCGATTGTCCAAAGAAGGATAAAAAAAGACCCTTCTATATATCCAAATTTTGAGAGGGTCTTATACAACATTTTTTCAAATTTTTTTCAAAAAATATAATCTCTACCTTTATCACCACAGGAAATACATACGGTCTTAAAATTTCCCTGCGAAGCTAAAATACCATTTCTATTTTTTTAAAAAATGGCAGGAAACCGAGGGTATGGGGAAGCGGAATCCCCATCAAGATTGCTACTCGCCAATATTACTAAAATCATAAAATGATGATATTGTAATACGCGGGTGGATCTTGCTCTTAAAAATGTGCAAAATAAAAACCTCTGTATCCATTAGTTTCTAACAGACACAAAGGTTTCAAGATTCATCGATATTAAATTTTTCTTATCCGGCAAGAGCAAGTTCCATCCGGTAATACATAATCTATCATAATTCATTAATTGTCTCTGTAATTGCCATATTCCGTATATTTTTTGTAGGAGCATAAACGGCAATAAAAGCTGAAGCAATAACAAACAATATAATAACAACAATAAGTGTCCCCGGAATATGCCATGCAATTCCAAAATGTCGGGTAATCAAGACATCATACATAAGTCTGCTTAACGGAAGCCCTGCAGCACATCCAACAATAAGACCTGAAATTGCATAAGTAAATGCTTCTGCAGAGATCATTTTCGTAAGCTGATGATCATCCATTCCGACAGCCCGCATGACCCCATATTGCCGGATTCGTGCAGATACGCTCATAGAAATACTGTTGATAATATAAAACACCGTAATCATTGCAATAATTGTCATGAAACCATATCCAATAATCCTCGTTGCCCAATAAGTGGCGGTGGTTTCCTGATTGGACTTTCGATTATCTGTAAATATCTCTTCGTTGTCTGCAAAAGTACTGATCTGCTTAATGGTTTCTTCTGTTGCGCCATTTGTCAACTTCACATTGAGCATAGTATACTTCTGTTCCCCCAGTAAATGTTCAAATGTTTCCTCAGAACATATCAGTATCATATCATCTGAAAACAATCCATCAGAGATTTCGCATGCAACTTCAACTTCTGTTCCAGCAATTTGAATTGTATCTCCAACATGTAATGGATTATTTTTATTGCAAATCGTCATAACCTTTCCATTATCACCATAAATTTCAGAGATATTTCCTTGTACCACATCCTCGGCAGCACAATCAAGCATATAGCTATCATAAGATACCATATTCACACGATCCAGAGGTACTTGTGAAGAGGATGCTGGGATATCACCCAAATATGTATTTCCATAAACTTTAGAGACTCCCGGTATTTTTCCAATCTCGTTCACCAGTGATTTTTCGATCGTACAGGCATTTGCATATCCGTTGATGGTACAATCTGGCTGCCAGGATCGCAGCGATGGAAGAAGCGCACGGGCAAAGTCCATTCCCACTGAAAAACACAAAAACATAATAATACTGAGTGCAAAAGAACCTGTCATAAGTAACCAGTTTTTTCTGGACGACATTGCATGGTGAACTCCCAATGATGATTCTATTTTCAAAAGTGATTTTTTTGCCGCATGATGCACGCTTATCTGTTTTTGTGTTCCACCCAAGACTGCCGCTGCCGGTGATACTTTGGCGGCTCCCCTTGCAGGAGACTGGGCAGCCAGAAGAACTGTCACCAGTCCTACAAGTATCCCGCTTGTAATTCCGGCTATGCTTACTGCAAATACCGGCATAGTGGAAAACTCACCACCAATCCCATATCGCAAAATTGCGCACAAACCACTGCTGGTGACAATTCCAAGAAGCACTCCTGCCGGAATTCCAAGTTTACACCAATTCAATGCCTCCAGACGAACAAACCGCATGATTTGCTGACGACTAGCACCAATACAGCGCATCATTCCAAAAAACTTTATTCTCTGGCTGATATTGCTATTCATGCTTCCCGAAATCATCAGTACACCAGCCAAAAGTACAAGAACAAATAAAACAGCCGCTATACTATACATATTTTTCATAGATTCATTTCTGCTGGCACCTGACATTCCCATCAAACCAGTATTTTCAGAAATCGTATCATCCGACAGATGATACTGTTGCTCTATTTCCGTTCTTGCTTTCGCTGCTTCCTTCGCACTTTGAAACTGTACATAAAAATTTGATGGAATACTGTCTATTCCGTTTTGCTCCACAATATGATGAAATGCCTCTCTCGTCATATACACACCGACCAGATACGACTGACCCTGATAATATTCTGGATCATCCTCACCAAAACCAGAGATTGTATACTCTGAATCTCCGGCAGGAGTACGAAGCATAACAGAATCACCAATTTTCAGATTCAAATAATCTCTCGCATTTGTCCCAAGCATGACTTCATACTCATTTTCAGGAAATTTCCCCTCTTTTAATCCATTCGAAATCTGTTCGATGTAAGAATCATCCGTGCCACACAGGACAGCCCTTTTTTCCCCGATAAAATAAGGTTGCTCTGCATTTATATTAAATACAGACGACCATCCTGTTGCTGTAACATCCGATCTTTGTCCTATCTCTGAAGCAATCTCATCCGATATATTTTCCAGCTGTATATGCCAGTTTCCATGTTTATTCAACATACGTGATGTTTCTGTCCGCACCATCATGTCTGCCATACTGAAAACTACTGTTACCAGAAATACAGAAATAATAATACAAAGCAAAGTCATACGATTTTGTTTTCTCCGCACTTTTGCAGAAATAGAAATCAGACTTAAATAGCTTTTCATGATTAGCACCTCCCAAGATCCGTCAAAACGCCATCTGACACCTGAAGTACCCGGTCTGCAATCTGTGCAATACTCCGATTATGCGTAATCATAATAATTGTCTGTGCATATTTTTTGGATGCTTCTTTCAATAGAGCAATCACTTCACTGCTGTTTTGTGAATCCAGATTTCCGGTCGGCTCATCCGCAAGAATCAGAGACGGTCTCGTTAAAAGAGCCCTCCCGATTGCTACTCTTTGCTGCTGTCCACCAGACAACTGATTTGGCAGATGATTCCGTCGTTCTTTTAAATTCAATACAGTAAGTAATTCTTCCAGATACTTTTTATTTGGTTTCTGATAATCCAGAAGCACAGGGAATATCATATTCTGTTCTACAGTTAATTCTGGAATCAGATTAAATGCCTGAAAAATGAAACCAATATTCCGGCGGCGAAAAACTGTCAGTTTCCTTTCTCTCATGGAAAAGATATCCTTTCCATCAATATACACTTTCCCGGAAGTAGGTGTATCTAATGCCCCCAAGGTGTTGAGCAGCGTACTCTTTCCAGAACCAGATTCACCAACGACCGCCACAAATTCACCCTTAGGAACAGAAAAACTCACATTTTTCAAAGCCTGTACAGCAGTCTCTCCACTGCCATACGTTTTACAAACAGATTTTACTTCTAATAAATCCATTAGATCAACACCTCTTTCTTTTTTTGATTTATTGGAAGAATATCATTGCCACCTTACTGTAGCATTACTGTAAAACTACAATTTTGTAGGAATCAAAAAATTTATGATAAATATTGTTCCTTCCCCCAATGCACTATCCACCTCAATCGTGCCATTATGTTCTTCAATAATCGCCTTTGCCAGTGGCAATCCAAGTCCCAGTCCCTGAATATCTTTTGAAAAACGACTACGATAAAACCGTTTAAAAATATGATGCAGATCTTCCGGATGAATCCCGCACCCGTTATCTTTTATCTGAATCTGAATCAAAGACGAAAACTGTCTCCATTCTATATGAACAAAATCACCCTCTTTTATATGATCCAGTGCATTTTTTACAATATTATCAATTGCTTCCATCATCCAGTCCCGATCACAATAAAGCATAAGAGAATCATCACCAGTAAAAGTAAGTGTTTTTCGATCCTGTTTGGCTCTATATGCAAAATGAAGTTCTACATCTTTCATTAGATCCTCCACATTTTCCATACGTTTTTCAAAGACAATGGAACCGGCATCCAGCTTTGTTATTTTCAAAAGGTTCTGCACCAGAGTCTCCATCCGGTCAAGCTCTTTCTCTGACAATGAAGCAAACTCCTGAATGTCAGATATACATTTTACTTCCTCTTGCATTAACCCATTATAAATATTCAATGCTGCCAACGGTGTTTTCAACTGGTGAGAAATATTCGATATGGTATTTTTCAAAAATTCTTTTTCTCTGTTTTCGTTTGACGCCTGGGCACTTAACACGGCTGCCAGAGTATTTACAGAATGAAAAAGTCTGTATATTTCCCCTTCCTCGTCACATGCAATTCTAGCATCTATATCTCCATCCAGAAATGCATTAATCTGATCCACTGCATTTTCCAACATCCGGTTTTGTCTGCTAAAGTACCGGTAACATAAACCCAATACCATCAAAAGCAACAAAAGAAAAAGGATAAAAATCAATATTAAAGCACGAAGATTTCTAGAAAGAAACCAGACTCCTATCTCCGTTAACAGGCAAAAGCTTCCCACAACGCCTACTATCGCATAAAACAAATACTTAATTTCTCGATTTGCTATTATTTTCATCATAATCCTCAGGAATTCACATTCCATTTATATCCCATCCCGCGAACCGTCACAATCATTTCCGGTTTTCCAGGATCATTTTCCACTTTCATACGAAGCCTACGAATATATACAGTCAGAGTATTATTATCGACATAGTTACCATCGCAATCCCACAACTGATCAAGGATCTGATCTTTAGAAAGCACTATATTCGCATTCTTCATAAAATAGCAGAGCATCTTATATTCAACCGCAGTCAGTTCTAATAATTCTCCATTTTTATAAGCCAGACCCTTCAATAAAAGCACTTTTATCCCATTTGACTGAAGTTCTGTATCTGCCTGTCCAAAATTTTTTGTCCGCCTGAGCAGAGCATTTACTCTGGAAATTAAGACACCCAATTTAAATGGTTTTGTAATATAATCGTCACCGCCTATATCAAGCCCCATCATAATATTGGTTTCCTCATCAGAAGCAGTCAGAAATATAATCGGCACTTTGGAACACTGCCGAACTTTCCTACAGAAATCGAAACCAGAACCATCCGGAAGTGAAACGTCTAAGATTAGCAAATCATATTTACCATCATCCCAGATCACATCCGCCTCTTTCAAAGTCCTTGCGACATCTACAGAAAAATCCTGCTTTTTCAAAGCATATGTAAGCCCGGTTATGAGACTTAAGTCGTCTTCAAGAAGTAATATTCTATTCATCGTTCTTCTCATCTCCCAGTAATAAAAAATGAATGTTAAGCGTATATACCCACTTCTATTATACTTCTCAATTATTGAAAGGCAACTTACAGAAATGTAGGAATCCCATTTCCTGTTATTCATAAAA
This sequence comes from Blautia sp. HCP3S3_G3, assembly GCF_052063365.1. Taxonomy (NCBI): domain Bacteria; kingdom Bacillati; phylum Bacillota; class Clostridia; order Lachnospirales; family Lachnospiraceae; genus Blautia; species Blautia sp. HCP3S3_G3. The sequence continues at coordinate 29,146 of NZ_JBQHXR010000013.1, read as the reverse complement.
CCTGATAAAAGTTATAGTTCAAAGTAAAAGCATTTACATATGAGGAAATCTACTTTCCTAAATATACACTTTATCAAAAATCTATTCTTGATAAACAGGTAGAACACACATAATAAATGCCAGATTTCAGAAACGCAAAAGAGCACTCCCGAACAATCAACTCCATTTTATTGAAGCCACACATGCTACAAACACTACAAACAAAATGAAAGCTACTGATATCCACCATTATCTACATGAAAGTAAAACTGTAAGAGGTGTAGATTCCGACAGTAACTAAACGCTTACAATGAATTTTATTGTTGTTCAAAAGCAAGGCTTTATCTCAACACACAACCAAAATCGATTACAGATTCTCTTTATAGTGTTTATAGCTTCCAACCGGATTATCAATCCATAGCTAAAAGCACAATAAAAACTCTCACCCCCCAAAGAAAAGAAAGAAATTTTGCCGTTTCGTTACAATACTCAAAATCGCTGCATCCCATTAAATATAAGGGATACAGCGATTTTATTTTACTAACGGTCAAAGATACAAGTTTTTTTATCACAAATAAGAACATTAAGCAAAATAATTTTTCTCTCCCATTTCTTGCAAACGGTATTTTTAGTGTTCTTACAAATAAGTTTATATAAAATTCTTTGATAATAACACTCTTCACAAATATATTAAAGCATATCAGTCTTTATTTCTGAAGCAAGATTTCCTCCGCCATGTTTACTGTCACTACCAGATGCTGCCATTGTAAATAGATATCTGGGATCTCCATTATATGTAAGTTTATAATGACCACCCTCTTTAGTAATGACAAAACCAAACTCTTTTAAATCCCGTTTTAAACTTTCTCCAACTTTTGTATAGCCTTTTAATATTCGTTTAATGTCTTCTCGTTTTTTATTTAAAGCACCGGTAGGTTCGTTACATTCCAAAATATCTTGTAGTATATGTTCTTTACGAGTTTTCTTTTTTACATGATTAAGTTGGTTATCAAGTATCTCCAATATCTGATCCTTAATTTCTCCTTCATAAAGTTCATCTTCTATGCCGTAATACAACAGAGGTACTTCTGTAACTCGTTCATACTTTCCTCTAAGTCCCTGGTTTTCAGCTTGCAATGCCATTATACGATTATTCAATTCCTCGATTGTATGCTCTTTTTCCTCAAGTTCTTCAGCGAAATTATCGTAAACTTCAAACACTTCATTTTCAGCTTGGGCTTTCTTTTCAGTAGCACTTGCATATCGTAATTTTAATAGTTCATTCTGAACGCCTTCCCAAGTCATCATTCTATCACGGGCCTGCTGATTAACATATCGACAAACAATAGCTACAATTCGGTCTATCAATATTTCTTCTCGCCCTTCGTATTTACCTGTCGAAATTATTTTATGTGATGCAGAACTACTTGGATAATAAATACCAACACTTCCATGATGAGAATTTTTTCCACAGCAAGTTTCTCTAAGAATTTTTGATACATCTGCATCCTCTTCTATAAGTACATGAGCAACTTTATTATTCATGTAGAATTTCTTATATATTAATTACTTTGCAGAATTGACTGATAAATGCTATTATCAATTTCTAGTCTTTCCATTTCTCCAATGGTCTCTTCTCTATTACTTATACGCAATATTTTATCGTTCCACTCTCTAACAACATCTTGAAATAAAAGATATTGAATTGATTTTATAATTTTCGAAGCACTATATATTTTTTTATCCGTCACTAAAACAGCTAAATCTGTTAATTCTGTGTTTCGAACAACTATTTCATTATTTGAATCGATTTTTTGCCATTCAACATATCCTGAAAGTAAAGAAGGCTTCTTTTCTGCAAGAAGTGTATATAAATCTTTATATACATATTTTTGTTCCATATCATACGCAAAATATGGGGTAATTTTTCCATCCACCGGATTAATATATATATGATTATAATAATCAATATCGACAATGCAGCCATGAATACTACCATCTCCACCAATTGATTTAATTACTTTAGAGATATTCAACAATTTATCCATGTAAGAATTCATTATTGTTTTTATATTAGACACATATTTATCGAGATTTTTGTAATAATAATTCAATTCATGATAAAGCCGTTTTGGACTACCTCCATTTAATAGCATCAGTTTATTACTACGATTATAATATACAAACATATGTGCAAAGCCCTTTTTTAATAATACAATTTGCTTTCCATCATTTTTCTTTTTTAATCTAACATTTTTCCCAATATTAAAATCAATATATTGTTCATATGTAATCTTATAAATACCATCAGAATAATTTATAAAGCTATCATATGTACCGTTAATTAAAAAGTATCTCAAATCGTAATCATCACTAGAATATCCAACCTGATTGTCTGCGAAAACTGTTTTATCTGAGGACATATGAAATATATTATGGTGTGTATGCCCACTAAGATAGATGAAATTAGAATTATAGTCCCTTTCACTCCAATTATCCAGCGGACAATGGGTTGCAATAATAACATTATAATTAGATAATGCTTCTAATACTTTTAAATATGCTTTTTCACTTTTTTCTGCTTGTATAATATCTTCCGCAAGCGTAGGAACAGCATCTCTATATAATCCTATATCAGCATTATATATACTACCTTCTGATGTTAAAGTTTTACACTTTCCGGAAAAACCTAGTCCTCCAAATACAATCATTTTTGCTTTTTCTGCATACACTTGTATTTCATCAATTGCTAACTCTGATAATTCATTTTCCGAAATTACATGATGATGACTGAACGAAAGTAATTCTCCATTTCCTGTTCTATCATCATAAAAGAATGCCAATTCATTTTGTAGCATTATCACATCATGTTTTTTACAAATAACTCGATACCTTTTAATTATTTCATCTAAATCAGAAACCGCCATGTCATAAGCCCATATCTCATGATTTCCCAATACAAAAATTATAATACCATCTCTGCGCATTCTAAGCTGTGAAAAAAAATAATCCACATTTTCTGTACAACAATCAATATCTCCCACTATAATCAATGGATTATCCCCAAATGGATCATCTCCGTTCATCTTTTTAATAACATGATTTATATATTCCTTATCAGAAAAATCCTTAAATCCCTTTTTCATTTTCATATCACAATGAATATCACTTATATAAAAAACTTTTCTTCTTCCCTGCATTGTCATATTATTATGTACACAAGGCAAGGAATCAATAACTGGTTCGAGATCACATATTTCTTCATAAATATTCTCACATTTTCTCAATTAAATGGTCCCCCAATCCTTTCAATATATCTTCCTTTTTATTTTCTTCTGGTATATTTTTAATGTAAATCAATTATCCTAATCAATAATTCCATTTTCATTATCTAAAATATAACACCTATCTATTTCCTTTTCAATCTGCTATCTAACTTCATATAAAAACACTAAAAGCAAGCCCAAACAAATATTTCCACCCAAATATTTCTTCAAACTTGCTTCCTTCTATATCTTATTTAATTGAATATATTATATTTGTATAACGTTCTATTTTATTACTACTATATGTACTGTAGACTTACTGATTCCATATTTTTTTGCCGCCTGGCGTACTGTCGCCTTAGTTTCAATGATATAATTCGCAAGCTCCACTGCACGTTCTTCGATATAATCTTTCAAGGATAAGCCTCCGAAGACGCTGTTTTTACAGTGTATGCGGAAAAATCGAAAAGTATGAGCGGCAACTTTTTTATCACTTCTATACATTTTCTTCTCAAATTCCCGGCTTATGAAGCGGTTTTTCCCGAAATCCACTTCAGCATAACATCAACTGCTGCCTTTGCAGCTCCGCTTTTTTCTTCATGAAGCAGGTCGTGACGCGCATCGGGGAAAAAATAAACCTCTGTTTCTCTTAAGCCCGCTTTATCCATGCTTTTTTTTACCTGCTGTACTCCTTTTCCGAAATCTCCTACCGGATCCTGCTGACCGGATAACAACAAAACCTGAACTGTCTTATTCCAGTTTTTGTATGTACTCTTCTTTCCGGTCCGTCTCATGGCATCCATCAGCTGATAGAACAAGCCTGCGGAAATATGCTTCCGGCATAAAGGATCTTCCCCGTATGCACTGCGCTGCTCCTCATCTGCGCACAGCCAGTCAAACGACGTCGTATTTGGAGCAAATTTCTGATTATAATTTTCAAAAGACATTTTATCTACCAAAGGCGTGGAACAGTCGAAACCATGTGCCTTTATTTCCCTTTTTACGATCTGCATCAGTACAGAAAGTACGATACCGGGCTGCTGGCCGGTTCCCATAATCACCGCACCCGTTATCTCATCATTACAGCAGCTCAGATAATCTCGCAGCAAAAATGATCCCAGAGAAAATCCCAGCATAAAATGAGGGATATCCGGAAATCGATTCCTCAGTTCCTGATAAAAAAGATGCATATCCCGAACGCTGGCCTCCCATCCGCCTTCTCCAAAAGATGCACATTCCGGATCACTGCCGCTGTGTCCATGCCCCCGCAGATCATATCCGGCAACCACAATGCCGCGATTTGCCAGTGTCTCTGCCATTTTTTCATATCGTCCGATATGTTCTGTCATACCATGGGAAATCTGCAGTACCGCACAGGGATTTCCTTCAGGCATCCATATTTTCCCATACAGATGTACATTGCTTTCTCCAAATACTATATCTTCCGTTTTCATATCATTCTCCAATCTTCAAAGATCACATCAAACCACCGGAATCCCCCATGACTTTTGTCATAGAGCAAAGTTTCATCCAGAACTTTTTACTATACCTATAATAGTGATTATAATCCATCTCCACAGAATATACCAGCTTAAATCCTGATACACGGATTTCTCCGCACTTTGTCTGTTGCTGAGAACGGAGTAAACAGTAACAATAAAAAATTTATATTCCTCATTCTGTACAGATTTTTCTTGCCCTTCCCCCTATGCTCCATATATAATAAGCCAAGAGGAGGAAATCGACATGCCACAAAGAACAGATATTCATAAAGTACTTATTATCGGCTCCGGTCCGATTGTCATCGGACAGGCCTGCGAATTTGACTATTCCGGTACCCAGGCCTGCAAAGCACTTCGCAAACTCGGATACGAGATCGTCCTGGTTAATTCCAACCCGGCTACCATCATGACCGACCCGGAGACAGCAGACGTCACCTACATCGAACCACTGAACGTAGAACGTCTCGAAGAAATCATTAAGAAAGAACGCCCGGATGCGCTTCTTCCCAACCTGGGAGGCCAGTCCGGCCTGAACCTGTGCGCAGAATTAAATAAAGCCGGAATTCTTGACAAATACAACGTCAAAATCATCGGCGTACAGGCAGATGCCATTGAACGCGGCGAAGACCGCATCGAATTCAAAAAGGCAATGAACAAACTCGGCATCGAAATGGCAAGAAGTGAAGTTGCCTACAGCGTTGACGAAGCCCTTGCCATCGCGGACGAACTGGGCTACCCGGTAGTTCTCCGTCCTGCCTACACCATGGGAGGCGCAGGCGGCGGTCTCGTCTACAACAAAGAAGAACTGAAAACCGTATGTGCCAGAGGACTTCAGGCCAGTCTTGTGGGCCAGGTTCTGGTGGAAGAATCCATTCTCGGCTGGGAAGAGCTGGAGCTGGAAGTTGTCCGTGATAAAGACAACAACATGATCACCGTCTGCTTCATCGAAAACATTGATCCTTTAGGCATTCACACAGGTGACTCTTTCTGTTCCGCACCAATGCTGACCATCTCAGAAGAATGCCAGAAACGCCTTCAGGAACAGGCATACAAAATCGTAGAATCCGTAGAAGTCATCGGCGGTACCAATGTACAGTTTGCCCACGATCCGGTTTCTGACCGTATCATCGTCATTGAGATTAACCCGAGAACATCCCGTTCTTCAGCACTTGCATCCAAGGCGACAGGCTTCCCCATCGCTCTTGTATCCGCAATGCTCGCCACAGGACTTACCCTGAAAGATATCCCCTGCGGCAAGTACGGTACACTGGATAAATATGTGCCGGACGGGGATTATGTAGTAATTAAATTTGCACGCTGGGCTTTTGAAAAATTCAAAGGTGTAGAAGACAAACTCGGCACTCAGATGCGTGCAGTAGGCGAAGTCATGAGCATCGGCAAGACCTACAAGGAAGCCTTCCAGAAAGCCATCCGCAGTCTGGAGACAGGCCGCTACGGTCTCGGACACGCCCGGAGTTACGACTCCATGTCCAAAGATGAACTTTTAAGACTTCTGGGAACTCCGTCCAGCGACCGTCATTTCATCATGTATGAGGCACTCCGCAAAGGTGCTTCCACAGAAGAGATTTTTGAACTTACCAAAATCAAGACCTATTTTATCGAACAGATGAGAGAACTGGTGGAAGAGGAAGAAACCCTTCTGAAATCCAAAGGTTCCCTGCCGTCTGATGACCTTCTGATCCAGGCCAAAAAAGACGGTTTCTCTGACAAATATTTAAGCCAGATTCTTGAAATTCCTGAAGAAACTGTCCGTGACCGCAGACTTTCCCTTGGTGTGGAAGAAGCGTGGGAAGGTGTTCATGTAAGCGGCACCGAAAACAGTGCCTACTACTATTCCACCTACAATGCACCGGACAAAAATCCGGTTTCCCAGGAAAAACCGAAGATCATGATTCTCGGCGGCGGCCCGAACCGTATCGGTCAGGGTATCGAGTTTGACTACTGCTGCGTACATGCTTCCCTGGCACTGAAGAAGCTTGGCTTTGAAACAATCATCGTCAACTGTAATCCGGAAACCGTATCCACTGATTACGACACCTCAGACAAACTGTATTTCGAGCCTCTGACTCTGGAAGATGTTCTGAGTATTTACCGCAAAGAAAAACCTCTTGGCGTGATCGCACAGTTCGGCGGACAGACACCTCTGAACCTTGCCGCAGACCTGGAGAAAAACGGTGTCAAAATCCTGGGCACTTCTCCTTCTGTCATTGACCTTGCAGAAGACCGCGATCTTTTCCGTGCAATGATGGACAAACTGGAGATCCCGATGCCGGAATCCGGAATGGCAACCACAGTGGAAGAAGCTCTGAACATTGCCAAAGAAATCGGCTATCCTGTTATGGTACGTCCTTCCTACGTACTTGGCGGACGCGGTATGGAAGTCGTATATGATGACGAGAGCATGGCCGGCTATATGAAAGCCGCTGTAGGCGTTACCCCGGACCGTCCGATTCTGATCGACCGTTTCCTGAATCATGCCATGGAATGCGAAGCAGATGCCATCAGCGACGGCACAGACGCTTTTGTTCCGGCTGTTATGGAGCACATTGAGCTTGCCGGTGTGCATTCCGGTGACTCCGCCTGCATCCTTCCGTCTGTCCATATCTCTCCGGAAAATGTACAGACGATCAAGGAATACACACGCAGAATTGCCGAAGAAATGCATGTCAAAGGCCTGATGAATATGCAGTATGCCATCGAAAACGGCAAGGTTTACGTTCTGGAAGCCAACCCGAGAGCTTCCCGTACGGTACCGCTGGTATCCAAGGTCTGCAACATCCGCATGGTACCAGTTGCCACTGATATCATCACCTCCGAGCTCACCGGACGTCCATCCCCGGTACCCGCTCTGAAAGAACAGAAGATTCCTTACTACGGTGTCAAAGAAGCAGTCTTCCCGTTCAATATGTTCCAGGAAGTAGACCCGATCCTCGGACCGGAAATGCGTTCCACCGGTGAAGTTTTAGGTCTCTCCGCTTCCTACGGCGAAGCATTCTACAAAGCACAGGAAGCAACCCAGCTGAAGCTTCCATTAGAAGGAACGGTACTGATTTCCGTAAACCGCAAAGATAAAGAAGAAGTCGTAGAAGTTGCGCAGAAATTCCATGAAGACGGTTTCCGCATTGCAGCAACCGGAACGACTTATGACCTGATTACTTCCGCTGGAATTCCGGCTGACAAAGTGAAAAAGCTTTACGAAGGCCGCCCGAATATCCTGGACATGATCACCAATGGAGAAATCGACCTGATTGTCAACTCTCCTGTCGGCAAAGACAGTGTCCACGATGACAGCTACCTGCGCAAAGCCGCAATCAAAGCCAAGGTTCCATACATGACCACCATTGCAGCTGCAAAAGCAACCGCAGAAGGCATCGGTTATGTCAAAACACACAAAAGCGGCGAGGTAAAATCACTGCAGCAGCTCCACAGCGAAATTACTGATCTGTAAGATTGGATACAGCAGGAAAAATTCTGCCGAAAATGCATTTTCATATCACAGGAAAATGAAAAACGCTCCTGCGCAATCATATACGTCAAAAAACGGGTGTCCGCACAATACGGACACCCGTTTTTAACGTTTTTATTTTCATTCTCCCGGATACATCACAATCGGATGCTTCCCTTTCTCCCCGGACGGAAGAAGAATATCACACTGGCACAGCGATTGCATCCCTGTTCTACTCCCATCCGTGAAGCAATGACACTCTCTCCCGAGGATGTTCCTCAATGGATCGAGTATTCCGACCGGTTCCACCTGCTGTTTTATGATTACTGCAATAACAGCAGGCTGACTCATGCTGCCGAAAAACTCCGCAGCCAGTTCACTATTTTTTCCAATTTATATGAAACAGAAACGGCTCCTCAGAAAAAAATCAATCAGATGCATACAGAAATTTACCACGCATATCGCAGTGGGGATTATTCCAAAGCCGGTGATCTGATGAAACTGCACCTTCAGGATTCTCTGCAGTATGCACTGGAGCGTATTTAAAAATTGCTTTTCGACAGATGTGCGTCACATACACGCTCTACAGCACACGCTCAAACGCTACTCTCGCATCTCCATCTTCCGAACCGCCTTTCAGATGGATGGTCCCACAGGGTAAAAATCCCGCTTTCCCAAGGGCACGCTGCATAGGCATATTCCCGGGATGCGTATCAATCCGGACGGAACCAAACCCAAGCTTCTCTGCCATGGCAAATCCCTGTGCAAACATCTTTCCCGCAACACCTTTTCCCTTGCTTTCCTCAGACACACAGACCCTGTGCATGGAAGCATATGCACCATCCGTCAACCATTTGCCGTCAATTTCCCCATACGAAACATCCGGTGTGGTCTGGAAAGCAAACACGCCCAGAACCTTTCCCTCTTCCACAGCAAGCCATGCCATCTGATTCCGAATATCTTCCTCCCATATTTCCCTGGAAGGATATCCTTTCTGCCACTGATCCAGTCCAAGTCTCCGCAGCTGTGCCTTCGCCTCAGCGGTAATTCTGCACATCTCCTCCAGATGCTCTTTCTGCGCTAAAATAAATTCCATGCAATATCCCTCTCAATTAATCTCCCGCGTCAGATCCTTTACCCAGATATATTTCTTATAATGAATCATGACCCACGGAATCTTTCCGACCTCATCAAGACAGGTGCAGGCATACACCACAAGTACCGGCCAGTGGAACAGAAAAGTCCCTGCTGCTGCCAGAGGAACCGCCAGGCCCCACATACTCACTGCAAGACTGTACAGATCAAACATCGTATCTCCTCCTGCCGCAAATATTCCATTAATGATGATCGTATTCACCGCTCGCCCGATCATATAAACAGCCATAATAACCATCATACCAACCAGATATTTGCCAGCCTGGTCCGTAAGCTTCACAAAATGCAGCACTGCCGGAGTTGCCAGAAACATAATTCCCGTTGAGAGAATACCGCACAGAAAAGCCAGTTTTACCAGGCGGTCTCCATACAGTTTTCCACGTTTCAAATTACCGGCTCCCAGTTCATTTCCAACCAGAATTCCACCGCCGCTGCTGATTCCGTTACAAAGACAGCAGATCAGATCTCTGACTACGGAAGCTACCGAATTCGCAGCTGCCGCATCTGTCCCCATATGGCCCATAAATGCTGTATAGGAAGTAAATCCAACTCCCCAGAACAGCCCGGCTCCGACAAGAGGAAACGCACATTTCCGGAAATCTGATGACAGCAGCGCATTTCTTTTAAAAAAGCGGCTCCAGTCCGGACGGATATATCCTTCTTTCAGAGAACAGGACACACACCATACCAGTTCCACGATTCTGGCAATCAAGGTCGCCAGTGCCGCTCCCTGCACTTCCATAGCTGGCACTCCGAATAATCCGAAGATAAACACCGCATTCAATACAATATTGAGTATCACTGCACCGGAACTGATCATCGCCGTCTTCGATGCATGCTCACTGACTTTCATAATCGCCAGATAACACTGAGAAATCCCGGTAAGCAGGTAAGACCATCCGGCAACCCTGAGATACCGTACTCCAATCGAGATCAGCACCTCTTCATTCGTAAAAATCATCATCAGATAACGCGGAAAAAAGACACATCCCAAAAAGAACAGAAGGGAAACTCCCCCGCAGTACCTCAGGCTGATGCAAAAAATATCCTGTACTGTCCTTTTGTCGCCTTTGCCCCAGTACTGGGCTCCAAGAATACCTGCTGCCGCGACAATCGAACTCAGTGCCATATTCTGAATAAACTGTATCTGTGTTGCCAGCGATACAGCCGCCATAGAATCCTGTCTGACACTCCCCAGCATAATAGCATCCGCCGCTGCCACCGAAGCCAGCATCAGACTCTGCAGTGCGATCGGCAAAGTAAGCTGGAAAAGCTTCCTGCAAAAAATTTTGTCCGCAAATAAACGATCCCACATTTCCCTTATCTCCCTGGTATTATTTTGATATTTCAGTACACGCAATCCTGTGTGATCCAAACATCCTGAAATGATTCTCCGCTGTATTATACTACGTTTCTTTCTGATTTGATATGTCATTTCTTGTCATCCGGATGTATGATATTGATTTTTCTGTTATTCCTGTAACAAAATGTCAATAGTTTTTTAATCACTTTTTCCAGAAAATGGGCAAAAAATAAGACATAGGAACCTCTTCTCACGGTAACAGATCTTCCTGTATGATTTTACTTTTTACATCATTTTATTTTCATAATCTTGCAATTCATGAAAAATATTATCTACAAACACAATATCATCAACGATTCTGTACATCATAAAATACCTATGTGAAAGAAAATTTATTCTTCGATACCCCAATTTCTTTAATCGAGGATTATCACACGGTTTCAAACTGCCTGCAACATTTTTTAGACTCTGAATAGTAGCCTCAAAATCATCTAAAACATTTTTCGCCGCCTGCTCGCTTTTTTTCACCAGAAGCAAATATCTGATATATTGATTTAAATCTTCTTCTGCATCTGCTGTTACAACTACTTTATAATCCATACTTTTCCCTCATATCGGCAATGACAGAATCCGCAGTTCTATAGTTTCCCTGAGATGCAGATACTCTTGATTTTTCAAGTTTCTCTAACAACATTTCTTCTGTCATAGCAGCATACGGGTTATGCTCTACCCTTTTTATCTCAAAAGGAAAACCGTTATTTGCAACAGCCTGTGTCAAAAACATCCTGATTGCAGAATTTGTATCTGTTCCGAGATCTTTAAACAACTGATCTGCTTTGCTTTTTAACTCATCATCAACACGTATTTGAATTGTACTAGCCATTCATCATTCCTCCATTTCTTTTCTATTATATTACATAATCATTGCTATTTCAATTCATTTGTATTGATTTTGCATCCAACCACTCCGCCTATTTTTATGAGAAAACTCAATTTTTATGAGAATACTCATATTTTCCGGAGAAAATTGTTCCCATATGAAGCAAAATTTGTTATGATAAAGACAAAAATCAATACACTTAAGGGAGGACATATTATGTTAGACAAAAAAGTAGTAGAACTGTTAAATCAGCAGGTAAATAAAGAATTCTATTCCGCATACTTATATCTGGATTTCTCCAACTATTATTATGATCATGGTCTGGATGGATTCGGCAACTGGTATAAGATTCAGGCACAGGAAGAACGCGACCATGCAATGCTCTTTATCCAGTATCTGCAGAACAACGGAGAGAAAATTGTTCTTGAAGCAATCGACAAACCGGCTGTAGAGCTTACAAGTGCCAAAGCGGTACTCGCAGAAGGCTTAAAACATGAACAGTATGTCACAAGCCTGATCCATAACATTTATGATGCAGCATATACTGTAAAGGACTTCCGTACCATGCAGTTCCTTGACTGGTTCGTAAAGGAACAGGGTGAGGAAGAAACCAATGCCGACGGTCTCATCAAGAAATTCGAACTGTTCGGCGATGACCCGAAGAGCCTGTACATGCTGGACAGCGAACTCGGCGCACGTGTATACTCCGCACCATCTCTGGTACTGTAATATGAATCCGGACAAAGTCATCTGCTCCTGCTATAAAGTAACCAAAGGAGATGTCGCCCGTGCCGTGGCAAACGGTGCCACCTCTTTCAAAGAAGTCAAAAAAGCCACCAAGGCAGGAAAAGCCTGCGGGAAATGCAAAAAGAAAGTCAAGAAACTGACAAAGAAATTATTAAAAGATTAAAAGACTGAGGAGCCATCCCGGCTCTCTGTAAATTCAACCAGGCATACAAAATGAAATGAAGTTTCATTCTGTATGCCTGGCTGTCTATTCATGGTTATTTTTTGATAAAATCTTCTCTCATCGGTGTAAAAATATCCAGAACCACAGCATCATCCTCCAGTGCAATCAGTCCATGAGGTACATTTGCCTCCACATAAAAACATTCTCCCGGGCCAAGAATCTTTTTTTCGCCATCCACATTGGCCTCAAAGGTTCCTTTTACCACATAATCACACTGACGGTGTGGATGAGAATGTACTGCACCCTCTTGACCTTTTTTCCATATCAATTCTGCTACCATAAGATCGTCAATATACCCCTTGATTGTTCTTACGACACCATTTTCCAGTACTTCTGTCTGAAAATCATCTCTTGTAATAAACTTGCCATTCACTTTGTCTTCCTCCTTATTATTAATCTAATTTTAATCACAAGATTTAGTACATCGAATAATAAATAACCGGCTATATTACTTGCCTGCGTGATATAAATAGTCATTTATTTTTCCGGGCTATGTTGACCGAATGCGAGATAAATTTCCTGCAAAGTAGGGCGTGCAGATGGCGGAAATGAATTTTCAAACACGCTCTAGCATTTCTTATAATCGAATACCATCCAACATCATCTCTTCCTCAAAAAAAATGTCGGAATCCTCTCCCGGACAGGTGATTTTTATCTCGATATGAGGCCATAATTCTCTGCATTTCTCCTGCAGACTTTCTGCCTTTACACTCCCGTCCACAGCAATTTCCAGAATCATTTCACATGATGAATCCGGGCTATTTCTGGAACTGAGCAGCACAACCTGATCGGCTCCCATGGAGCGAAATGTCTTTCCAATCCGGCGATACAATTCAGTAATTGTACATGCATCTTTCATTTACTATTCTTCCCATCCGTTTACAGTTTTTATAATCCAGTTTCCATTTCGGTCAGCAATTCCATGGTAGATTCCGCGGTCCAGAACAATATATCCGTTTTTCCAGACAGATGCCCTCACATTCTCTGATTCAAAGCAGATCTTCCCTTCCTCATCCATGATTTTTATTTTTGTTTCATACCCGTTATCACTTTCCTTATCTTCTGTTATGATACAATAATCTGACCCCAATGTAAAATAAATATTTCCATTTTCTCTCCATTCTGACTCCAGAAGTGTCTCTCCTGTTTTGCGGTTGATAAGAAGTTCTGAATAGTTTTCATCCACATACTTTCCTTTTATCAGATAGGCATCATTCAGGGTACTCAGAGTTTCCCCCGGCTCCATAGGAACGGAAATCTGTTCCCCGTCTGCATAGATCACACCTGCATTTTCCTCCGAGACATAAGGGTACCAGCAGGTATTTCGATACTTTACAAAGCCTTCACATTCTTTTCCGTCCAGCTGCCGGTAAGATACTCCTGTTACAAATCCTCCGGCATATCTGCTGCTCCAGTATCCATCCTCAGGAACATTCATGATTCCGCATTCTTCCAGATCGGTATTATAAATCAGACACATTCCGTCCATTTCTCTGAGCACCAGAGATATCCGATAATTCTCGCCGGAATTAAATACAGAACAAAATTCATCATCCGCGTATGTACTTAAATACGATACAATATCACCCAGAAGCATATTTCCGTCCAGATTATAAATCGCACCGGTATCTTCATTCCAGTCAAAAACAAAAACATTATTTCCAAATTCCTGAAGATTCCATTCCGCAAACTCTTCCGTCAGATACTCGTCTGTAATTACTCTGCTCTGATTCCCGTCTCTGCTGACCCATACCGGATTTCCGGCAGCAAAATACCCATCATCCGTCATTCTGATGGAGCCAATCAGATATCCGTCATCCAACACCAGAATCCTTCCCAGAAAATACTCATTCATCGAGAACTCATCGATATTTTTCTGCATGGACTCCTCATATTCTGCTTTCTCCGAATATTTATCCGAATCGGACTCCTCATATCCTGCTTCCTGCAAAGATTTATCCGGAACGGACTCCTCATCATAGAATTCCTGTCCTTCTGTCCAATCCCCGGATTCATATAAAATATCACCATGACAATCATACAATGCAAATGCCCCGCTATGACGATCTGTAACCAGAAATACCTCTCCACTGATCTGAATCTGATAATCGTCCACAGGATATTCCTTAATGATCTGCAATTCCGGCATGCTGTATACACTCCACGCAGTATCATCTGCATAGTCCAGAACATATTTTTTCTTTATTGTACAGATTTCATAAGTACTGTCCATGCAGGCACGGCACCGCGACAAATAATTTCCCTGCCCATCGTATAGTTCCGCGTAATTATCTCCCACAGAAAGCAGCACATATTCATCCTCCCCACAGACAGGCGGAATAACAGCAGCATTCGTATCATCCGAATATTCTGCATCTACTGCAGTATTTTTGTCATTCACAGACGTGAAATCTGCTGCAGTATCCTTATCATTCACAGATGTTAAATCTGCTGCAGTATCTTTACTGTCCGGAGCTGCCGTACCGGCAATTGTTCGGGAAGATATAGGATCAATCGTGGCGATTTCCTCGCCCTGACATTTATTTTCTGTCAGAAAAATCCCGCCTGTCAGAAGGCATACGGCTGCGACAGTAACTCTGAAAAATCGTCTGTTTTTATCAGTTCTACATAACCGGAACATACCCGCATCCCTCCACAAAATCCTGTCCTTCTTCTGATAAAAGCCATGTTTTTATCTCCTTAGCACGCTCTGAGGACTGTTCGTTTGTTACACAATAAAACTCATTGATCAGTGGATAATCTCCGGATTTTATGGTTTCATTATTTGGCTCTGTACCGTCTATCTGAAGGAATTTCACCCCCGGCTGACGGAACATTTCTGATGCATAATAATATACAGAATAGCCAAGGGCATTGGCAGAATTATCATATTTTTTCAGTGCTTCAATAATATCATCCATCCCGGAGGCGATCATTTCTTTTTCCGCCTCTGCCATCTGTGCATCACCGATCAGAAGTTTGCGCATCATGGTCTGGCTTCCGCTGGTTTCCGGACGCTGAAAAGCTTTGATTTCTATATCCTCACCGCCAACTTCACTCCAATTGGTGATTTTCCCGGTATAAATATCGTATGCCTGCTGCTGCGTCAGATTTTCCACCGGATTATCTTCATTTACAATAAATACCAGTGCATCTTTTCCCACAGGATCCATATCCAGCGGATCATAATTTTCCAGTTCTTTTTTCGTGCTGTCTGCAGGTTCATAAGCCAGAAGAATGTCTGTTTTTCCCTGCGCAAGCTGGAGATAGCAGGGATTCGTATTGGTAAAATCCGCCATCGTTTCCTCTGCCTGTGCATCTGTACAGCCTGTCATTTCCACTGCAAGTGCTTCACAGAGCGGTACACATGCCAGAGATCCGTCGATTCGCGGATATTCTTCGTAGGACATCTGCGGCTTCGGCACATCAACCGTTTCTGCTCCCACCTGACAGAGCCCCGTCATCATTATCCCAGTCGCTGCCAGCCCCGCAATTACCATCGTCGGCGTTACTTTCCCGTTCATTACCCGCCCCGATATTTCTATTCCTGATACTGCTCTCGCTGGCACTGTCTTTCCTGACATTGTTTTCGCTGACATTCCTCTTCCTGACATTGTTTTTTTCGGCAAAACAATCCCCAAAACCTTTCCTGCTTTTTCCTTCATATACGCTTTCTCCTTTCCATATCCTCATGGATATCATCCCATTGCTTCAACCTGTAATCGGCAATGTGTGGAACAGTAATCGTATCTCACTTCTTCACGAACTTTCAGATACCTCATTATATCATATACGTTTCTGATGCCTGTATATAAAATATATCTTAGTTATGTAATATTTTTGCTTCCTCTTTTTGTTAAAATTGCAGAATGCATCTACGATTGCGCATAATAAAAAGCCTCAGCGTAGCCCGCTACGCCTGCGTTTTTTACCATGCACACTCGAAGAAATATTCTTCGTTATTTGTATAGTTATTTACGAAACGATGTATTAAAAATAAGAACTTTGTATTCCATGTCCAAAAGTGTCAATAAATAGTTTCTTGACACTTTTTTTACTGCATGCTATACTCAAAAAATAAGAGGTGATAATATGAAAACAGATTTTGAACATCAAATCATGGAAATTTTTGGAACCACTGACCTCGACAAACTTCGTGAAATTGCCAGAAATGCACAGAGCAGCCACTGCACAGCAGAAGAATCGGTTTATCCAGAGCAGCACTTCTGTGAAGAGCATTACATCTGTGCAAAACATTCCACCGGCAGAAAAAATTCCTTTAACGAACAGCAGATTGCGCAGATTCTTGCACTGCAGCAGCAGGGTATGAAGATTACAAATATTGCGAAACAATTTCATGTATCCCGCCAGACAATCTATAGTCAGATCAAACGGGCACATCATTTCAGCGATGACCCAGATGTTAAAATGCGTATGAATTTCATGAATCGCAATAATCTCTGTACAACCATTGATATTGATTTCAAACATGAAAAAATCAGCATTCAGAACTATACAGATGAGATTCCGCTGCGTGCTTTCGGAGTAGTAACCAATCCGGACTGGAGTGATTTTGAATATTTTCTGGAAGACAGATGCTTTCCCAGAACCCGCGACCATGCGAAGGAAATCCTGCGTGAAATGGGACTTCCCTTTTATGATCCTTTGTTAATTATTGAGAAAACACAGGGACGAATGGCAGGTGATCACCAGTGGATCATGATTCTGAAAAAGGAGGAATAGGACTCATGCAAAGAGAAACAGGTCCCTTGCAAAAAGAAATAAGCCTCATGAAAAAAGTTCATCTTGGTACCTGTTCCCCACTTCATAAAACAGATCATACTTCCAAAGGTGATCAGCGCAAATGGAAAGTGGAAGACACATGGTACAAAGCAGATTATATGGGATATGAAAGCTTTTCTGAAGTTCTTATCTCCCGTCTCCTGCAAAAAAGCAGTCTGCCTTATCCTTTTGTAACATATCAACCCGTTCAGATTGAATATAAGGGAAATCTGATCCGTGGCTGTTCCAGCAAGGATTTTTTAAACCAGAATCAGATGCTGATTCCTCTGGAAAAATTACATCGCCAATATACCGGAGAGAGTCTTGCACTCAAACTTTCAGAATTTCCCGAAACAGCGGAACGTATTGAATACCTGGTAAAAAAGACAGAAAAGCTTACACACATCAGTAATTTTGGTTCATATATCACTGCAATGCTGGAGATTGACGCTTTTTTTCTGAATGAAGATCGTCATACAAATAATATCGCTGTTATTTATGATGAAGAAACAAAGCAATATTCCTTAAGCCCAATTTTTGATCAGGGACTTTGCCTGTTTGCAGACATAACCCAGGATTATCCTCTCCATCTGTCTGTAGAGGACTGCATAAATAAAATTGAGGCGAAACCATTCAGCACTGATTTTGATAACCAACTGGAAGAAGCAGAGAACTTATACGGAGTCCAGCTGCATTTTCATTTTTCTTTCAAAAATATTCAGGAAGAATTAGAACAGCTTGCCGGGTTTTATCCTATAGAAATTTGCGGACGTGTTGAACAGCTGCTGCGAACGCAGATGCGAAAATATGCGTATTTGATAAAAAATAAGTAATGTACTCTTAGTATATCAAAATCATCGTTTTATATCATCTTCATTTCAAATTCCCGATTTGTCCATAGATTAATCTCTATATGATAAATCGGGAATTCACTGACTTATTATCCAGTTTTAATAATACTTTTCACGATATTTACCTTAGCGCTAATGCTTGCCTTAGGAAAAAAAGATTCATATTTCCTATGTCTTCAAAACATTCCCGTATATTGTTCGTCGTTTTCGAGAAATCTATTAAAATATATGACTTATATTCGTTTTTAGCAAAACACTCTGCAATAGTTGATTTCCCAACTCGTCTTGTGCCTTTCAGTAAGACTGCATATTTATCTAAATAATTCTTTTTTCCACTCTAGAGCTTGTTTGAAAATTACTTTCCGACAGATGTGCGTCACAATTTGTGGGAAATTTGACTCAAATGAGGGAGGCATAGCGGGCTATGTTGACCGAATGCGAGGCAAATTTCCCGCAAAGTGGGGCATACAGATGGCGGGAATGAATTTTCGAACACGCTCTACCCCAGAAAAACATCTCGAATCGCTTCAAGATAACCCATGCCATACGTTTCATCCGGTTCGAGATAGCTTCCTTCTGTCCATTCGTTCCAGGCATTGATCGTAAACATTTTTGTATGATTTTCCTCTGTAAATCGCTTCATTTCTTCCAGCGCAGCCTTGAATTTTTCCGGTGTATTGTCCGTAACAATCGCTGTATACGGATAGTTCAGCACCTCATATCGATCTGTCATAATCGTGCGTGGAGACGGATCCCAGCCCATTGTAATATTGGGGAAATACGGGACATTGTATGTCTCTGTATATTCAGAAAACAACGGCACACTGTGCTTTATCATCTCATCGTAAGGCACTGTCAGCCTGTCTTCCGGAAGGTAATGGTGTACCCATACATAAGAAGATACACTGTCAAAACCAAGGTCTTTTAAGAACCTGTTAATGTCCTCCACCATAATCTCTCCGGGCAAAATCTGTCTGCACCACACAACAGAATTCAGATGGAGTCCGCCAAGTCCTCTGTCTGCTGTCTTCTTTCTGAAGCGTTCCAGCGCTTCCCTTGTTTTCTCCACACTTCCAAATCCCTGTACCAGATTGGACGGCATGTAAAAGGACATATACAGATCTCCGTCTATCCTCCAATAATTCTCCTGCGTAAAATAATTTTCGATAATATAATCTGTCATTTTTTCAAAAGTTTCCGGAGTAATCACACCCTCTGCGAGAACAGGCGGATCCAGATGTCTCGTACACGGGTGAATATCTGTCCAGTCATGATTTGCCCACATAAGAGCAAACTTCAAGTCTTTGCTGTTCTCTGCTTTCAAAAATCCCTGTTCCAGAGCACGGTTCAGATAGGGTCCATCGTTATACCAGTACCAGTCAAAGATAAACGCATCGATTCCATGATCTGCTGCTGCCCTGATTTTCTTTCCCATAACCTCCGGTCTGGATTCGTCTTCATATCCCCAGGCAGGTACGCGAGGCTGATAATGTCCCTCAAACCGCGGTTTTGCATTCTTCACAAGTTCCCATTCCGTCCATTCTCTGCCATGCCATTTCTCATTTCTGGGATCCACATGGTAATTTGGAAAATAATATACCCCAATTTCACATTCTTTCTTCCTGTTCATAACACTCCAAAATCCCTTTCTCCAATCTAATTTTTCAGCTGGTTTTCTATCTGGTTTTCCAATTTGTTATACTGTAAAATCACCAATACAACTGTGAAATCACTAATACACCGGAAAAGATTCAAGTCCGTATACAAATCCAATGTATCCGTTATTTTATTTAAAATGTATCAGTTTTATCCATCATTATCAGCCTTGCCGCTCCATAAATACCGGCATCATTTCCAAGAGAAGCCAGTCGCAGTTTTGTACCGCCAAATGGTTCATATGCGTACTGTCGGTAATATTTTTCAATATAATCCAGCACAATCTGACCGCCTTTTGTCACGCCTCCGCCGATTACGATCATCTCCGGATTCAGCAGACAGGTACAATCTGCAAGCGCTTTTCCAAGATATTTTCCAAACCGCTCTGCTATCTGTACAGCCACCCGATCTTCTTTTCCGGCAGCTTCAAAAACTGTTTTGGCTGATACTTTTTCATTTCTTAAAAGAGAGGGTTCCATGGTTTGCTCCAGTGCTCTTTCTCCCATCCAGCGAAGCCCTGTTGCAGAAGCCAATTGCTCCAGACATCCATATTTCCCGCAGACACATGGAACCGGCATACGATCTTCCACATGCATATGCCCAATCTCTCCTGCAGTCCCATATACACCTGTCAGAATCTGATTTTTCACCACAATTCCGCAACCGATTCCCGTCCCAAGAGTGACAAACATCATACTGTGACAATCCCTGGCACTTCCCTTCCATGCTTCTCCAAAAGCCGCCAGATTCGCATCATTCTCTGTCCGGACAGGCAATCCGGTTTGTTCTGACAGTTCTCTTCCAAGCGGTACATTTTGCCATCCAAGATTCTCTGCCAGAAGGACCATTCCATCCTCTGATACCTGTCCCGGCACGCCTGCTCCAATGCCGGTCAACCGCTCCGGTTTCAGTTTTCGTTCGTATAATTTCCGGTTCACAGATGCTGCAATATCCTGAATAATCTCTGCTCCATTTCGTTCTCTGTTTGTCGGAATACTCCATTTTTCCAACAAAGCACCTTCTAAATCAAACAGTCCTAATTTAACAGAGGTCCCTCCGATATCGATACCAAGACATGCTTTTTTCTGCATATTTCCCTCTATATTACTGTCAATGCATACTTCTTTTCTCATATTCATTTCTATCCCTAAGTGTTTTATTTTCAAACACGCCCCGGTCCATAAAGGAAACAAAGCTGCACAAATCGTGCAGCTTCATTCCCTTTATTTATCTATCTCCCTCTCAAAAAATCCATTATTCACCGGCAAACAGAACCACTTTTACCGGTCCGCTGGAATGTCTTCCTGCCAGGGAAATATCCACGATCAGTTCCAGTCGGCTCTCTTTAAATGCCTCTGTATTAAGTTCAAATTCTTTCTCTGCGCAGGCAAGATACAGGTTATTCAGCGGAAGTTCTGCAACTGAAGCGCCCACGGTTTCCACGCCATCCGGAAGATACAGTTTGATTTTGACCCACTGCTGTTCTCTCATGGTGTTGGAGTTTACCACTTTTACTTTGAATTTTCTTGTTTCTCCGCGTTTGAAGAATACGGAATCCTCATAATCGATCATAACACTGAAGGCCGGGAACTCATATCTTGCAACATAAGACGGCAGTGCACACAGATCACGGATCGGCAGTTCCTCCGAAATGCCATTTCCATTGATTCTCGGGAGATAATCGGTTGTCTTGCTGCAGAACAGTTCATCTCCTTCACGGCACTGAATTTCCATACCGCCAGGTGCAAATACATCGCAGAGATCCTGTCCCAAGAAGCCCGGTACATCACGAAGAATACGTTCCGCAAGTTCGGTTGCCGTATCAGGTACCCAGATTCCATGGCTTGTCTTGTCAATACACATAGTTACAATTTTGTCATTCAGCGGGCTTGTCCATTTCTCAGGAAGTCCGGATGCACCGTAAATAATACCAAGCAGAGCACCAAGAGTTGCACAGGTACAGTCAGTATCTTCTCCACAGTTATTTGCGTAGATCAGACTCTTTCCGAAATCACCTTCTCCATACAGAAGTCCCAGAACAGTAAATGCCACATTTTCCGGTGCATCAAATCCCGGTGCGCCGATTTCCATTCCCTCGTTATCTTTTTCAGGAATTTCACTGAGTTTCTTTCCCTGAATACCAAATGTACCGGGAGCTGCATTGTGCACCAGTTTCCTTGCTTCCAGGAAGTCCACATGATTGTGATAACATTCTACTGCCTTGCGGATTGCTTTTGCCATCATGCTGTCTTCCGGAATATAGGACAGACCGATTTCCACCAGCTTCTCTCTGTCACTTTCCACAAATGCCGCACTCTGAAGAGCAGCGGTAAAAATTTCCCCGTACATGCCCTCGCCTGCATGGTCTACGATTGCATCTTCATAGGCATATCTGGTTGCAATTTCCGGATGCCCAGGTGCCAGGCATGCCCATACTTCTGAACGGATCCAGCAGCCATTGCTGTCTTTGTAAGTATTATCCACTTCCCCGCTCATCGGAGGTACCAGTCCGGCTTTCAGATTTGCTTTTCCTGTACCATATTCCACCCAGTTGGGGATTACATAGGAAAGCCAGTATTCACCTAGGATCGATGCGTTTACATTTCTTCCGTAACGCTCTACAGCTGCCAGCCATACGATCTGCAGATCCAGGTCATCATTGGCAGGCGGTCCCATAGTAAGATCCTGAATGTAAAAATCAACATTCGGAATGGAACGTGTACATTCAAACGGAGCGCCAAGAACACCTCCCACATTCTTTCCGACCCAGCATCCTGTCATCTTGTCTCTGAATTCTTCATACTTTAAAATCATCGTTTTTGCCTCCCGTTTTCCTTATCTGGAATTTTATTTTTTGAACTGTGAAGAATTTACTTCCACAGTATCCTTTTATCACCATAAATTCGCTTTCACAATATTTTTTCATCAAAGATTACTTTCCTGTAATCTCATCGTTTTCTGAACTGCGAAGGTGTTTCCCCCATAATACTTTTAAATACTTTTGTAAAAACCCGGTAGTCACTGAAACCAACTTTTTCCGCCACCAGAGTAATGGATTCATCACTTTCTGTCAGGTACTTCTTCGCCCGCTCTACCCGCATCTGATTCAGATACGCATGATAACCGATACCCAGTTCTTTCTTAAACAGCTGACTGATATACGCCGGATTCATCTCCATCTGTTCCGCCAAAAGAGTCAGACTAACATTCTTTTCCTCCAGATGCAGCTCCATATATGCAACAATCTTTTCCAGAGTTCCGGAAATCACCTGTCGCCGTCTGGGATTGTTCATCACCTTTTCCACCAGCTTCTCAAGCACCGGCACAAAGCTTTCAAAGTCAATAGGCTTCAGAATAAAATCCGATACACGCAGCCGCAGTGCTTCCTGACAATAGGAAAAATCATCATATCCGGTCACTACCACCACATAGACAGGCCTGGAATCCTCTGTTTGATTCTGGATCTCCTTAATTGCTTCCAGTCCATTCAATTTGGGAAGATTAATATCCATGATTACAATATCCGGCTTCAATTCTTCCGCTTTTCTTACGGCTTCCTCCCCATCCATGGCTGTACCAACAACTTCACACTGATACTGCTTCCAGTCAAATACCTTCTGGTAGCCTTCCAGTATCATGGCTTCATCATCTACCAGAAGAACTCTGCATAAATTCATCTTTCCTCACTTTCCACCTTAATCTGAATATGGACACTTGTACCGCCTGCTTCATTTTTGGAATAACAGATACTGCAGTTACTCTGATAATACAGTTTCAGTCTGCTGATCACATTCACGACTCCCAGATGTGCAGCCTCACCCTGTACCTCAAACTGGGTCCGGTAAATACTCTCCGCACTTTCCCTGCTGTAACCATTCAGTTCGTCAAGTTTTTCCTGAGAAATTCCAACTCCGTCATCAATGATCCAGATGGAAAGCACCTGTTCTTCCGCCCGCTCTTTGAATATTTTCAAAGTGATTGTTCCGCAATATCGCCGATCCTTCAAACCATGCATCAAACTGTTTTCAAGAAGCGGCTGCAGGGTAAAATTCGGGATTTCCAGCCCCAGAACCTCTTCCGAAATCTCTGTCTGATAGTTCAGTTCCGAATACCGGTAACACATCAGACTCATGTAGGCATCCAGCATTTCCACTTCTTCTTTTACTGTCACCATGGATGAATGCACACGGGTACTCAGGCGATAAAATTTCACCAGTTTCATCAGCATTTCAGAAACTTCTGCATCTCCATTGATAGCTGCTTTCAACCGTATCATATCCAGAGTATTGTAAAGAAAATGAGGATTTATCTGCTGTTTCAGATAAAGCATCGCCATTTTCTGTTCTGAAATCTCGGCTTTCTGCAGCTGGTCGCGTGCGCGATATTCCGAAATGACCAGCTTATTGATTCTGTCAATCATGTTATTAAACGAATTTTTCAAAATTCCTACTTCATCCATGCGATGAATTTCATAATGATTGATCAGGTCATCCGGTTGAAAATTCTCAACCTCCACAGAAAAATCGACAAGACGTTTCAGATTTTTCCTGGTCATTTTCTGAACACTGAACAAGACAATCAGCGAACACAAAACGGCCAGAAGCAGACACCAGACTACTAATTCTCTGACTTCAAGATAGATCGAAGCATACGTCTTCATCGTGATCAGAAGCATACCACTGTAATCAGACTTCTGATAAGCGCACAAATACTTTTTTCCACCGATTTTTGTGGTAAATGTTCCTTTTTTGTCAGTAATTTCCTCATAGATTTCTGAGTCCTCATCTGCCAGATTCTCACCTATGGAATCCTGATCAGAACAACAGACAATCTGATTATTTTCATCTGCAATGACATAGGAAATATCCTTTTCCAGATATTCATCACAGATATCCTTCATCTTTCGGATTGGTGTCCGAAGAGCAATATATCCGATAATTTCATAAGGAGAAAAACTTCGTATCGGTCTCACCAGATAAATATTATTTCTCTGAAAAATATCATTTTTATATGTATCCGAATATCGAAAACCCTCCGGAAATCCATCCATATATAAATGACATCCTGAAATGTTTGTTTCAAAATCAGCATTACTTTTTACTACCTGAAAAAACTCATCCACATTTCTTTCCAGTCCAAGAGAAGGGGAAGCGGAATCACGATAAAAAACCATGGTTTCGTTATTAAACATATAAATCCCCTTAATATCATCCCTGATGGAAATCATAGAAAAATAGAGATTTTTCAGATATTCCTCATTCTCCACCTCTTCTTGATAGGTGTATCCGAATCCCTTCAGAATTTCCTGTACCCGGTTGTCTGAAAAGGCAATCAGAGACACCCGCCCCATATCCTTCAGTTTATTATCCACAGAGCTCAGAGTATTGGAAATGTAAACATCCATCATCTTCTCATCTCTGCTGACATGATACTGAATATTCAATTTCAATGTACCTGCAATACTGAATATGGATACCAGAAGGAAAATCAGAATATTCGTTATACTGATTCTTTTTACAATACTGGTTCTTTTGTACGAAGCATTTCTTTTCATAAAAACCTATCCTTTGACTGCTCCTGCCGTCAATCCTTCCATCAGCTGTCTGGAAGCCAGCGTGTAGAATATGGCAATCGGAAACAGACAGATAATACATGCCGCAAACAGATTATTGATCGTAAATCCAGTACTCAATGTGGTCTGTGCGAAACGCAGCGGGACTACAGACATTGGCTGTTTATCCGTATCATTGATAAAGATCATAGCCATCTGCAGTTCATTCCAGGATGACAGGAATGTCTGAATCAGAACAAACACAAGCCCCGGTTTTGCAATCGGGAGCATGATCTTGCAGAATGTTTTCCATTTACCGGCACCATCAATTCTGGCCGCATCAAGCAGCTCATCCGGCAAAGCATTATAGTAATTCGTCAGAATCATCAGGTTAAAGCATGCACTTCCTGTTGCATACGGAAAAACCAGAGACCATCCTGTATTATTCAGATGAAGCCCTCTGACAATCTGATAAAGTGGAAAAATGGTTGCAGAAGCCGGAATCATCATTGCGGTAAGAAGGAGATAATAAATCGCCCTTTTACACGGAAAATGAAGCTTCGAAAACGCATATGCTGCCATAGAAACCACGATACCAACTACCAGAAGCGTTCCTCCAACTACAATGATACTGGTAGTAATATTAGGAATCAGATTATAATACTCAAATACCTTCAGATAATTTCCAAATCCATTTACAGCCAGAGATTTCTCCAGCATCAGGCATAATGGAAACATTACAATGACCAGCACAATGATGCATACAATCTGTGTTACAATCCTGTAAGGCAAAGAATTTTTCATCGGCCGCTCATCTCCTCTTTTTCATTTTTGTAATAATACCTTAGCTGCAGAACCGTTAATACCATTGCAATGATAAACATATATACTACAATGGTGGAGGCTTCTCCCTGCTTAAAAGTATTAAACGATTTCGTATAAATGTACGTTGAAAAACTTTCTGTTGCATGGGCAGGACCGCCCTTTGTCAGAACATATGACAGGTCAAAAAACTTCAAAGCACCAAGAACACCCAAAAGAATCAATGTAATGTGTGTTCCTTTCAGAAGTGGAAATGTAATATAAATAAACTGTTTAAAGCTTCCTGCTCCATCAATTGTTGCTGACTCATAAAGATCCTGAGGAATATTCAGCATATTTGTGTAATACATCAGCATACTGTATCCGGTCCACTGCCATATATTAACAAAAATCAGGCAGCCCAGAACCGTTTTCGGAGACGCCAGCCAGGGCTGGCAAAGCGCATCCAGATGAATCATGCGAAGGATGGTATTCAAATAACCTCTGTTTGTTTCAAATATTTTTGAAAAGACAGTACCTATAATTGTTGATGTACAGATTGCCGGAAGATAAAACAAAATCCTGTAAAATCCGGATAATCTGATTTTTCTGATAAAAAACGATGCCAGTACAATTCCAAGAGCTGCCTGAATCAACGTTGTTGCGACTGCAATCCAGCAAAAATTTTTGAAGCATTTATGCATAATAGGATCTGAAAATAATTTTTTATAGTTATCCAGTCCGACAAAAACTTTTTCAGGACTTACTCCATTCCAGTCATAAAAGCTGATAATAAAATTATATACAATCGGATAAGCAAAGAATATCAGAAATAAAACCAGAAGAGGAACAACAAACATAAAGCTGGTCAGACTGTCTTTTTTTCTGTAATTAAGGTGCATCTATTTCTCCTCCTTTCACAGCAGACAACTGCAGCTGTCCTATGACACCTTTTGCCGAAAACAAAAGGCTGCCTGCTGCCGGCAGCCTTTTGCATCAATATCGTTATCTTTCCTGAACCTGAGATGCTTCTTCAATAATAGCTGCTGCATCTTCTGGTGTTATGCTATCCAGTGCAAGTTCTGCAAGTTCATTAATAATAACTTCTTTCAGTTCTGCGTATGCCATTTCTCTGTATCCGCCAACATTGTCTTTGCCCTGTTCTACAGCGTATTCCAGATTAGCCATTCCGTCTTCACTTAAGCCTTCTACATTCAGTTCCATGTCATTGCGGGCAGGAACATACTGCAGATGTCCATTAATCAGGAAATCAGCACCTTTATCCATCATCCAGTCTACAAATGTCCATGCTGCCTCTTTTACTTCAGACTGATTGTTGATTGAGAGTGCTACATCGATTGCTTCCTGTGTATGAGCAATCTGTCCATCACCATTCCAGTCAAGCAGGAACATTTCATGATCAGCACCTTCACTGTTATATACTGTCTGACTCTGATCATCTACATCAAGATAAGCTCCCAATGCCCAGGAACCATTGGTAATCATCGGTACAGATCCTTCTTTCTGGAACATATCCGTTGAATCTGTATACATACCTACACCAAGAGCTCCATCCTGGAAAATACCATCTTTAAAACAATTCTGCCAGATTTCAAAAGACTTCACCAGGTCTTCATCCGTAAATGGTGTTTCGCCTTCAAGTGCGGAATACAGTTTTTCTGCATTGATATCACCGGCAATATTCATCCACATATCAATGTTAATCCAGGAATCCTTTGCACCGATGACCAGTGGATATTCTCCATTGTCACGGAAAGCCTGGCATACTGCCTTTAACTCTTCATAATTGGTCGGAAGCTCCAGACCATATTTTTCGAAGTAGGACATATCTGCCCATACATAACCTGCATAACTCAGTCCAAGAGGCAGTCCATAATATTTATCATCACCGGCTTTCAGAAGAGACATTGCGTATTCATTAAAGTTTGATTCCCAATCCTCACCATACGCTTCTGTCATATACGGTGTCAGATCTTCCTCAAAATCACGGAATTCATTATACATAGCACCTGTCTGAACGCCAAATACATCTGCTGCATCTCCTGCGGAAATATCCACTTTTAATTTCTCCACATGATCCGTATAAGGCATATAGGTATAATCAATTTTGATATCCGGATGTTCTTCTTCAAACATTGCAATCAACTGCTCGGTAACCTCACCTTCGCCCGGATTCCATGTCTGGAATTTCACAACTGTCTGCTCACCGCCTTCAGCTTCTTCCGCAAATACCTGTGCTGCCGGCATGGAAACCAGCATAGCTCCTGTTAATAAAATACTGACTACTTTTCTTTTCATTTTGTAAATACTCCTTTCTTAAAATAAATAGTTCCGTATCAACATATCTATAAATTACCATCTTTTGTGTGCGAAAAATAGTCATTTTTTCTATATCTATGTGTCATTATTTTAGTTTTGCATGAATATTGCCCATTTTTCCAGAAAAAAGAGCTTTTTATTTATCATCAATACTGTTGAAGGCGTATAAGTCTTACAACACTTTCTCTGCCCATTCTGCTTCTTTAAATCCGACCAGAACCTGATTCTCTTCAATCAGCAGCGGACGTTTTACCAGCATTCCGTCAGAAGCCAGAAGCTGATACTGCTCTTCCTCAGACATGTCCGGAAGCTTGTCCTTCAGCCCCATTTCCTTGTACAGCTGGCCGCTGGTATTGAAAAACTTTTTCAGGGGCAGACCGCTTTTCTGATGCCATTCCTTCAGCTCCTCTGCCGTCGGATTTTCTGTTTTAATATTGCGTGCCTCAAAAAAAACTCCATGCTCTTCCAGCCATTTTCTTGCTTTTTTACATGTCGTGCATGGTGGATATTCTAAAAATAACATTTTGTATTCCTCCCTATTAAGTCAAGTCTTTTTTCCTTGAATATCAAGGATTTTTTCAATATATCATCAATAAATATCTCAGAAGAAGGAGCCATAGGAATGGACATTTCTCTGTATCTGG
>NZ_JBQHXR010000012.1:0-70305 GCF_052063365.1 Blautia sp. HCP3S3_G3 | reverse complement strand
TGCCGTTTCTCCGCTGACAAAGTGATTTATGCAGACTGACAGCGCAGTCAGGGAGATAAAAGCATCTATTATAACGTGCCGTTAGCTCCGCTGACAATTCGCCGTTTCACAACATCTAAATTCATCACTTTCTAAAAAATAATAAAGCTCCAAACCATTGATTTTTCAATGATTTGAAGCTGTTTATAGTCGTACCCACAACTAGAATTTATCTATTCCGATTTTTCTTTCTATATTCTTTTTTCAATAAGGTAGAATGTGTCGAGTTACAACTTGCAAAGCATAATATACTCTTCATTTTCATCGATGATTACAAAACCCAATTTAAAATACATATGAAAAGCATAATTTCTCTTTTGAACGGACAATGATGCCTGCTTATATCCTTGCTTCTTAAGTTCTGAAATCATTGTTTTCATCAATTCTGTTCCAATGCCATAATTCCTATATTCTTTAAGAAGAGAAATGGCGAAAGACGGAGTTTCATCATCAACATGTCCATAATCGTCCATAATGCGAACCCACACCGCTCCCACTATTTTGTTATCACACTCAGATACATAACAGATATCTCCCTTTTTCTTTCCGAAATCTGTTACATATACTTGAAGCTCCGGTTGATTTATTATTTCATATGGCGGGGCTTCAACTCCATCAGAAATAAATATGGCTTCATACAAAAAAGTATTTAATACACTGATTTCATTTTGTTTTAACTCTCGTATTTTGTAATCCATATAACTCTCCAACTTAAAGATCTATCCAGTATCGTTGAATAATTCCACTCTCGCCCAGTCCCACATCATCAGGGACTTCACTTTCCAATACTCCACCATTTTTTATGATTGTTTTTCTTGAAGCCTCGTTTGTTTTATCACATGTAAGCAATACTTTTTTTCACCAAATTCTCTGCAAATTGCCAACAATAATTTTAACATTTCACCGGCATATCCCTTCTGACGCTCTGAGGGCAAAATACTGTAACCAATATTTCCACCATATTGCAATAAAAAAGGTGATAAAGGGTGTCTATAATCAATAATACCCACAACCTTTTCATCTTCAATTCGAACTCCCCAAAATACCTCTGAAGGAACATATCCTTCTCCATATTTTCTTTTCAACCGATTTTCAAAGTCAATCCACTCGGTAAATGAGTCAACTTCTTCAAGACCCGCACAACCATCAAAACTGTCGTTATTTGCAAGCATGTCATCCTTGTATTGCATAATTTGATCTGCATATTCACAAGTAGGTCTTATTAATTTCAAATACATTAACTTATCCTCCAAAAAAATGGATTTATCGCATACAAGCATTTACAAATTTCATTGGAACGTTCATTCGTTCTGCTACTTGCTCCGGTGTCATACCGTTGTCCAAGAAACGCTTACAAACTGTTTTTATGTTTTCTCCAACTTCAATGATATGCTTGTCTGGGTCGTAAAATCTAACCACTCGCTGCCCCATGAATGTTCCTTGACAGGGTGGACATATTCCACCGCACACTTTTTCAGTTTGTCGGCAAATTTATCAAAATTATCTTCTTCAAAATCACAACGAAAAACTTTTATTAGCAGAAACCATATTTTCACCGCTTAGCTGAAATCGATTTTGCTTAGCTGGCAGCTAATTGATTTTTCATTTCTCTTAGCTGAGATTTTTCTTCTTCTCACAATCAGAATCTTTCCAAAATAAAAGAAGCGGATCCCGATCTGCTTAGCTAGCTAATCGTTTTTCCGCTTCAATCTAGCGTTCCCTGCGGGAATCGAACCCACAACTAGTGCTTAGGAGGCACTTGTTATATCCATTTAACTAAAGGAACAAGCATCGGTTTTTTGGCTTAAAATCAAGGTTTTTTGCCATTTCACCGACTTCTCTTATATATGATTAAGGTCTGTTTTCATGACCGTAACCCGCTGTTATTTCATTTTGATTGACGATGTTGTTATCGCCTATTTGGCGATGACTATGTTGTCAATTTTATGCGTCTCCTGTTCAAATCGAACTGCTACTCATTTTTTAATAGTAGTAAAAGCGATAAGCGTTGTCAAGACTTAGGAGGCGCTTGTTTTATCCGTTAAACTAAGAGGACATCACCGATTTTTGGCTTAAACACTGGGTTTTCAGCACTTTGGTTCGGCAACCGATTTATGATTTTCAGCTAATTTTGATTAACTGGACATCATCAGATTATTCAATCTACTGACATTGGAGCATCCGCTTGAATGGATACTGTGACTATCAGCACGCAACACCGTCATTGTACTATATTCTTTCAGAAAATACAAGAGAGGAATTGTGTTTTCCATGGCTTTTCTATAAAATGAAGAAAAGAAGTTTGCGAGAACGGTAAATCATAATGAAGGGAGGAAGTACGAGTGAAAGTTATTAAAATTTTCCTGGCATCTTCAATTATTGAATTTGAAAAGGAACGGAGAGAACTGGGTGATTTTGTCCGTATGCTAAATGATATTTATGTGGATCGAGGGGTATATATCAAACTGATTATTTGCGAAGATGAGTCGAATGCGATTGCTATGGAAGGGAAACAGGAGGAGTACAATCAGGATATTCGCGAGAGCCAGATGTTTTATATGATTATTGGCAAAAATCTGGGTGAATATACGGTAGAAGAGTTTGATGTTGCTTTTGAAGAGTACAGAAAAAATGGAAATCCTCTTATTTATACATATTTTTTTAAAGAAACATCGGAAGAGTTCAGTCAGCCAGTTCGGAATTTTATGAATCGACTGGACAGGGAAATAGGACATTATTACAGTGTTGCCCATCATTTAGATTCCATAAAACTGAATATGCTGGTTGAGATGATGCGCAGTTCGGGTCTGAAAAGCAAGCTGATATTTGAAAATGGAAGAGCAAAAGTGGATGGTATAAATATATTGGATTTAAGTAATATACCAATGTATGCAAATAATAAAAATCTACAGCAGCTCAGGGAAATGTTGAAGGATTTAGACGCAGAATTTTCTGATCTGCAACAAAAAATATCAGTAAATCCTGGAGAGGATCAATGGAAGAATTGCCTGGATGAAATACAAATAAAAAGGGGAGAAGTGTTGCGGCAGATTCACGAAATAGAGAATCAGACCCTGGAATTATATACGAGCGTTACAGAAAATGCTGTTTCCGGGAATGATTCTACGTGGAGAATGAAAAAGGCAATGCAGTACCTGGATTGTGGTGAGATTAATGCCGCACTTGGAATTCTTCAGGACGAACAGAGAAAATCAGAATTAGCTCATATGGAAAAAATTCTGGAGGAGGGCCTGTCCTGCATAAAAGGATATCTGGCTGAGAACAAACTTCAGATTGATACATTACGAACTTTTGGAAGTAAACCGGAAAAAGGGCTGGATTCTGCGATAGTGCAAAAAATCATTGACTGCTATGAAGAATCTGTAAGATTAGCAGTAAAATATCACATAGAAATGCAGATTTTATATGAGTATGCAGTATTTTTGTGGCAGGAAAAATTATATGAAAGAGGAATAGAAGTCGCTGAGATATTATTGAAATGTTACGAATTGGAAAATAAAAAGGATTTTGAATTCTGCAGGCTTTGTGATTTGCTTGGAAATTTATACGATGATCAAAATGAAGATCTGGATACAGCAGAAAGAATGTACGAAAGAGCCTGGAAATTTCTGGATAAAATGGAACGGGATGAAGAAGCACAGGTTCTGTATCTGATGACAGGTAACAATTATACAGCTTTTCTGAAGAAAGATATGGACAGATACCAAAAAAGGCTGGATAAAATGTACAGAAAACTGGGCAATGCTGCGGACGAGATCATAGAAACAGCAAAAGAAATCAAAGAACCGGAGTTAAGTATACTTGCAGTATATTATAGTAATTATGCCACTTATCTGCATATGTCAGCAGATATTGACAAAGCACAGGAAACTTTTGACAAAGCGTTTCAGCTTTATGAGGGATTCCAGAATAAAAAAGATGTCTGGATTAGATATGATACCTATGCTCTTTTGTGCCATAATTTTGCCGGATTTTTGTGTAGTATCGATGATTATGACGAGGCAGAAAAGTTTTACAGAACAGCACTGCATTATCGGAGAATTCTGATGAAAGCCAATCCGCAAATGTATGAGCATGATCTGGCCTTAACCTGTTATTATCTGGCATTTGTATTAAGTGGAAAGGGAGAATATGCGGAAGCGATTGAATTGCTTCATGAGATAGAGGGAATCAGGGAAAAACTCCTGAAAAAGAATATTCAATTGTATGGTGTTGATGCGGCAATGACTTATAATTCTTTGGGATATACAATGATGACTGCAGGCGGAAATGCATTTCATTTTTCTGAGATTGAAAAGTATTATCTCAGGTCTATTGAGATACTGGATACTCCCGGGCTTATATCCCTCAGAGGGATTTCTATTGATGAAGAAAGGATTCGGGCAAGAGGGAATTATATAATTTTGCTGGAACAGGCAGGAAAGTATAAAAAGGCAGAAAAAATAAGGCAGGAAGCAATGGATATTATGATGCTAGAGCGTGTTTGAGAAAAACAGGAGCAGACAAATTATGGTACTTTTAACAAATTAAACACATATTTCCCACAAATTAATCACAACTTCCACCTATACTCTTAACTATCAAAAGGAGAAAATGATAATCCAGGGAGGGATTTGATTATGATGAATAAAGATGAAAAAAACGAAAAGATCAGAAAGATGGTCAAAAAAGGTGCAGGAATCAGTTTATGTGCAGTGCTTGTCGGCGGACTGGCAGCAGGTGCTTTTGAAGGGGTGAATGCTCTGACAGGATGGAATCATACAAATGTCAGCGCAGCTGCTCAGGACGATCAGGTAACACTTACGAAGACAAAG
Source organism: Blautia sp. HCP3S3_G3 (assembly GCF_052063365.1). Lineage (NCBI taxonomy): Bacteria > Bacillati > Bacillota > Clostridia > Lachnospirales > Lachnospiraceae > Blautia > Blautia sp. HCP3S3_G3. Next base: position 65,431 of record NZ_JBQHXR010000012.1, on the reverse strand, counting down.
GTTGAACGTACTACTGATAAGGAAGAGGATGCAGAGGACGATACAGACAATGCGGCAAAAGGTACTCTGGATGTCAGCGATATTGTAGAGGAAGCAATGCCAAGTGTTGTATCCATTACAACGAAATCACTTCAGGAAGTTCAGACTTACTTTGGATACGGACAGTTTGGCAACGGTTATGCCTATGCACCTCAGCAGGAACAGGAAGTAGAGGGAAGCGGTTCCGGTATTATCATTGGTAAGAATGAGGAATCACTCCTGATCGCGACAAACTATCATGTAATTGAAGGCGCAGAAACCGTATCAGTTGCCTTTATTGACGGAAGTTCTCTGGAGGCTACTGTAAACGGTTATGATCAGGAGAGAGACCTGGCGGTCGTATCCGTAAAACTTGATGATATTTCCGATGATACTCTTGATGAGATCTCCATTGCAACAATCGGCAGTTCTGATGATCTGAAGGTTGGAGAACAGGTTGTGGCAATTGGTAATGCACTCGGTTACGGTCAGTCTGTAACAACCGGTATTGTCAGCGCTAAAAACCGCAGACTGGATGATTCCTCACAGATTGCAGATGACGAAGATGGCGTAAATCTGATTCAGACAGATGCAGCGATCAACCCTGGCAACAGCGGCGGTGCACTTCTGAACATGAAAGGTGAAGTAGTCGGGATCAATTCTGCAAAACTGGCTTCCACCGAGGTAGAAGGTATGGGTTATTCCATTGCAATCTCTGATGTTTCGGATGTACTGGAGAAACTGATGAATGAAACACCGAGAGATAAGGTCGAGGATGGCAATCACGGAATTCTTGGTATTACCGGAGCCACTGTCAGTGATGAAGCAGTAGAGTTATATGGTATGCCGGCAGGTGTCTATGTAAAAGAAATTACAGAAGACGGTGCAGCAGATCAGGCAGGAATCAAAGCCAATACAATCATTACAGAATTTGACGGAAAGAGAGTAAAAGATATTGAAACGCTGGTAGATCTTCTTGAATATTATGAGCCGGGCGAAGAAGTAGAAGTTACTTATGAAGTGGTAGATGGAGAAAGCTACAAAGAAAAAACAGCTGCTGTAACACTTGGCGAGAATAGTGAACAGGTTCCGGATGAAGAAAACAGTAAAGACGGCGGTGACGAAGAAAATACAGATAATCTGTTTGAAGACTGGGAGAATCATAAAGAAAATCAGTCCTACACACATCAGAATTTTTACTTTCCGTGGTAAAAATGAAATAATTATATGAACACATTAAGCAGCAGAAGAGGCTGACGGATTTTTCCGCCAGCCTCTTTTCATAATATTGAAAGTCCCCTGTAACTCTGTTATACTAAAATGCAGGAGGAAGAATCAATGGAGAAGAGAGAAATTATTTTAGACTGCGATCCGGGTACGGATGATGCGATTGCCCTTGCATATGCGGCAGCTCACAAAGATGAACTGGAGCTTCTTGCGATTACGACTGTCTGCGGCAATCAGTCGGTGGAAAAGGTGACCAGGAACGCTTTAAATCTTGCAGAATTTTACGGATTGGATGTGCCTGTGGCTAAAGGCATGGATACACCGTTTACAAGAGAGCCGGTTTATGCACCGGAAGTACATGGAGAGACAGGACTTGGACAGAGTGTTCTTCCCGCGGCTTCCAGACAGGCGGAACAGGAACATGCGGTACTGTTTCTGAACAGACTTCTGACAGGACTGCCGGAAGGAAAGAAAGTAACGATTGTGGCAACGGGTCCGCTGACGAATATTGCTATGCTTTTGAAATTGTTTCCGCAGGTGAAGAAGCATATCCGCGAGATCGTGTTTATGGGTGGTGCGGCTATGGGCGGAAATGTGACGCCTTCTGCAGAGTTCAACATTTATACAGATCCGGAGGCTGCCAGAGTTGTATTCCGTTCCGGGGTTCCTCTGGTGATGTGCGGCCTGGATGTAACATTGAAATGTACACTGAAGAGACAGCAGATCATCAAGCTTTGTCAGTCCGGAAATCCTGTGGCAAATCTGTGCGGTGATCTGGCAGGTTACAGCCTGGAAAATTCATCCAGCAAATACAGAGGAGAGGTAAGCATTCACGATGTAGTGCCGCTGATGTATCTGCTCCATCCTGATATTTTTAAAGTGCAGTGTACGATTCTGGATGTGGACTGTTCTGACGGACCGTCAAGGGGAACCACTCTCTGTGATTTCCGCTGGTGGGAGCATGAGGAGGAAGAGATGGATGCGTGGATCCTCATGGATGCAGACGGAGCCAGATTCCAGGAAGAGCTGATTACCGGTCTTTATGAACTGGGAGAGCGCATAAAGAACAAAAAAGAAGAAGGCATGTGATGAATTATATTGTTTTTGATCTGGAATGGAATCAGAGTCCGGGTGGTAAGAAAAGTTCCAACAGACGCCTGCCGTTTGAGATCATTGAAATTGGTGCTGTGAAGATGAATGAATGTCTGGAAACGACAGACAGTTTTCAGCGTCTGATCAAACCAGAGGTTTATAACTGGATACACGACAGCATTCATGAAGTCATTCATGTGGATTATAAAGATCTGATGGACGGAACACCATTTCCACAGGCCGTGGAGGAGTTTTTTGCATGGTGCGGTCCGGAGTTCCGGTTTTTTACATGGGGAAATCAGGATGTGATGGAACTGCAGAGGAATCTCAAATATTATGACATGCTGTCAAAACTTCCGGGACCGGTGACTTACTATGATGTGCAGAAACTTTTCAGTATCCGTTATGAGGACGGGCATATGAGACGTTCTCTGGAGTATGCTGCAGATTATCTTGATATTCCCAAGAATCAGGGCTTTCATCGGGCACTTGCGGATGCTTATTATACAGGAGAAGTACTGAAAACGATCGAGCCGGAATGTATTCTGTGCAATTCTTCGATAGATGTATACCAGAATCCGAAAAAGAAAAAAGATGAGATTCATATTTCCTATCCCACTTATGACAAGTTTGTTTCCAGGGAATTCAGAGATAGAGAAAAAATCATGAAGGACAGGGAGGTAAACAGTACCAGATGTCCGATCTGTCATCTTCCGGCCAAACGGAAAATTCGCTGGTTTATCAATAATTCCAAAATATATGAGAGTATTTCCCTTTGCCAGGAACATGGTTATGTGAAGGGAAAAATCAAAATCCGGCGTACAGAGGAAAACCGGTATTATGCAGTGAAGACTTTATGCTGCGTAACAAAAGAAGAAGCGGAGGAGACCCGCGATAAACGTGAATCTCTCCGCCGCAGAAGACATATGAAAAGGCAAGAATCTGTTCGGGAATAAAAAATCTGCCTGGTTCTCTGAACCAGGCAGGTATTTCAGATCAGGAAAGAAGATCTGACAGGATATTTCGTTCGTATCGAATTCCCCATCCGACGGGATAATCGTTATAATAGTACTCTGTTTTCAGTCTCATGGGCCCTGCGGCATTGGTCAGCAGGGTCTTTTTTGTTGTAAGTTTCGATGTGTCCGTTTCGGTGGGGACAGATACGTAAACATTTCGTATGGAATAAAAAGGATACGTATTTCCCCCGTTTTTGAGAATGTATTTCTCACTGGGAAGAGTCTCCCTGGGAACGGGCTCTTTCTCTACTTTCATGTTGACACGTTCAAAGTTGTCAAATCCGTAATCCAGAAGAGCTGCGGTATCAGACCAGCAGCCGTTGACAGAATTCAGAACTACCACCAGAAGAATGGTGCTTCCGCGTTTGGCATAAGTGACAAGTGTACTTCCTGCAGCTTCTGTATAACCGGTCTTGCCGCCGAGAACACCATCATACGCGTAATCTCTTCCTGCCATCATTTTGTGATGATTGAGAAGATACCGGGTCTCCGGCTGTTTGTTGGTAGGCGGAATTTCGTACAGGTCTTTTGTGGCAAATTTGCGGAACAGGGGATTGAACCAGGCCGCTTTGGCGATTTTTGCCATGTCACTGGCTGTGGTGTAGTGCGTCTCATCAGGAAGACCGTTGGGATTGTTAAAGTGGGAGCTGGTACAGCCAAGCTGCCTTGCTCTGGCGTTCATCAGTTCCACAAATTTTTTGACGGAGCCGCTTGTTTTTTCGGCAACAGCCAGAGACATTTCATTGGCGGATTCCAGCATCACTGCCATGAGAGCCTGTGTGACGGTGAATTTTTCGTCTGTATCTGCATAGATGCTGGAACTTCCGGGTTCAATGCCATAGGCGGCATTCTGGGAAACCACAAGATCGTCACTGAGATCCAGGTTCTCACAAGCCAGAAGAGTCGTCAGGATTTTGGTAATGCTGGCAGGATATTGTTTCTTGTCCGCGTTTTTTGCATACAGGATGGTTTCGGTATATACGTCCATGACGATGGCGGATTCGGCTTCAATCTGCGGACCTTTGGGCCATCCCTTGATGGAATCTGTGGAAGCTTCCTGGGTATAATATTCCGTGTGAGGATTGGGAGTCGGAGTCGGCGTGGATGTGTCTGTTTCCGATGCGGAAATAAATGCCGGCTGGTTCAGAAGAAGTCCTCCGCAGAGAAGGCAGCTAATGGCCAGCCGTAAAAAACGTGATTTTTTTATTCGCATGATAAGAGAAGTTCCTCCTTGTTCCTGTCATTTTGTTCACAGCAATATTATAGCCTAATGAAAAATGATATACAAGGATGTTATTGCCAGTCCGCTGTTTTTTCACATTTTTCATAATTCGGACGGAGAGGGGCGGAATTCACAAAAAATCTCTTGACATATGGAATTTCTTGCCTTTATAATAAAGCAGCACGCGAAAACATATGTAAAAACTGAGATGGAGAGAGTACACTGTTTCAGAACGCCGAAGAGAGCCGGGGCAGGTGGGAGCCCGGTGCAAGTATATTCAGTGGAAGATCACTCCGGAGTTTCTGTCCCGAAGGATGCTGAGACACTTCTTTGGAACCGGCAGTCAGGTAGGGTCAGACGGTATTTCCACCGTTACCGGGAACATGTATAGGCGCTTTTTGCCCGTACAGCGTAACAGGTGGTGCGAATGTGACAATGGCTTTCGTCCTTTTACAGAGGGACGGGAGTTTTTTTTATTTTCAGGGAAAGAAATCCCATCTGTTTTAATTTAAAGAAGCGAAAGGGATTTCCCTATTTTATTATGAAAAAGACAGGAGGAAGTCGCTGTGTACCAGAAAGTAGACACGAATTTGAACTTCGTTGACCGCGAGAAAAAAGTCGAAGAATTCTGGAAAGAAAACCATATTTTTGAAAAAAGTATGGAGAACCGCAAAGAAGGTGAAACCTATACTTTCTATGACGGACCGCCAACGGCCAATGGCAAACCGCACATCGGTCATGTACTGACCCGTGTAATCAAAGATATGATTCCGAGATACCGTACCATGAAAGGCTACATGGTGCCTCGTAAAGCCGGCTGGGATACTCATGGTCTTCCGGTAGAACTGGAAGTTGAGAAGAAGCTTGGACTTGACGGCAAGGAACAGATTGAAGAATACGGTATGGAACCGTTCATTAAGCAGTGTAAGGAAAGTGTCTGGAAATATAAGGGAATGTGGGAGGATTTCTCCTCAACCGTAGGTTTCTGGGCTGATATGGAACATCCGTATGTAACTTATGATGATAACTTTATTGAATCCGAATGGTGGGCACTGAAAGAAATCTGGAATAAGAATCTTCTTTATAAAGGATTTAAGATCGTACCTTACTGCCCGCGCTGCGGAACTCCGCTTTCCGCACAGGAGGTTTCCCAGGGATATAAGACTGTTAAGGAACGTTCCGCAATTGTCCGCTTTAAAGTAATCGGTGAGGATGCTTATTTCCTTGCATGGACAACCACACCGTGGACACTTCCGTCCAACGTGGCTCTCTGTGTAAACCCGGATGAAACTTACTGCAAAGTAAAAGCTGCTGACGGATATACCTATTATATGGCAGAAGCACTTCTTGATAAGGTTCTTGGAAAACTTGCAAAAGAAGATGTACCTGCATATGAGGTTCTGGAAACTTATAAAGGGTCCGACCTGGAATACAAGGAATATGAGCCGCTGTTTGCATGTGCGGGAGAAGCTGCTGCAAAACAGAGAAAGAAAGGCCATTTTGTTGTATGTGACGGTTATGTTACCATGAGTGACGGTACCGGTATCGTTCATATTGCACCTGCATTCGGTGAAGACGACAGCCGTGTAGGACGCAAATATAATCTTCCGTTCGTACAGTTTGTAGACGGACAGGGTAATCTGACCGCTGAAACACCGTATGCCGGTATTTTTGTAAAGAAAGCAGATCCGCTTGTGCTGGTTGACCTGGACAAAGAGGGCAAGCTTTTTGATGCACCGAAATTTGAGCATGATTATCCGCACTGCTGGAGATGTGACACACCGCTGATTTATTATGCGCGTGAGTCCTGGTTCATCAAGATGACAGAAGTGAAGGATGATCTGATCCGCAACAATAACACCATCAACTGGATTCCGGAAAGCATCGGAAAAGGCCGTTTCGGAGACTGGCTGGAGAATGTTCAGGACTGGGGCATCAGCCGTAACCGTTACTGGGGAACTCCTCTGAATATCTGGGAATGTGAATGCGGACATATGCACTCCATCGGAAGCCGTCAGGAATTATTTGAGATGAGCGGTGATGAGAGGGCAAAAACCGTAGAACTTCATCGTCCGTATATTGATGAGATTACCATCAAATGTCCGGAATGCGGCGGCGTGATGCATCGTGTACCGGAAGTAATCGACTGCTGGTTCGATTCCGGAGCAATGCCTTTTGCACAGCATCACTATCCGTTTGAAAATAAAGAAGTATTTGAACAGCAGTTCCCGGCAGACTTCATTTCCGAAGCCGTAGACCAGACAAGAGGATGGTTCTATTCTCTGCTGGCAGAGTCAACCCTGCTCTTTAATAAAGCTCCTTATAAGAACGTTATCGTTCTGGGACATGTGCAGGATGAGAACGGCCAGAAGATGAGCAAGTCAAAAGGAAATGCGGTAGATCCGTTTGATGCACTGGAAAAATACGGTGCAGATGCGATCCGCTGGTACTTCTATATCAACAGTGCTCCGTGGCTGCCGAACCGCTTCCATGGCAAGGCTGTTGTGGAAGGACAGCGCAAATTCATGAGTACTTTGTGGAATACGTATGCATTTTTTGTACTTTATGCCAATATTGACAACTTCGATGCGACAAAATATACTTTAGACTATGACAAACTTCCGGTTATGGACAAATGGCTTTTGAGCAAACTCAATTCCGTAGTGAAGGCTGTGGATGATAATCTTGCCAACTACCGCATTCCGGAAAGTGCAAGAGCACTTCAGGAATTTGTGGATGAAATGAGTAACTGGTATGTCAGAAGAAGCCGTGAACGTTTCTGGGCAAAAGGAATGGAGCAGGATAAGATCAATGCGTATATGACACTTTATACCGCACTGGTTACCATCTCCAAGGCAGCAGCCCCGATGATCCCGTTCATGACAGAAGATATCTATCAGAATCTTGTAAGAAGCATTGATAAAGATGCTCCGGAAAGTATCCATCTCTGTGACTTCCCTGAAGTAAAGGAAGAATGGATCGACAAGAATCTGGAAGCCGATATGGAAGAACTGCTGAAAGTGGTTGTTCTTGGACGTGCAGCCAGAAATACTGCCAATATCAAGAACCGTCAGCCGATCGGAACGATGTTTGTAAAAGCTGAGAAGGAAATGGATACCTTCTTTACCGATATTATTGCAGATGAACTGAATGTAAAAGAAGTGAAATTTGCGAAAGATGTAGAATCCTTTATTTCCTACAGCTTTAAGCCGCAGCTTCGGACTGTCGGACCGAAATACGGCAAACTCCTGGGCGGCATCCGTCAGGCGCTCTCTGAGATCGATGGAAGCAAAGCCATGCAGGAACTGAAATCCACGGGTCTTCTTACCCTGGATATCAATGGCAACAAAGTGGAGCTGTCAGAAGAAGACTTATTAATCGAGACCGCACAGACAGAAGGTTATGTAACAGAGACAGAAGGAGATATCTCCGTTGTTCTGGATACCAACCTGACTCCGGAATTAATTGAAGAAGGTTTTGTCCGCGAAATCATCAGCAAGATCCAGACCATGAGAAAAGAGGCAGGTTTTGAGGTGATGGATAAGATCTGTATCTATGTCAAAGACAATGATAAGATTGTCGAAATTATGAAAGAACACCAGGATGAGATCATGAAAGACGTCCTCGCAGAAAACGTAGTGACGGGCGAAACTGAAGGTTATGTAAAAGAATGGAATATCAACAAAGAAAAAGTAACCCTTGGTGTAACCAGATTATAGGAGGTTAAGGAATGATTGATAAGCAGTTTAAGAAAGAAGCTTTCAAAGAGAGCGTAAGGGAAAATGTCAAATTCCTCTATCGCAAAACTTTGGAGGAAGCAACTCAGCAGCAGATTTTCCAGGCTGTAAGCTACACCGTAAAAGATGTCATCATTGACAACTGGCTGGAAACTCAGAAAGCATATGACAAACAGGATCCGAAGATTGTATATTACATGTCCATGGAATTCCTGATGGGCCGTGCCCTGGGCAACAACCTGATCAACCTGACAGCTTACAAGGAAGTAAAAGAAGCTCTGGAAGAACTGGGACTTGATCTGAATGTGATCGAGGATCAGGAGCCGGATCCTGCACTTGGAAATGGTGGTCTGGGACGTCTGGCGGCATGTTTCCTGGATTCCCTTGCAACTCTGAATTACTGCGCATATGGATGCGGTATCCGTTACCGTTATGGTATGTTCAAACAGAAAATTGAGAATGGTTTCCAGATCGAGGTACCGGATAACTGGCTGAAAGAGGGATATCCTTTTGAATTGCGCCGTCCGGAATACGGCAAGGAAGTACACTTTGGCGGATATGTAAGAGTAGAATATGATCCGGTGAAAGGTGAAAACAAATTCATCCATGAGGGATATCAGGCAGTAAGAGCCGTACCATATGATATGCCGATCGTCGGATATAACAATAAGATTGTCAACACCCTGCGTATCTGGGATGCAGAGCCGATCGTTGATTTCGGTCTTGACTCCTTTGACAAAGGTGATTACAAAAAAGCCGTTGAGCAGGAAAACCTTGCCCGCAATATCGTAGAGGTACTTTACCCGAATGACAATCACTATGCAGGTAAAGAGCTCCGTCTGAAACAGCAGTACTTCTTTGTATCTGCCAGTCTTCAGGCAGCTATTGAAAAATATAAGAAGAGCCACAGCGATATCACAAAACTGTACGAAAAAGTGGTATTCCAGATGAATGATACTCATCCGACTGTTGCAGTTGCAGAGCTGATGCGTATCCTTATGGATGAAGAAGGTCTCGGATGGGATCAGGCATGGGCAATCACCACGAAGTGCGTTGCTTATACCAACCATACCATTATGAGCGAAGCTCTTGAGAAATGGCCGATCGAGCTGTTCTCCAGACTGCTTCCGCGTGTATACCAGATCATCGAGGAGATCAACCGCCGTTTCATCATCGAAGTACAGGCAAAATATCCTGGAAACTATGACAAGATCAAGAAAATGGCAATCATTTATGACGGCCAGATCAAGATGGCTAACCTTGCAATCGTTGCAGGTTACTCTGTAAACGGTGTTGCAAGACTTCATACAGAAATCCTGAAAGCAGAAACACTCAGAGATTTCTATGAAATGATGCCTGAGAAATTCAACAACAAAACAAACGGAATCACACAGAGACGTTTCCTGCTTCACGGCAATCAGCTTCTTGCTGACTGGATCACCGATCATATCGGTCCTGACTGGATCACTGATCTGCCGCAGCTTAAGAAACTGGCTGTTTATGCAGACGATGAAAAAGCTCAGCAGGAATTCATGAATATCAAATACCAGAACAAAGTCCGTCTGGCAAAATACATCCTGGAGCACAATGGCGTAGAAGTAAATCCGCGTTCCATCTTTGATGTACAGGTTAAGAGACTTCATGAGTACAAACGTCAGCTGCTGAATATCCTGCATGTAATTTATCTGTACAACCAGATTAAGATGCATCCGGAAATGGATTTCTATCCAAGAACATTCATCTTCGGTGCAAAGGCATCCGCAGGATATCATACCGCTAAAAAGATCATCAAACTGATCAATGCGGTCGGCGATGTTGTAAATAATGATGCTTCTATCGGCGGCAAGCTGAAAGTGGTATTTATTGAGAATTATCGTGTATCCAATGCTGAGATGATTTTTGCCGCAGCAGATGTTTCCGAGCAGATTTCTACTGCAAGTAAAGAGGCTTCCGGTACCGGTAACATGAAGTTCATGCTGAATGGTGCTCCTACCATCGGAACGATGGACGGCGCAAACGTAGAGATCGTAGAAGAAGTTGGTGCAGAAAATGCATTTATCTTCGGTCTCAGCTCTGAAGAGGTTATCAATTATGAAAACCACGGCGGCTATGATCCAAACGTGATCTACAACACAGACGGCGATATCCGTCAGGTACTGATGCAGCTTATCAACGGAACTTTCAGCAACGATACAGAGCTGTTCCGTGATCTGTATGATTCTCTTCTGAATACCAGAAATACAGACCGTCCTGACAGATACTTCATTCTGGCTGACTTCCGTTCCTATGCAGAAGCACAGAAACGTGTGGAAGAAGCTTACCGCGATGAAAAACGCTGGGCTAAGATGGCTATGCTGAACACCGCATGCAGCGGCAAATTCTCTTCCGATAGAACCATTCAGGAATATGTGGATGATATTTGGCATCTGGATAAAGTGTTTGTGGACTGAGAGAGTGAATGAATGTCTGAAATCCATATTTATGGAGAATTGTGCAGGTGTTTGCAAAATATAAATTTTGTTTCTGAATAGAAAAGATAAAGAATAGAAAAACAGGAAGGCCTCCGGTTGGGGAAACCTTCCTGTTTTTTGTGATTACAGGGCGATTGCGTTAGCAATCGACTTTTATTATTGGTGATGTCTGCGTAAGCAGACATTTCCGTTTAGATATGGAATCTGACAGAGCATTTTTGTCAGGATTTTAACGGAAGCGAGAAGGAAATGCGCGTGCAAAGTCCTTTTTTGCTTTGGATGTGCAGTGCATATTTGGAACCATACTGCAGAATAAGTCGTCGGTTGACATTGGTCAGACCGATGTTTTTGCTCTTTTCACTATTGATCAATTCATAGAGATGTTGAATCTCGTCTTTGCCGAGCCCAATTCCATTATCAATGACAGCAAAATGAATCAGTTCTTTGTGCTGATAAATACGTACTTTGATATATCCGGTACGATTCAGGGCGGCAATGCCGTGGCTGATGCTGTTTTCCACCAGAGGCTGGAGCAGAAGCCTTGGAATGGAAAAGCCCGGAAGATCTTCTTGGATTTCGAAATAAATAATAAACTGATTTCCGTAGCGCTGCTTCTGTATTTCGATATATTTTTTCAGGTAAATGAGCTCGTCCTGCAGCGTCACCATGGTGCTGGGATCCTGCAGGGAATATTTGAGAATATCCGACAGATTCTGAATAGTCCGGTTCATGGTTCCCGGGTGTCCTGTGATTTTCAGTGCCTGAAAATCCAATGTCTGGAGGGTATTAAACAGAAAATGTGGGTTGATCTGAAGCTGCAGGGCAGTTTTTTCCGCCAGCTGCTGCTGATACTGCTTTTCTGTCAGTTCCCGCTGAAGATAGGTGGATTTCAGGAACACCTGGATGACGTTGTCCAGAATTACATCATATTCATCTGCCACAAGAGGTGTATGCCATTCAGGAAGTGTTCCTTTTTCTGCATTGTCAAATACCTGTATAATATCTGAGATTTTCTGAAAATTTCGTTTTGTGATACGATAGGACAAAAACAGCATGATCATACAGTAGCACAGGAAAATACTCAGCAGGATAAATAAGGTGAAATATTGCTGGCTGACAATCAGAGAAGCAGGAGTCAGTGCACAATAAGAAATGCCATAATCATAATTATTACGTACTTCCAGGTAATATCGATGCCCATTCATGGAAATCCAGGTATTGGAAAGATTGGACAGTGTGCCATTCTGGACGGCGTGCTGTATCAGGTAATTCTGAAAGAGCTGGCTTTTCTGTGCGCCTGAATCATTAGAGCTTAAAATCTGCATATCTTCATTTAAAATATAGAGATACTCCTGATTTATGGAAGTACTGTTATTTAACGTACGTGTAAAATCGGAAATATCAATATTCAGAACGATTACTCCGGAAATGTTGCTCATTCTCTGAAAAACAGTAATGTATTGGGTTGGCGGAATATAGGAATATTCTTTAAAAGTCCTGTTTGTAATCCAGAATCTTTTTTGATTATCCATCTGCTGGTAGACGGGAAACCAGTCCTGGTCGGAAAAGCCTGCAATGCTCTGAAAGCCTTTTGTAGTAGAGAAAAAATCATCAAACCCGTCCAGATACAGGTAAATGGAAGAAATATAATCGTGAGCCTGTGCAACACTTCCAAGAAGTACGCGAAGACTGTTCAGAAGGACAACGTCTGAATAGGTAAAGTCATCATGCTGGAAAAATTTTTTCAGGGAAAGAGCCAGGCGCGGATTGTAGGTAAGAAGCTCATACTGGTAAACAGAGGAGCCGACCACATTGGTGATATTGTCATCCACGCGGATGAGGGTATTGGCGGATTCAGTTGTCATGTTCCTGATGGAGCTTCGAAACTGAAAACCAAGGAAAACAGCAGAAAGCAGCAGTGTCGGGATGAGTGTGACCAGCAAAAACTGCTTAAAACGTTTTAGAAAAAAACGGCGCATCATCATAATTATCTGTTCTCCTTTGATCCCAGATTCTGATCCCGGAATTCCCGGGGTGTGACGTGGTAGTACTGCTTAAAGGCACGTGAAAAGTTTTTGGGATTGTCATATCCTATGAGGTCTGCAATTTCGTAGTGTTTGTAGGAAATGTCTTTCAAAAGTTCTGCCGCTTTTTCCATGCGGATGCGATTCAGGTAATCCGAAAAGCCCATTCCGGATTTTTCTTTAAATATCTTAGAGAGATAGTTAGGGCTGAGATTTACGGTGACAGCCGCTTCCTCAAGTGTTGCGGTGCGGTAATTGGTTTTCAGATATTCCTGAACCCGAGCGATAATCTGTCCATAATAGGAAGAATCCACGGAGGGTTCTGTGCGAATATTATTTTTTTTATCCAGTTTTTTTCGTATATTTTCGATACAGGTGAGCAGCTCCTCATATTTGATTGGCTTTAGCAGATAATCTGCTGCGCGATTGAGAATCGCAGTATGCATGTATTGAAAATCCTGGTATCCGGTAAGAAAAACGTGGATGGTATCCGGAAATTCATTGGCGATGAATGTGCTCAGTTCCAGACCATTCATAACCGGCATCTGGATATCCGTCATTACCACATCCGTCGGATTTTTTTGCAAATAATCCAGCGCCTGTTTCCCATTGGAAAATAATCCTTTGATTTCAAAACCATTCTGCTCCCAGGGAAATAAATTGGCTATTCCCTCCCGTATTTTTACCTCATCATCTACAATAATCAGAGAATACATCATGATCTCCTCCCAAATTCTCATAACAGTATTATATATTGGAAATTCTTTTTGGTAAATAAAAGGATAAAAAAAGAGACTTTTTCGTAATTTAAGAAACTTTTTAGAAAAAGTCCGTAGATTATGAAGAAAAGTTCGTAAGGAAAGAGATTGGAAAAAAAAGAGGTTTTGATAAAATAAAAGTACCTTAAAGACAGGGGAAACATACAGAGAAAAGGATTTCCGAAAAAAGAAAAAGGAGGATGTATCAAATGAAAAAGAAACTTGCGGCACTTATGGCAGGAGCTCTGGCAATTTCGACTTTAACTGCACCGGCAATGGTTATGGCTGAAGAAGAACATGAACCGGTGACCTTACGCTTTATGTGGTGGGGTGGAGATGAAAGAAACGAAGCAACGGTAGAAGTCATCAACATGTTTGAGGAAAAGTATCCGTGGATTACCATCGAGCCGGAATTCAGCGGAAGTGATGGATATCAGGAGAAACTTTCCACCGCTCTGGCAGGCGGACAGGCAGCTGATATTATTCAGAACGGTCCGGGCTGGATGCCGGAGTTCATGAGCAAAGGTGATTTCTTTATTGATTTTAATGAATATTCCGATACCATTGATCTGAGTGGTTTTGATCCGGAGTACCTGGAAAATGTGGCTACCTATGATGGAAAACTGGTAGGTCTTCCAAGTGGTATCGCTGTTCAGGCACTTCTGGTAAATAAGACACTTGCAGATGAAATCGGTTTGGAAATTCCAGAAACATTGACCTGGGATGATTTCATCACTCTTGGTCAGCAGGTACAGGAATATGACAGCAATCTGTATTTCCTGAACATGGATACCGAAATTATGAATACGCACGTATTCAGACCGTACTATATGCAGCTTTCCGGAAAACCGTTTATTGATGATGAGACAAAGGCAATGAGCGGTGATGAGGATACTCTGAAACAGGTACTGAACTATGTACAGTCTCTGTATGACAATAAGGTTGTACAGCCGGCAGGCGAAAGCGCAACTTTTGTTGGCGCTACTCAGACTAATCCGAAATGGATCAATGGCGAATTTGTATGTGCATTTACCAACTCTTCTCAGATCGATATTATGACATCTGCCAATCCGGATGCAGAATATGAAGTTTTGGCACTTCCACATGCAGCAGATGCAAAGGATGATGGTTTCTATGCAGCACCGCCTCAGCTGATGTGTGTAAACAAATCCAGTGAACATATTGAAGAAGCTGTGATGTTCTATGATTTCTTCTTTAATGATCCGGATGCAGCAGCTGTACTGAAAGACCTTCGTTCCGTTCCTCCGACAACTACTGCTCGTGAAGTCTGCGAAAAACAGAACCTGATCAGCCCGTTGGTAAATGAGGCAGTTGAGTATGGACTTTCCCAGAACGGGACAAACGAAATGGGTCTTACAACAGATTCTGAAGTAGAGTCCTGTATCAAAACAATGCTTGAAAGCATCATGTACGGAGAAAGTACCGTAGATGAGGCTGCAGAAGAGGGAATCTCAACGTTGGAATTTGTTCTTTCTGAGAAATAATGACCGGCAGACAGGAAAACGGGGTATGATTACCCCGTTTTCTTTTATCATAGGATTCATAACACAAAAAGTATCATGTTTGTGTGGAGAGGAGAGGATTTTGTGAAAAAAGCAAAGAGAAAATATCGTAAAAGAGATTATATGGGATTGGTTTATATTGCGCCATGGCTGATCGGATTTCTGCTGCTGCAGCTGTATCCGTTTGTGACTTCTTTTATTTATTCCTTTACGGATTATGGATTTTTCAATGAACCGGCATTTGTCGGTCTGAAGAACTATATTCGTTTGTTCCAGTATGACCCGGAGTTTTATAACTCCCTGAGGGTAACAATTGTATACACCTTGTTTACTGTTCCGGGCAAACTGGCAATGGCATTGTTTATAGCCTGCCTTCTCAATCGTGATATAAAAGGAATCGGCGTGATCCGTACGGTCTATTATCTGCCGTCACTGTTTGGAGGAAGTGTGGCTGTGGCAATTTTGTGGAAAATCCTTTTTATGAGCGATGGAGCCATTAACCACATTCTGAGTGCTCTTCACCTTCCTGCCGTACAGTGGCTGGGAAATAAAAATACGGCACTTGTGACTATCTGCATGTTGGAAATCTGGCAGTTTGGCTCTTCCATGGTCATGTTCCTGGCTGCATTAAAACAGGTTCCTTCAGCACTTTATGAGGCGGCATCCATTGACGGCGCAGGTCCTGTAAAGAAATTTTTCTCCATTACGCTTCCGCAGATTTCGCCGATTATTTTCTTTAATCTGATTATGCAGACAATTACCGCTTTACAGAACTTTACCTCTGCATTTGTTGTAACGGGCGGAGGTCCGAACAAAGGGACTTACGTACTTGGAATGAAGCTGTATACCGATGCTTTTGGATATTACAAGATGGGTTATGCCTGTGCCACATCCTGGGTGATTTTTGCGCTGATTATGGTAGTGACTTTACTGTTGTTCCGCTATTCTTCCGGAAAAATGTATTACGAAGACGGCGGGGATTTCTAAAGAAGGAGGCAGATAACTGTGAAGAAAAAGAAAATATCAGGAAGAATCTTATTATATATCCTGATCGGTCTGGTGGGCATTGTCATGCTGTATCCGCTGGTATGGATGTTCTTTGCTACATTTAAGGAAAATAACGAGATATTTGGAACACTGAAGCTGCTTCCGGAATCTTTTGGACTGGATGCTTATATTGAAGGCTGGCAGGGAATTGGAAAGTACAATTATTCCAGATATTTCCTGAATACCTTTTTAATCGTGATACCGACAACGTTGTTTACCCTGATTTCCTGTACGATCGTAGCTTATGGATTTGCAAGATTTCGCTTTCCATTTAAAAAAATTTTGTTTGCGATTCTTATTGGAACATTGATGCTTCCCAATACGGTTATCATTATTCCACGTTATATGATGTTTAATAAACTGGGCTGGCTGAATACCTATATGCCGTTTTATGCACCTGCTATTCTGGCATGTTATCCGTTCTTTATTTACATGCTGATGCAGTTTATCCGGGGGCTTCCGCGAGAATTGGACGAATCAGCTTATATTGACGGATGCGGAACTTTTCGATGCTTTGCCAGTATTCTGCTGCCGCTTTTGAAACCGGCATTATTTTCAGCAGGATTGTTTCAGTTTATGTGGACTTATAATGACTTTATGAATTCGCTGATTTTTATTAACAGTGTTGAAAAATACCCAATTGCGCTGGCTCTTCGTACAGCGATTGACTCCGAGGCAAATATTCAGTGGAATGAAATTATGGCAATGGCATTTTTGTCTGTTATCCCGTTGATTATTTTGTTCTTTGCCGGTCAGAAATATTTTGTAGAGGGAATTTCCACCAGTGGAATGAAAGGATAAAAATGCTGAGACAATTACTGATTCAGAACAAAGAAGGCTATACGCTTCCCTATCCCGCCTGGCGCTGGGAAGAAGGCATGCTGCTGGGCAATGGATCCCAGGGGGCCGATGCCTGGGGAGATGCAGAACATGAAAAAATCACCCTTACAGAAGAAACGCTGTTTGCTCCGGTGGATGAGGGGCTTACTCCCATTGAAATGGCAGAAAGACTGCCGGAAATCCGGAAACTGCTGAAAGACGGCAAAAGTAAAGATGCTTCTGAACTGGTTGTGTCCATGTTCCGGGAAAAAGAGGGATTGGAAGAAAAAATCTGGACAAACCCATTCATTCCGGCAGGAGATTTGCATATATTAACGGAAAATACGGAAATTTATGAAAATTATGAAAGAAAGCTGGTATTTGAAACAGGAGAAGGGCAGGTAACTTTTCAGACTGACAAAAACAGTTTTTTGAGAAAGTATTTTCTGTCCAGAGCGGATGAATGCCTGGTGGTGGAGATTTGCAGTGAAGAACCGGCGGATTATCAGATTTATCTGTCCCGCACGCCTTATGTGAAAAATGGAATGCATGTCAATAAAAAAATGTTTCCTGCCAGCGGCGGTACGCAGTTTTTCAAGCCTCATATCCAGGAACAGGATACCGGCTTATGGTATCAGTGCGCATATGAGGGAAAAGAAAAAGGGTACGGAATTATACTGGAAATTGCGCAGACTGATGGAAATACGGAGATTTCCGGTAAGAAAATACATATCAAAGATACGAAAAAAGTACTGTTTCTTGTGAGGACCTTTGCAGCAGAAAATGCCGGAAACGAGAATTTATGGAAGAACCATCAGGCAGAACTGCAGGAGATGACAGATGGTAACTGCAGTGTGGAAGAGAATTATCAGAAGCTTTTTGCACGGCACAAAGTCATTCATCAGGAGCGGTTTAACCGGATGGACCTGACGCTGGAAAACAAACATCTGGAGACCATGTTCCATGCCGGACGCTATGAAATCTTTTCTTCCTGTGGAAAGCTTCCGCCTAATCTGCAGGGCGTGTGGAATGGAACTTACGATACGCCCTGGAGTAGTGATTATACCCAGAATGGAAATCTCCAGACCGCAATCATGGGATTGCTTCCATGCGGAGATTTTGAAGGCATGGAGAGTTATTTCGGATATCAGGAGGGCCTGCTGGAAGACTATCGGGAAAACAGCAGAGTTTTGTACGGATGCAGGGGTATTCATGTTCCAAGCCGTACGTCGGACTGCGGTGTGGATTTCCACTTTGACATTACCTGGCCGATGGTGTTCTGGACAGCCGGGGCTGCCTGGGTTTCTCATTTTTATTACGATTACTGGCTTTATACGGGAGATGATGAATTTTTCAAAAACAGGGCATTGCCGTTTATGAAAGAGGCTGCGCTGTTTTATGAGGATTATCTTTACGAGGATGAGAGGGGATATTGGGAATTTAATCCTTCCTACTCTCCGGAAAATACACCTGGAAACAAAGATAATGCTGCCTGCATCAACGCAACAATGGATATTTCCGTTGCAATGGAATTATTCCGAAATCTGATTACAGGCTGTCGGACGCTGGGAATCGAAGAGGAGAACGTTCAGAAATGGAAAATATTTTTGGATAAAATGCCTCCATATTTAATGAATGAGGAAGGTGCTTTGAAAGAATGGGCAACGGAAGATCTGGAGGACCGGTATGATCATCGTCATTCTTCCCACCTGTATATGTTGTATTATGATGTTCCCGATGAGAAGCCGGAAGTGTTAGAGGCAGCAAAGAAAGCCTATGAGATTAAAATGAAACGGAAGAAAGAAGAACAGGGTACGATGGCATTTGGGCTGGTGCAGGCTGGAATGGCGGCAGCTCATCTCGGTGACCGGGAAATGGCTGGTGTGATGCTGAAAAGCATGAGTGAAAACAACTATTACCGTACTTATGCAAGTTCCCATGATTATGGCCCCAGTATTTTTAACGCAGATATCAGCGGTGGGGTACCTGCCCTGATGCTGGAATGTCTGGTGCAGTGCTCTGTTTTGACGGATGAGGAGGACAGAATCTGTGAGTATGAAATCCGGCTTCTTCCTGCTGTTCCGGACTTGATGAAAACCGGTGAAATAGAAAATGTACATCTGAGGGGAGGATTCCTGATCGATTTGAAATGGGAAAACGGGATGCTGGTTTCCTGGAATCTGAAAAATCCGCTTCACAGAAAATATCACGTGCTGGGAGGACAGAATGGAGAAAAATAATATCAGAAGAATGTGGCTGGCAGACCAGGGTGACGGAACTTATCAGAATCCTATTCTTTATACCGATTATTCTGATCCGGATGTGATTCGCGCAGGGGATGATTATTTTATGGTCGCATCCAGTTTTTGTAATGTTCCGGCGGTACCGCTGCTTCATTCCAGAGACCTGGTAAACTGGAAAGTAATCAACTATGTTATGGAAAAACTGCCTTTTGAGCGGTATGACCAACCGGTTCATGGCTGCGGGACATGGGCGCCTTCTATCCGGTATCATGATTCTTTTTATTATGTGTTTGTGCCATTTCCGGATGAGGGAATCATGATGTGCTGTACGAAAAATCCCTGGGGAAAATGGAGTGAACCATCCTTTGTGAAGAGAGCCTGCGGGTGGATTGATCCTTGTCCGTTCTGGGATGAGGATGGAAAAGCATATATGGTCAATGCCTTTGCAAAAAGCAGGATTGGCTTCAAAAGCATGCTGTATATCAGCGAAATGGATCCGAAATGCGGGGAAATACTGAATGATGGAAAGTTCGTCTATGACGGACATGAAACACAGCCGACCATTGAAGGTCCGAAGATGTATAAAAGAAATGGCTGGTATTACATTTTTGCTCCGGCAGGAGGCGTGGCGACAGGCTGGCAGACGGTGCTGCGTTCAAGAAATGTATATGGACCATACGAAGAACGGATAGTTATGCATCAGGGAGACAGTCCGGTGAATGGACCTCACCAGGGAGGCTGGGTAGAAACGCAGACAGGAGAAAGCTGGTTTGTACATTTTCAGGATGTGGGAAATGCGGGGCGGATCATTCATTTGCAGCCAATGCACTGGAAAGATGACTGGCCGGTAATCGGGGAAGATCTGGAGCATACAGGGTGCGGAACCCCTGTTTTGCGGCATAAAAAGCCGGATGTAGGGGCAGAATATCCCATCTGCAGCCCTGCAGAAAGTGATTTCTTTGAGGAAAAGTGTCTGGGACTTCAATGGCAGTGGAATGGGAATCCAAAGAAGAACTGGTATGAAATGACTGGTAGCGGATTGAAGCTTTATGCTCAGAAAAAGCGGGCCGGAGAGTGCATCTGTGATATGCCGAATCTTCTTCTGCAGAAATGGCCTGCCCCGGAATTCCGGATCACTGCCTGTATGGAACTTTCGGATATGGAGGAAGGGGATTTCTGCGGTCTGGTTTCCTTTGGGGGAAAGTATGCGCTACTCTGTGTTATTGTAAAAAATGGTGAACGAGTGCTGCAGCTTTGGGAAGGAGAAATAGAAACAAAGATAGAAGACTGTAAAAGTTTTCAGACGATCGCGCAAGATTTTGACAGGATTTATCTCCGGATGCAGGTGAAAGAAACGAAAAAAATTTCTTTTCAGGTGAGTACAGATGAATACTCTTTTGTTCCGGTTGGAGAGGAGATGCTGGCTTCGCCGGGAAAATGGGTTGGTGCCAAAGCCGGACTGGCAGCCTGGAATGAGTCTTCTGAGGAATGCAGAGGAGGAAGTGTGACATTCGACTATTTTGTGTTTGAACCACTGGAGAAATGAGAAATAGGATACATTTCAGGCGAGTACTGATGAAGAATAGAAAAACAGGAAGGAACCCCCAATTGGGGAAATCTTCCTGTTTTTTGATTTACTGCACTTTCACTTCCCCTGCAAGAACTTTTCTGTAATCCTCCAGATTTTTCCGTAATAATTCCGGTGTGTTCAATTCATAAGGGCATTTGCTGACACACTGGCGGCAGTTCAGGCAGTTCTTGATTTTTGCCATTTCGGCCTGCATCTCTTCTGTGAGCCATGCTTTGGATGGCGCACGGCGCAGCATCAGTGACATTCTGGCGCAATTGTTGATCATGATACCTGCCGGACAGGGCATACAGTATCCGCAGCCGCGGCAGAAATCTCCGGAAAGTTCCTTTTTCTCCTGTTCTACATAGGCACGCAGTTCTTCATCGTATACGGGTGTTTCCTCCATAAAGACCAGCCATTCTTCCAGCTCCTCCATTTTCTGGATTCCCCAGATCGGGAGGACATTGTCAAACTGTGTCATAAAGGCCATGGCAGCCCTTGAGTTATGGATAAGTCCCCCTGCGAGTCCTTTCATGGCGATAAATCCCATATTCGCTTTTTGGCAGGCATTGACCAGTTCAATGTCTTTTTCTGATGAAAGATAGCTGAACGGAAACTGCAAGGTTTCGTAAAGTCCGGATTCCACACATTCCATGGCAATGGCAAGCTTGTGAGCGGTCACGCCGATGTGGCGGATTTTGCCCTGTTCCTTGGCCTGCAGCATGCATTCATACATACCGGTTCCGTCACCTGGTCTGTAGCACTGGTCTACGCAGTGAAACTGATAAAGGTCAATGTAATCGGTACGAAGATTTTTCAGAGAAGTTTCGAGATGCTGCCAGAAGTCTTCCGGTGTTTTGGCAGCAGTCTTGGATGCAATATAAATTTTGTCACGCATACCGTCAAAGGCAGCGCCGACTTTTTCTTCACTGTCACTGTAAGCTCTTGCGGTGTCAAAAAAACGAATTCCGCCTTCATAGGCTCTGCGCAGAATAGCAGTTGCCTCGTCCATTCCCACCCGCTGTATCGGCAGTGCGCCAAAAGCGTTCTGACAGACAGTGATTCCTGTGGTTCCTAATGTAATCTGGTTCATAGTTTGATCCTCCTGTTTGAAATTATTCTAGCAAAGTGAGTTGAGAGAGTCAACTGGATTTGTGAATGGGGCCTTTTCAGATGAATCGTATGATGTTATGATAAGGATAAAATATTATTCTTTTATAGAATATTTTTTGAAAAAAGCTAGTATTTTATTCTTTATAAAAGGAAGTGCAAGAGATTGCTGAATCAAATCAGGTTTCCGGGTGAAATAGCGAAAGATATAGCAAAACAGGAAAAAGGAAAAAGAAAAAAAGAAAATTGACACAGGCAGAATTAAGTGCTCGGGCAGGGATCAGTCTTGCTTCGCTGAAGCGTTTTGAACAGACAGGGGAGATTTCTTTTGTATCTTTAATAAAAATAGCAGTTGTACTGGATGAAACAGAGACGCTTGATCAGTTGTTTCAAACTAGGGAATATTCATCCATACAGGAGGTTATAGATGAAAGAAATCAATAATCTTACAATAAAATATCATGATAGAATAGTCGGGATTCTGGCTGAAACAAAAGATGGAAAAGGAGCATTTCAGTATGATAAAAGTTGGTTGGTGGACGGATTTTCTATCAGTCCATTAAAAGACATATTGGAATCATATGCGTAAGTCGGTCTTTTCATAAGTGCTTTCGCTTTTTGAAGAAGTCTGTATTATTATGAATTATAATATCGTAAATTCACTCCTGCGGCAGTCGATCAGCCCCTCTTTTTTCAGCCGGGAAATCTCCGCGGACATGGCGCTTCTGTCCACTTCCAGGTAGTCGGCCAGTTCCTGGCGGTTGTAGGGAATCGTGAAAGAATTGCTCTGGTGAAGCCTTGCCTGGACAGTGAGGTAAGTCATAAGTTTTTCTCGTGTTGTCCGTTTGGAGGTGATCTCGATTTTTTGCTGAAATGCGATGTTTTTTGTGGCGATGTCACACAACAGATTGTAAATAATCTGTTTGTGGAAACTGCAGGTGCTGGTACATGTATCAGTAATTTTGCGGCAGTTCAGAAAAAGGACGGAGCAGTCTTCCGCGGCAATGACATTTACGGGCAGTGCAGCAATGTCTGCGCAGGCAAAGGATTCCCCAAATGCTTCTGACTGAACAAGTCTGGACAGGATATTCCGGTTTCCGTAAAAATCTTCTTTTATGATCTGAACAGAACCGGATAGGATGACACCGATATTTTGAATTTTCTGTCCTTCGTGATAAATAAAATCATCTTTCTTATAAACTTTCACTTTGGCATTCAGACATTTCAGCATTGCTTCAATCTCTTCTTCTTTGATACCCTGAAATAAATTACAGTTTAATAATGGCAGAAATAATTTTTCCATGGTGCTCCTTTTTGTTGGAAATCCAACATACTTTTTGCGGTCAGTATATTAAACTATGGCTGTAAAGTCAATAGCAATTCAACGTTTCAGAAAAGCCGGGAAGCTTTTTTGAAAGAAATAAATAGATTCAGGGAGGAAACTATGGATTATAAAATGTTTTGTTTTCAATGTGAACAGACAGCGGGATGCAAAGGCTGTACAGGAAATGCGGGCGTGTGCGGGAAAAAAGCGGACACGGCCAATCTGCAGGATAATCTGACAGGAGCGCTGATCGGACTTGCAGGAGCGGTTAAGGGGAAAGAAGAGTTTATCACCGGGGAAATGAATCAACTGGTGATGGAAGCGTTGTTTTCCACGCTTACCAATGTAAATTTTGATAACGAATCTCTTACAGAACTGCTCAACAGGACTCATGCAATGATCAAAACTATGGGAGAAGCGGCAGATTATCCGATGGAACTTCTCTGGAATGCAGAGGAGGATATCCGTTCTTTAAAATCTCTCATTTTATTCGGTATTCGCGGAATCGCTGCTTATGCGTATCATGCAGAGGTTCTGGGCTATCATGAGGAGGAAATCAGCAGATTCTTTTACAAAGCCCTGTATGCAATCGGGATGGACTGGGGAATGGAGGAACTGCTTCCGGTCGTAATGGAAGTCGGAGAGGTAAATCTGAAGTGTATGGAACTGCTTGACCGGGCAAATACAGAGACATTTGGTACACCGGCTCCGACAGAGGTGACTCTGAATGTGGAAAAAGGTCCGTTTATTGTGATATCCGGTCATGATCTTTATGATTTAAAACAGCTTCTGGAACAGACAGAAGGAAAAGGAATCAATATTTATACCCATGGAGAGATGCTGCCCGCGCATGCTTATCCGGAACTGAAAAAATATCCGCATTTGAAAGGCAATTTTGGAACCGCATGGCAGAACCAGCAGAAAGAATTTGCAGAAATTCCGGCACCGGTAGTATTTACAACCAACTGCCTGATGCCGCCGAAAGCAAGCTATGCGGATCGCGTCTTTACAACAGAAACAGTTGCATATCCGGAAATCGTGCATATTGGAGAAGACCGGGATTTTACTCCGGTGATTGGGAAGGCACTGCAGCTTGGCGGATATCCCGAGGATCGTGCGATGACAGGAATCAATGGCGGAAGTAAAGTACTGACCGGTTTTGGACATGGAACCGTATTATCTGTGGCGGACAAAGTGATCGAAGCAGTGAAGAGCGGAGAAATCAGACACTTCTATCTGATCGGAGGCTGTGACGGGGCAAAGACCGGCCGCAATTATTATACAGAGCTGGTGAAAAATACGCCAAAAGACGGAGTTGTTCTGACGCTTGCCTGTGGAAAATACCGGTTTAATGATCTGGATCTGGGAACGATTGCCGGACTTCCGAGACTGATGGATATGGGACAGTGCAACGATGCCTACAGTGCGATCAGGGTGGCAGCAGCACTGGCAGAAGCTTTTGGATGCTCTGTAAATGAACTTCCGCTTACGATTATTCTCTCCTGGTATGAACAGAAGGCTGTCAGTATTCTGCTGACCTTACTGCATCTGGGAATCAGGAATATCAAACTGGGCCCGTCTCTTCCGGCCTTTGTATCTCCTAATGTACTGAATTTCCTGGTGGATCAGTTTGGTATCGCTCCGATTTCGACAGTGGAAAATGATCTGAAATAATGGAGTGAGTTTGGAATAAAAGTTAATTTCACATACATTGCTCAAAAAGGGCATAAGGTATAAAAACAGGTGTCCTGTACAGGTGAAGAATATGACGTATTTATGGAGCGGGATGATCCTGATCGGGATTGTTTATGGTGTTCTGACCGGGAATCTGGAGGCAGTGACAGAGGCTGTAATCTCTTCTTCAAAAGAAGCGGTAAATCTGTGTATCGGCATGGCGGGAATCACTGCCATGTGGACGGGAATCATGAAGATTGCGGAAACCACCGGACTGGTAGAGAAATTGTCCGGGGGACTCCGCCCGGTGCTGAAGCTTTTGTTTCCGGAACTTACAGGAGAGGTCAGGGCGTGCAGTTATATTTCCCTGAATTTTCTTTCCAATATGCTGGGGCTCGGGTGGGCTGCCACTTCATCGGGGCTGCTGGCTTTTCAGGAATTGGACAGGATTAATAGGGAAAATTGTATCCGGCTGGGTGAGACCGGGAAACGGGGAATTCCTATTGCCAGCAATGCCATGTGTACGTTTCTGATCATCAATGTTTCTTCTCTTCAGCTGATTCCAATGAATATGATTGCATACCGGGCACAGTATGGAAGCCCGCAGCCTGCGGCCATTGCAGGTCCCGGGCTGGTGGTTACCATGATCAGTACGGCAGCCGCTGTAATATTTTGCACCATTATGAATCGGAGAAGATGACATATTTGATTTGTCTATTTTCCGATATGCCGGTTCTTATGAGAAACAGAATATCATAAGGTATCATGAGAGTGTTTGCGGGAGAAGCTATGAAGGTGATTTCCTATCTTTCCAGTCTCATGATACCTTTTTTGCTGTTTTATGTGATTGGATACGGATTACTGTCAAAACGGGATATTTACAGAGATTTTCTGGACGGAGCCTGCGAGGGGCTTCGGACTGTGGGAAAAATTGTGCCTGCACTGATCGGACTGATGACGGGAGTAGGTGTTCTGCGCGCTTCGGGTTTTCTGGAATTTCTTGGAGGATTGATGGGAAGAGTGACGGAATCTTTCGGATTTCCGGCAGAACTGGTACCTCTTACACTGGTAAGAATGTTTTCGTCCAGTGCGGCAACGGGGCTGCTTCTGGATATTTTTAAAGAATTCGGGACAGATTCGCCGACGGGATTGATGGCAGGACTGATTCTTGGCGCAACAGAGAGCGTTTTTTATTGTATGAGCGTGTATTTTGGTTCAATCAAAATACAGAAGACCAGATATACACTGCCGGGAGCTCTGATTGCGACAGTGGCAGGGGTGATTGCGGCAGTGTGGATGGTAAGATGGATGAGATAGAGCGTGTTGAAAAATTCATTTCCGACATTTGTGTGCCACACTTTGCGGAAAGCAATTTTCAAACACGCTCTAGATAATGCCCGTCGGACAGGGTTATTCTGCGTCAGAGTGCTGCTGGTACATCACAAATCAAATAACAGATACATCTGATTTTGATAATACCGGAGGTGCAGAAAATTTTTATACTGTCAGAAAGTCATAAAAATCATTATGCAATTCTGGCAGACAAATTTGAACCAGATAAATTTGTTCAGATAAGCTCTTTATTTTTGGTAAGCATCTCGCGGATCACATTCTGTGTGTAGATTCCGAGATGTTTTTTGTCTTCTTTATCCAGTTCGTCCGGATAGATTGGCTTACCGTATTCGACAATTACATGAGCCGGTTTGATGGTTGGGAAATGTGATTCCCAGATACCTGCTGTATTGCTCAGGGCGATTGGGATAATGGGGCATTTGCCTTTCGTGGCAATTTTGAAACTGCCTTCATGGAAAGAAAGCATGTCCAGTTCGTCTTCGCCTCTGCTCCGGGTGCCTTCCGGGAAAATACAGATGGAAATACCGTCTTTGATTTTGTCCACTGCAGCGAGGATCGTTTTCAGACCCTGCTTGATATCTTTTCGGTCCAGGAAAAGACAGTGCAGATATTTCATCCAGTTGGAAAGCAGCGGGACTTTTTCCATTTCTTTTTTGGCAACATAACCGGTGCGGATCGGGCAGCGGGTGTAAGTCAGAAGGATGTCAAAAAAGCTCCTGTGATTGCCGATGTACAGGACGGGTGTATCCTTCGGCACATTTTCTTCTCCGATTACGGTGATGCGTGCTCCCGTCAGCCAGAGGATGAAACGAAAAACTGCCTGGATGATTCGGAGCGAGCTGATGTCCTTTTTCATGGGAGTGAATTTCCCGATGCCCCATTCAACGATCAGAAGAGGGATGGACAGAATCAGGAAACCGACAACGGTAATGCATACTAAACAAAAACGTATCATAACAAGATTCCTTTCGTGTGTATTCTTTTTTTATTATACGGAAATAAAAGGCGACTTGCAATAAATGATTGAAAGAAATACAGGGAATAAGTTGCTGCGGATGAAGGAAAATGTCAGTGGAAAAAACGGGCAGTAATATCCGGCGGATCTGCCGCATAAAATGCTTACGAAGGAACGGTTTGGGGTGGCAGTATGGGGAAGAGAATCTGCCTGTTGGTACTGGCGGTGTGTGTGCTCCTGGGACTTGGCGGATGCAGGATCATCCGCATTGAGGAAGAGGAAAGAAAACCTCTGGAGTATACGATCGTGAATCAGCAGGAAATCCCGGAAGAGATTCTGTCTCTGATTGAGGAGAAAAAAGCCGGAGAGTTTCAGATGACGTATCAGAGCGGGGAAGAGATGTATCTGATCAAAGGTTATGGCCGTCAGATGAGCGGCGGTTACAGTATCCGTGTGGAAGAGCTGTCACATTCTTCCAATGGAATCTTTTTTATGACACATCTGATCGGGCCGAAGGATGACAGCATGGCCGGTGAACCGTCCTATCCGTATATTGTTGTAAAAATGGCATACCGGGAGGAGCCGGTGGTGTTTGAATAAAAAGAAGAGTGCAGGAGGGAGAATGAGCATGGAGTTAAAAAAAGAAGACATTCAGATGCTTCGGGAAAAGAGCAGGGCAACCAGCCAGGTGACTTTTGATGCGGACTATAATGTTCCGGATGCAAAGCCGGATATCGGGAGGATGATCCAGAACAAGGGAGATGTGCGCATGGATGAGGTACGCCTCAGTGATGGCCATGCGTTTTTGAAGGGCAGTCTGAATGTGGATCTGCTTTATGTGGGGGATGAGGAGAAAAAAGTTTACAGTCTTTCGGCAAAATTGCCGTTGGAGGAAACTCTGAACCTGGAAAATATCGTGAGCGGGGATAAAATCTGCCTGAAGTGGGAGATTGAAGATCTGAGCGTGCATCTGATTCATTCCAGAAAAATGAACATCAAAGCAATCGTTACATTTTATGCTGTGGTGGACGAACTGGCAGGAATCCGTCTGCCTGTGGCTCTGGATGATCCGTCGGTTTCCGTATTGAAAAAGCAGATGAGACTTCTGGATCTTGCAGTACATAAAAAAGATACCATGCGGCTGAAAGAGGAAATCTCTCTGGCTTCCAACAAACCCAATATTGCAGAGCTCCTCTGGTATCATATGGATGTGCGCGGACTGGATCTGCGTCCGGAGGAGAATCTGGTAAAAGCCAGGGGAGAACTTGCGGTATTTGTTCTTTATTCAGGAGATGATGAGGGAAATCCGCTTCAGTGGCTGGAATATTCCCTGCCGTTTTCGGGAGAAGTGGAGTGCGGAAACTGCAGTGGAAATATGATTCCGAATATGGAAGCAGCAGTGATCAATCAGGCGGTCGAGGTGAAGCCGGATGCGGACGGGGAGGAACGTGTTCTGCTTGCAGATGTGGTTCTGGAACTGGATATGAAGCTTTACCGGGAAGAAGAACATGAGATCATCACAGATGTCTATACACCTCTGCGGGAATGTATTCCACAGGGAAAAATGGAAACACTGGAAAGTCTGCTGGTGCGTAATTTTTCCAAATGCAGGCTGTCAGACAGAATAGAGGTCAAAGAAAATCAGGGGAAAATCCTTCAGATCTGTCATAGCCAGGGAAGGGTAAAAATCGATAAGACACAGATCGTAGAGAACGGTATTCAGGCAGAGGGGATTGTTTTCATGAAGATTCTCTACAGTGTGGGGAATGATGATATGCCGTTTTATTCCATGGAGGCGATGCTGCCGTTTACCCATGTGGTGGAAGCCCGCGGCATCACACCGGATTGTCTGTATTATCTGAAAGCCGGAATAGAACAGCTTTCCACTACAATGGCGGACAGCAATGAAATTGAGGTAAAAGCTGCGGTCAGCCTGAATGTACTGGTGATCCGGCAGGAAAAAACGATGATCATTGACCGTGTGGAAGAAAAGCCTCTGGATGTGGAAAAAATCCGCAGTATGCCGGGAATCACGGTGTATATGGTAAAACCGGAGGATACCATGTGGAACATTGCGAAGCGGTTTTACACGACAACGGAGGAAATCCGGATGCTGAATGAACTGGAAGATGAAAACGTCAATCCCGGACAGCCGCTGCTTCTGGTGAAGAAAGTGGAAGGGTAAGGCTGGATGTTTCATATAAAAATTTCAAGACTTGCAGTAAAGGTCGGATATCAGAGGCTTTTGCTGCGAGTCTTTCTGTGTTTCTATTCTTTTTGGTGATTTGTTCTGTCTCTCTCTTTTTTTCTGAAAGGAAAGATGTTACAATAGAAAGCAAGATAACAACACTGCAGAAATGATTCATGTGCAGAAATGACAGCTGCAGGAAAGGAGACGACAATGGGATATTTTGAAATGACATCACCGGAAGCGGTCGGGATTTCATCAGAGGGAATCCGCGCTTTTTTGAAAGAAACAGAGAGGACCGGACTGGAGCTGCACCGCCTGATGATTCTGCGTCACGGGAAATGCTGTGCGAAGGTTACATGGGCTCCCTATGATGAAAACGATATGCATCCGCTGTATTCTTTCAGCAAATCTGTGACTGCGACTGCAATCGGTTTTGCCCGTCAGGAGGGACTCCTGTCACTGGATGAAAAAATAACGGATATCTTTTTGGAGGATGTGCCGGAAAATCCGTCCGAAAATCTGAAAGCCTGTACGATTCATCATCTGCTCTGTATGAGCTGCGGACATGAAACAGAAATCGGAGATCGCAGTTCGCAGTGGCGTAAGAGCTTTTTTGCGCATCCGTTCCTTCATGAACCGGGAACTTTTTATCAGTACAATACTCCGGGAAGCAATCTTCTGGCAGCCATTGTAAGAAAAAAAACAGGGCAGCAGGTAACGGAGTATCTTCGTCCCCGTCTGTTTGATCCGCTGGGGATGGGAGAAGTTTACTGCTTCCAGCTTCCGGATGATCTGGAGACCGAAGCCGGAGGCGGCGGTATGAAGATGAAACTGGAAGATATGGCGAAATTTACCCAGTTTATGCTGCAGGATGGCTGGTGGGAAGGCAAACAGCTTCTGAAGGACTGGTATTATGACAATGCTCGTGTGAAACATATGGAAACAAAAGGCGACAGTGCAGGGCATGTGAAAGACTGGGCAAATGGTTACGGCTATCAGTGCTGGATGGGAAATCTGCCGGGGTCTTTCCGTGCGGACGGTGCGTTCGGACAGTTTGGCCTTGTATATCCGACTCTGGATCTCTGCATTATTACCAACTCTGCCACAGAGCAGACGCAGACGATGATCGATGCAGTGAATGAATATCTGTTACCGTGCGTGGACCCGGAAGTACACGGTGCAGCAGAAGAAAAGGGAGAGGCGCTTTGCCTGAAAAAATCCATTCCTGTTCTGACCGGATGCAGAAATCCGATGCTGGAAGAAAAACTGAATCATTCCGTTTATACCCTTGCAGATCAGGATAAAACGTTGTCCGGAATTAAGCGTCTGGTAGGCGGTGCCGGGATTTATGTGATTCCGGATGACGGTGCTGTCACGCAGATTCGTTTTTCTTTCGAGAGAGACCAGGTGGTTCTTCACTTTACGGAAAATGGTGTGGAAAAAGATATTGCAGCGGCTCTGGACAGCAGTTTTGCTTTCTCGGTTGTGGATGAAATCCGTTATGCGGCTACCGCCAGATGGCGCAGCCTGCGCAAACTGGAAGTAGAGATCCGCCGCATGGATGCGATGAGCGGTGCAAGAATCATCTTTAGATTTGATGGAGACCGTCTGATTCCGGAAGCAGATGAAACACTGATGACGGACGGAGGACTTGGCATGACGGAGCGCCGTATGGCAGAATTTTGTCAGACTGCCTGTCTGGAGGATGTGGCAATTGAAGTTACCGGAAACAATCCGGGGGTTGTAAAAGAATAAACAGAACAAGGAGAAAAAAATGGAGCAGATTCTGGAAGCAATCCGAAACACGATGATCGTTTCCTGTCAGGCACTTCCTGGTGAACCGCTTTACTGCGAGGAGATGTCATTGATGCCTTTTATGGCAAAGGCGGCACAGGAAGCAGGATGCAGATGTATCCGTACAAGCAGTGTCCGGGATGTTGTGGGTATCAAAGAAAAGACAGGGCTTCCCGTCATTGGTCTGATCAAACGGGTTTATGAGGGGTACGAGGGATATATCACACCAACGATGAAAGAAGTGGATGAGCTGGTTGCTGCAAAAGCAGATATCATTGCCCTTGACTGTACCATGCGTGCCAGAGGAGACGGGATGACTATTAACGAATTTCTGAAGAAAATCCGTGAAAAATATCCTTATATTTTGCTGATGGCGGATGTTTCCACTCTGGAAGAGGGAATCAATGCATGGAAATGCGGTGTGAATCTGGTTGGAACCACATTGAGCGGATATACGGCATATTCTCCGAAGAAAGACGGACCGGATTATGAATTGGTGGAAAACCTGGTGAAAAATGTGGAAATTCCTGTCATTGCGGAGGGAAAAATCCATTATCCTGAAGAGGCAAAGAAGATGCTGGAGTTAGGAGCCTATGCAGTAGTGGTTGGTGGAGCAATCACACGCCCGCTGGAAATCGCGCAGCGGTTTTACAGAGAGATTGCGCCCTGTGCGGTGGAACGGTAAACATATGAAAATACTGGTATTTGACATTGGAGGAACATTTATTAAATATGGCTGTTGTGTGAATCATAAACTGACAGAGATTCATGAGGTGCCCACAGAAGCAGAGAAAGGCGGTCCGCATATTCTGGAAAAAGTGATTTCTCTGATTTCCGGACAGATGGATTATGATGCCATTGGAATCAGCACTGCCGGACAGGTAAATGCAGATGAGGGTTCCATTATTTATGCCAACAGCAATATTCCTGCTTATACAGGAACCGAAATCCGGAAAGTATTGGAGAAGCGGTTCCATGTGCCGGTGATGGCAGAAAACGATGTGAATGCTGCAGCTATGGGAGAGGCTGTGTACGGTGCTGGAAGAGAGAAAAAAGCATTTCTGTGCCTGACTTACGGAACCGGTATCGGTGGTGCAATCGTGCAGGATCGGATGATTTATCACGGAGCAACGTTTTCTGCTGCAGAGTTTGGGGCCATTGTCACACATGCAGAGGAAAAAATCCATGGAAAAGATTTCTTTGACGGCTGTTATGAGAAATATGCATCTGTAACGGCTCTGGTGCAGAGAGCCATGAAATATGAGAAAGAACTGACAGACGGCAGAAAAATTTTTGAGAAACTGGATGACCCGGAAGTTTTCCGGATCGTTGATGAATGGATTGATGAGATCATGATGGGACTTGGCAGTCTGATTCATATTTTTAATCCGTCCTGTGTGATACTGGGAGGCGGAATTATGACCCAGCCGTTTATTACAGATCAGATCCGGCAGCGGATTTCCCGATATGTGATGCCGAACTTTGCGCACGTGGAAATCCTTCCGGCAATGCTGGGAAATAGCGCGGGTTTGCTGGGGATCAATTATCTGACCTGCGAGTATAGATATAAGGGATGATTTATGGAACCATATTACTACAACCGAATGAATAAAACACAGCAGGCTGTCTACCACGCCATTTATCAGGGGCTTTTGAGAATTGACGATTCTTTTCTGATTCCAAGGGTAGAAGCTGAGGAACTCTATCACATTTTTTTCCAGCTGCGCCTGGATCATCCGGAGATTTTCTGGGCACCGGGATATCAGTATAAATACTATCCGGATTCCCCGAATCTGATTTTTCTTCCGGAATATCTCTTTGAAAAGGGGAAAATCAAAGAGCATCAAAAAGCGATGAAAGCCAGAGTGGAGAAACTTGCCCGCCCGGCACAGAAGCTTTCCGAATGGGAAAAAGAGAAGTATGTACACGATTTTATCTGTACCAATATTCATTATGACAAACTGAAAAAGCCCTATTCCCATGAAATTATCGGACCGCTTGGACAGGGTGTTGGTGTCTGTGAGGGAATCGCAAAGTCCGTGAAAATCCTGTGCGATGCGCTTGGCATCTGGTGTCTGATCGTCATCTGCGGAAATAATCCGGAGAAAGGAATCAAATACCGCCATACCTGGAATGTGGTAAAAATCGGCGGACAATACTACCATCTGGATGCGACTTTTGATAATACGCTTGGCAAAGAAGAAATCCGTTACGATTACTTTAACCTGAATGATAAAAACATTTTCCGTGATCATGAGCCTCTGCTCGTGCCGGCACCTGCCTGCACAGACGGAGATCATTTTTATTACAGAGAAAAGAAGCTTTCCTTTACCAGACAGCCGGAGATTACAGTGGAAGAGGCAAATGAAGGGGAGAAGGAATAAACGATGGATACCTTTATTATGCTTCAGGAGCTTCTGGAGCAGAACCAGTTTGAATTGATATGTCAGGGACCGGAGATTCGTCTTGTGTATCTGATGAATGATGCGGCAGAGAGTTTTCTGGTCTTTCAGAATGCAGTGATGACTGGTAATTACAAGAAAAATTATGAGGGAAAACTGAATGCATCGCTGAACAGGGAAGAGGAAACATATATCCTGTCTGTTTATCAGGGAGATACGGTGGTGACTCTGTTTTTTACTGATCTGATGCTGGATGTCCGGCTGTATGATTACAGCGGGCTGGGGCATTTCTGGGTGAAAGGATACGAATACCTGAGACAGCTGGAATACCGGATTGCGATTCTGCGGGACAAACGGGATTATCTGGGTGAGGAATACTGTACACAGCAGGAACAAAAACTTGCTGCTCTTGCGGATTTTCCGCCGTTGAATTACTGCTGTTATCCGGCAGTACCGGAGAAATATATCGTTCCCCGAGGAGAACCCTGGCAGGTCTCGGAAGAAGCGATTGCGGTTATGGAGGAATTGACAGATGAAGTCCATGATCGCAGAATGAAAAGGATGCTTGGGTTTTACCGCAGACATCCGAATCCATTTGCTGCGAAAAAAATTGCCCGGATGCTGCACCGGAACGCTCATGCGGAATTGACAGATCTTCTGACGGAGAAACTGTGTGAGGCAGCAGCCGTTTATCCTGTGCGTTCTTTCGGGGAAGAAACGGACAGGAAGTATGCACAGATTATAAAACAGGCGCAGGAGCGGCAGGAGCTTCTGAAACGTCAGGGAAGAGATTCCGTTCTATTGCTGGAACAGCCCTTTGTGACGGCAGCGGATGACATGAAATTTCAGGTGCATCTGATGATCTGGAAGAGAGGGTGGATCAACAGGAGAGCGGAGGTGGAGAGCTTTCGCTAGAGCGTATTTTTATATGGTCGGCTAAAATGGAATGGGAATATGAAATAGCCGATACAATAGAATAAAATTGATCAGCCATTGTGATAATCTGCGCGCAGATCCAAATGCCAGACCAGAGGATTACTGGTCAAATACAAGCGGAAATGACCGGAAAACACTGGATAAATTCTGCAGTGCATTTTTAAACGGAGATACAGCATTCATAGAAGAAATTTTCAATGACTATCTGTGGAATACTATCAGTATTCGTGATACGGCAGCTCAAAAGGAGCGGAAAGAAAATTTTTATCATGGGCTTCTTCTTGGACTTCTTGGTTTTCAGGATGAGTGGCTTGTGAAGTCAAATGCAGAGTCTGGAATTGGTTTTAGTGATATTCTGGTTGAGATACGAAGAAACCGGATTGGAATTGTGATCGAAATGAAATATGCGGAGGATGGTAATTTAGAAAAGGCATGTCAGAAAGCTCTTCAGCAGATAAAAGACAAAAAATACGAAGCCAGATTAAAAGAAGACGGCATGAGAAATGTTATGAAATACGGAATTGCATGCTATAAAAAAGAATGTAAAGTTGAAAAAGGGGAGGCGTAAGCCTCCTTTTCGATTATCCGCAGAAGCATATTGAAATTCAGGAAAAAATCATATAAAATAAAGGACAGAAAATACTGTATACAAAAAACAAAACAGTAGGAAAAGATACAATATCGGAGGAAGCTATGCGATTACGTGCACTGGCAAAAATTAATTTGGGACTTGATATTTTAGGAAAGAGAGATGACGGGTATCATGAGGTACGCATGATCATGCAGACGATACAGATGTATGATGTGCTGGAACTTCATCGCAGCAAAACACCGGGAATTTCTCTTGTGACGAATCTGCCGTTTGTTCCATCTGATGAAAGAAATCTTGTTTACAAAGCAGCAAAACTTCTGATGGATGAGTTTCACGTGGAAGAAGGCATTTCCATGAAACTGGATAAATCGATTCCTGTAGCTGCGGGTATGGCAGGCGGAAGTTCCGATGCAGCGGCGGCTTTTGTAGGGGTGAACCGGCTTTTTAATCTGGGCTTAAGCGAGCGGGAACTGATGGAACGCGCAGTAAAAGTAGGCGCAGACGTGCCTTATTGTGTTATGCGCGGAACTGCGCTTGCGGAAGGAATCGGGGAGAAGCTGACCTGGATCCCACAGGTACCGAAGTGTTATATCCTGGTAGGAAAACCGGGTGTCAACGTTTCCACAAAGATGGCATATGAGAATCTGCATCTGGATGAAATTAAAGAACGTCCGGATATTGACGGAATGATTCAGGATATCACTAATGGTGACCTGTATGCCATGGTATCGAAAATGGGCAATGTATTTGAACCGGGGATTATCGGACGTTATCCGGTTATTCAGGAGATTAAGGATCTCATGGAAGCCAACGGAGCGCTGAAAGCAATGATGAGCGGCAGCGGTCCGACAGTATTTGGTATCTTTGATGATGCGGAAAAAATGGAAAAAGCCGCAGCAATCCTTCGGGAAAGTCATCTGGCCAAGACCGTGTTTGCTACGGAAACATACAATAGAGAAGGAGGTTTTGCGAATGACAAGTGATTTTACAGTAAATATGGACCAGTATCTGCCTCTGAGAGATGTTGTATTCAATACCCTTCGTCAGGCAATTTTGAAAGGAGAACTCAAGCCGGGTGAACGTCTGATGGAGATTGCTCTTGCAGATAAGCTTGGTGTCAGCCGTACGCCGATCCGGGAGGCTCTGCGCAAACTGGAGCAGGAGGGTCTCGTATTCATGATTCCGCGCCGCGGTGCACAGGTAGCGGATATTACAGAAAAGGATCTGAATGATGTTCTGGAGGTTCGTATTGCATTGGAAAATCTTTCTGTTGAAAAAGCGTGCAAGCGAATGACAGAGGAACAGATCAAAAAACTGGGGCTTGCAGCCAGAGAGTTTGAACGCACGATTGCAGAAAATAATCTGGTGAAGCTGGCGGAAGCAGATGTGGCTTTTCATGAGATCATTTACCAGGCGGCGGACAATCAGACTCTGAATCAGGTACAGAGCAATCTGCGTGAACAGATCTACCGTTACCGTGTAGAGTATCTGAAAGATGAAGAAATGAGAAACCAGCTTGTCAAGGAGCATGAGCAGCTGTACCTTGCGATGAAAGAACGGAATGTGGAAAAAGCCCAGGAAATCAGCTTCCATCATATTGAGAATCAGAGGAAGGGAATTATCCGGTCCATTCAGGGCGAAGCAAATGCTGCGCAGAAGAAATGATGCAGTATGGAGCTGATTCTGCTTTGAACTGATTCTGCTTTGAGTTGTTTTTGATTTGAGCTGTTTTTATTTTGACTGTTTCGGATTTCTTTTGAATAATCCGTACTAAATATAGAAGATTTTGGAGATACTAGGAGAGATGTGAGAACGTCTCTCTTTTTTGTTACAGAAAAGAACAGTGGACA
Organism: Blautia sp. HCP3S3_G3; assembly: GCF_052063365.1. NCBI lineage: Bacteria > Bacillati > Bacillota > Clostridia > Lachnospirales > Lachnospiraceae > Blautia > Blautia sp. HCP3S3_G3. The sequence continues at coordinate 28,483 of NZ_JBQHXR010000012.1, read as the reverse complement.
GTCCGGGAATTTTCAAACACACTTTAGTACATTGAAAAATCAGACGAGAAAAAGCAGAAGAGGTGACCAGCTGTGGACAATATTAAGATTTCAAAGAACTTACGTATCAATGAAGAATATGTGAGAAACAGATGTGAAAACTGTGCGGACATCCAGGTCCGTCAGATGAAACTGGGTGAGGAGCGGAAAGTAGACTGCCTGATGGTTTACATTGAGGTGGCTGTGTCCAATATGATGCTGGATGATTCGGCAATCGGAAAGATGGTGAATCATTTCTGGGAGGTTTCTCCGGAAAAAATTCAGGAATTTGTGGCTGATAACAGCCTTGGGATTGCTGATGTAAAAAAGCTGGAATCTATGGATGAAGTATTTTCTGCGCTTCTGGCGGGAAATGCCGTTTTCTTTATGGATGGTTATGATCAGGCCATGAAAATCTCCAGCAAGGGTTATCCGGGAATGGGAGTATCCGAGGCGGAAGCGGAAAAAGTTCTGCGCGGATCTAGAGAGGGATTTTCAGATTCTGTAAAAACGAATTCTGCGCTTGTGCGGAAACGTTTGCGGGATACGAGGCTGAAAGTGGAGGAACGCCAGATTGGAACCAGAACGCATACGATGCTCCATATGCTTTATATGGAAGATCTGGTGCGTGAGGAATTTCTGGAAGATGTCCGGGAAAGACTGGATACTTATGAGATCGACGGAATTCTGGACAGCGGGATGCTGGAACAGCTGACAGAGGAGGTCTGGTATTCGCCGTTTCCCCAATACCAGATAACGGAACGTCCGGATAGAGCTGCGCAGGAAATTCTGAATGGAAAAATCGTTCTGATCTGTGATAATTCACCGTCGGTATTGATTCTTCCAAGTTCGTTTCAGGGCTTTATGGAGAGCAGTGAAGACTGGAATCAGCGTTTTGAGATGGCATCGTTTCTGCGGGTCCTGCGGTATCTGGCACTGGCCTGCGCAACACTTTTTCCGGGACTTTATCTGGCAGTTATCCGGTTTCATACGCAGATTCTGCCCACAAATCTGATTTTGTCCTTTGCGGATGCGCGGGAGGGAGTGCCTTTTTCCAGCGTGGCGGAACTGATATTTCTGGAACTGGCTTTTGAGCTGATCCGTGAGGCAGGGGTGAGAGTTCCGGGGGCATTGGGAAATGCGATTGGGATCGTAGGCGGACTGATTGTAGGAGATGCGGCCGTCAGCGCAAATCTGGTAAGCCCTATTGTGGTGATGATCGTTGCCCTGACTGCGTTGGGCTCCATGACGATTCCGAATGAGGAATTTGCCTCTGCATTCCGGCTGATCAAATATGTATTCTTGTTCCTTGGAGGATTTCTGGGAATCTTCGGGATCGTGCTGGGGATTTATCTTTTGATATCTCATCTTGCGGGACTATTGAGCTTCGGTATGCCATATCTGATGCCTTTTGTAAAAAGAAATCCGGAGCATGGTGTGGGAGACGGAATTCTGCGGATGCCTTTTCAGAGGCGATGGAGGCGGCCTCTGTATGCGAAGAACGACCAGAATGTCCGGTTAAAGAAAAGAGAAGAATGCAAAAGAAATTAGAATATTCAGCTGAAGAAAAAGAATGATTGAAAAGAAATCAGAAAGAATAGAGAGAAATGCGGAAAGGAACCTGCAGGACAGGGTGGTGTGAAGTATGGAGTTTGCAGAAAATAACAGAATTTCCCACAGACAGCTTTATCGTCAGATGGTGCTGGCATTTCTGGCACCATTTATGCTGTGTCTGTTTGGGCGGGACCGGATTCTCGGGTCATCGGGGATTGCGGGAACACTGGCAGCGATTCTGCTGCTCCTGTTTTATGTGATTTTTCTGATACGTCTGGAACCGTATTATTCGAATCTGGGAAAATCGGAAGGAGGATTTGCCGGGCGTGTGTTTGGCAGCTTTTTTGTGATCTATGTGATTTTTACAGCGGCATATCTTCTGACCGTGCTGATGAAAATTGTTCCGGAAAGCCTTCTGGAAGGTGTGGAAGGTAAATGGATCGCTTTATGTGCCGTGCTGGTGTGTGCCTTTGGAACACACAAAGGAATGCAGCGAAGAGGCAGGATTGCGGAAGTTTCCGGAGGATTGCTGCTGGGAGGTATGATATTGATGATGATTTTGTGCCTGGGACAAAGCAGAATTTCGTACCTGATGGAAATGTCTGTGGCATGGGATTTCACTGGAAGGGAATTTTTGAGAAGTACTTATGGAGTGTTATGTGCTTTTTCCGGAATAGGGCTTCTGCCTTTTGTACTGGGAAATGTGGAAAAAAGAGGGAGTGCGGGAAAAACAGCTGTGTTTGGAATTGTGACGCTTGGAGGAATCATTCTGGGAATGCTGATTCTGCTTCCTGCTGTTTTTGGATGGAACCGGCTTCTGGCGGAAGAATATCCTGTCATTCCTTTGCTTGCAGGAGCAGATCTTCCAGGAAATGTGCTGGCAAGATTTGATGTGCTGTGGATGGGATTTTTGCTGTACAGCCTTTTGTTTGCGGTGGGGAGTCTGTTCCATTACGGACACCAGATTATCCGGCAGACACATCTGGGGACAGGAAGATACTGGATGGCAATTGTGGTTTACGGGCTTTCTGTTCTGAAATTCCGCGGATGGGGGATAGAAGATATTTATGGACGATACCTGGCTTATATTTTTGTACCTGGTATGCTGCTTCTGCAGGTACTGATCATGATGCGGGGAAAAGGAAAAAGGCGAAAAAAAACAGCCGCAGCTGCAGCAGGAATCTCCCTGATGCTTTTCCTTTCAGGATGTGCAGGGATTGAACCGGAAAAAAGAATGTATCCTCTTGCGCTGGGGGTGGATGGAACTGCCGATAGTTTTGAAATTACTTATGGAATGCCGGATTTGCCGCAGGCGACCGGACAGGGAAAAGAGGAGGAAAATAATCAGACTTCTGTTCTTACGATTACAGGAGCGGATTTTGATGAGATTGAGGAGAAATACGAAAGGTCGCAGGAAAAGTATCTGGATATGGGACACCTGCAGGTGCTGATACTGAGTGACCGTCTGCTGGAAAATGAGCGGTGGCAGGTACTCCTGGATTATTTGAAGGAAGAGCCTTTTGTGGGGGAAAATGTGTATGTGTTCCGTGCAGAAGATCCACGGGAAATTCTGGAGTGGGAAGGGGGAAGCGGGACTTCCGTGGGAGAATATCTGGTCGGTATTCTGGAGAACCGTGTCTCCGGTCAGGAAAAAAAGGGAGTGACACTCCGGGAAGTTTATCATCAGCGATATCTGACGGGAGGCATGCGGATTTTGCCGAAAGTGAGACTGTCGGGAACAGAACTGGAAGTGTGGATGTGATGGAAGGTTTCCTGAAACTAGAGCGTGTCTGTCGGAATAAAACTGTCAATAGAAGAGAATGTATTACAGAACGGTATAAAAAGAATAGTCCGGGAAATACTTCTGATAAAGGCAATCAGGAGGGATTTTATGGATTTATTTACAGATAGTTCCAGTGGAGAAAACGAAGAAAAAAAAGAAATAACAGAAATAACAGGATACCGTATCAGGAGGCTTTTTTTAAAAAAACGGGAAGAAACAGATAGATTCCAGACCAATCGCAAAATGAAAAGCAGATTGCTGAGAAGACGGCTGGTTTATGGAATATGGATTCTGATTTTGACGGGAATACTCGTGAATTTATCACACATGCCTTTGATTTTGGAAGGAATGCCCATGAATTTACCAAACCTGTCTTTGCCTTTGGAGGAAATTTCACCGACTTTCGCACACACACCATCGGTTTTGGAAGGAACCTCTCCGGAATTTTTTGACTTGTCCGTAAAGACAGGAGAAGTGCAGAATCCATCTTTTCTGGCATGGTGGGGAACGATGTATCCGAAATTCTGTTTTAAAATTACAGAAAAAGAGAAAACCGGAGAAAGCAGTACAGAAACATCCGGGAAGCGGCGGGTAAAGATATCCTTCTGGCTTGCGCAAGCCCTTGATTGGTGATAGAATAAATAAAAATCAAAGTCAGGAAATGGAGAAAAAAATGAAAATAGACAGAGATGCTCCTGTCGGTGTATTTGATTCGGGTGTTGGAGGTCTTACGGTAGCCAGAGAAATTATGCGCAACCTCCCTTCTGAAAAAATTGTATATTTCGGAGATACCGCGAGAGTACCCTATGGAAACAAATCCAAAGATACCATTATCCGCTATTCCCGTCAGATCATCCGATTTCTTCAGGAACAGCAGGTAAAAGCCATCGTCATTGCCTGCAATACAGCAAGTGCGTTTGCACTGGATGCAGTCCGGGACGATCTGGATATTCCCGTGCTGGGAGTGATTGAGCCGGGAGCTGTAGTTGCTGCCCGGGAGACCAGAAATAAGAGAGTCGGAGTCATCGGAACGATTGGTACGGTGGGAAGCGGAATACATGAGGATTTCCTAAGACAGCTGGATCCGGAGATTACTGTTCTGGGCAAAGCCTGCCCTCTGTTTGTACCGCTGGTAGAAGAGGGATGGCTGCACGATCCGGTGACCTTTGAAGTTGCCAGAAGGTATCTGAGAGAACTGCAGGAGAGAGAAATCGATACATTAATTTTAGGCTGTACCCATTATCCGCTGCTTCGCTCCACGATACGCGAAGTCATGGGGGAAAGTGTGCGGCTGGTTAATCCGGCATATGAGACAGCCCTGGAGCTGAAGAGACTTCTGACAGAAAAGGATCTGCTGAGTACCGGAAAGGAAGAGGAGGAATTTCCATACCGTTTTTATGTGAGTGATCTTGCAGACAAATTCAAGAGTTTTGCAAATTCCATTTTGCCTTACGATGTGGAAATGACTCAGAAAATCGATATTGAAAAATACTGATGCAGGTTCCAACCGCCATGGAAATGGAGGATGATATCTGGATCAGAAATGGGGGAGTGTATATGGACAAAGATGTGCTGATACATGTGCGTGGTCTTCAGATGATGGAAACAGAGGAAGGTCAGGAGCCGATTGAAATTGTGGTTCCGGGACAGTATTACTTCCGTAACGGCAGTCATTATCTTCGCTACGAAGAGATTCTGGATGATTCAGCAGAGCCAACGATCAACTACATAAAAATGTCTCCCGGAGGAGTGGAAGTAAGGAAAAAAGGGCTGGTCAATGTGCATATGGTCTTTGAGCAGGGCAAAAAGAACATGACCTATTATACGACGCCTTATGGGACACTTCAGATGGGGATTGCCACGACGAATCTGGAACTGACGGAACACAAGGGAAGTATTGATATGAAAGTGGATTATGCGCTGGATATGAATGAGGAACATGTGGCAGACTGTTATCTTACGATCCAGGCACAGGAGAAAGGTTCCGGTGAAGCATTTTTGTGAGGGCAGAGAGGAAATTATTAAAAAATGAAACCATGGGAAAATGGAGTTTTAAAAATTAGTGAAAACCACAGATATCTTCAGAATGGTGATATCCCCTTTTTCTGGCTGGGAGACACAGCCTGGCTGATGTTTTCCAGACTGACTCAGGAAGAAGCGTGTACATATCTTCGCAACCGTAAGGAAAAAGGATATAACGTGATTCAGGCAACACTGATTCATGAATGGCCGCAGAAGAACATAGAGGGAGCATTTGCTCTGGAAGATAATGATTTTGCCGGACCTGATCGGAATGGCGGATACTGGCAGAGAGTAGACGCAATGGTTTCCATGGCAGAGGAATTGGGACTTTATATGGCTCTTCTGCCATCCTGGGGATTTCATACTGCCAACGGTCTTCTGAATATGGAAAATGTGGATGTTTATCTGGATTTTCTGATAGAGCGATATGGAAAACGGCCCAATGTAATCTGGCTTCTGGGAGGAGATGTAAAGGGTGACGCTGCTTTTGAATTATTCTGTCATATGGGACGTAAACTGAAAAAGGATTGCCCGGACAAGCTTGTTGGTTTTCATCCTTTTGGAAGAACTTCTTCCTCTCAATGGTTTAACGAAGAAGAATGGCTGGATTTCCATATGTTTCAGTCCGGTCACAGAAGATATGACCAGATTAGCCTGGGAGCCTGGGATGACAATGGAAAAAATCCGGATTATTTCGGGGAAGACAACTGGAAATACGTGGAAAGGGACCGAAGTTATTTACCGGAGAGGCCTGTTGTGGACGGAGAACCTTCCTATGAACAGATTCTTCAGGGGCTGCATGATAAGACACAGCCTTACTGGCAGGCATGGGATACGAGAAGATATGCGTACTGGTCTGTATTTGCAGGTGCTTTTGGGCATACTTTCGGGGATAATGCCATAATGCAGTTTTATGTAAAGGAACGGGACGGAGAAGGTTCTTTTGGAGTTTGGCAGAATTGGCAGGATGCTCTTCATAATATTGGCGGAATGACAATGACTCATTTGAAAAACTTAATGGAAAGTGTGGATTATCAGACAGGGCATCCGGCGCAGGAACTTGTAACAGAGGGTCAGGGTGAGAAATATGACCGTGTTGCTGTGTTTGCCGGAGATGGATTTGTCTTTTGTTATGATTATAACAATCATCCGTTTTCTCTGGATTTATCAGAATATCAGGGATACTTTGATGCATACTGGATGGATCCTGTGACAGGAGGAAAGAGCTATTTTGCGTCCATATCCGCCGATAAGAATATTCGGTTTGTCCCTGCTGAAAGAAAAGAAGGACACTCGGACTGGGTTCTGGTGCTTCTTGCCAGAGGAAAATAACCATATATATCCGAGTGCCGCCATTCGCGCTTTGATTCCAGCGATCTCTCCGGCGATGTTACAGGAATTGTGAGAAAGGTAATGCCGGCGTTACAGACCGGAAGATATTGAATAAAAAAGAAAGGCTTTCGCATTTATGGTTGAAAGATCATAAATGCGGAAGTCTTTTTGTAATTATTTCTTATTGGTTTTATTTTTTGGTGTTTTATTTTTAGCTGTGTTGGTGTTCTGTGTTTTGTTTTTCTCAAAGATACGTTTGAAGAAGTTCTGTTTTTTCTGTGGGGTTTCCAGCGGACCACGGATGCCTCGAACACCTACGATATAAAGTCCACTGACTTCAGCCTTGATCTCTTTCTTAACAGGAATCAGATCGAATACCTTCTCATCGGCGATCAGAACAGAAATCTTAGGACCGACTTTGGCTTTGACAATAGGAAGCTTGGAACGGCGCATAAGCTTTGGTGTCTGATCGATCACCATCTGCGGAAGACCGGAATTCTTAAGCGGAAGCCTTTTCTTATCAATGACCAGCATGGAAACGGTTTGTTTGGTTGCTTCAATCTGTGCCTGCTGTTCTTCCTGTTTCTTCTGAGCTTTCTTGCCGAAGAAGTATAAAGCAACCAATACTCCGATCAGAATTACCAGAATAACAAGAAGGACGATCGTTACTGTACTCATAGATATCCTCCTGATATGTATAAATTGAAATATTGCCGAAACATATATTTGCGAGATTTATTCTATCATTAAATAAATAAAAAGGCAATTATTTTTATGAGGTTTTCCGGGTGATTTTTGATATTACAGATAAGGACTCCGTGTTTTTCTATAATAGAAAAAATGATAATTTTCCGTTGCGTTTCATGGAAGTTTCCAGTTATTTCATGAAGTTTTTATGGAGATTTCCTATGAAATTGGTAGAAATCTTACATAATTAAAGGTATAATGTTGTTACAGCAGACGGAGTGAGCAGTACTGCTCAGACAGAAAAATCATCATGAACGATTATGTGCAGATGCGCATGGTTTCATGTCTGTTTCCGGGACTTTTGCAGTAATATAAGGAGTTAAAATGAATAATGATAAGAGGATAAACAGAGAGGGAGGTCTGCCCGATCCGCATTCTGCGGAAGAGGATAATGGACTTGCCATGCATCCTGAGGGAAAAGATGAGGAGGCAGAGGCAACCTTTACGGAAGAGGAAGAGCAGATACTTGCCCGATGGAGGGAAAGACGGAAAAAAGCAGCGAAAAAGCGGCGCAGAAGACTTTTTTTCAATATACTGCTTACCGTTATTCTGGTCATTGCTGTTTTTGCGGGAGGAATTCTGTATGTGACAGGTCATTTTCCGGATATGTCGAGAGTAAAACTTTCCGGTGTCAGAAATGCCTGGGAAAGGATCGTTTCCATATTCCCCTCAGGAAATGAAAAAAAGGACAGTCAGGAGAATTCAGAAAAAGAAGCAGACGGCGAGACCGAAACGCCTGTATCGGTAAATCCGTTTTGGGATGAAACAAGTACAGCTGATACGCATTATGCGCAGGCTACCGGGAAAAAACTGGAAAAAGAGAAAGAAGAACGTCAGAAACGGACGAAGATTCTGAAAAAAGCAAAACGTCAGGCAGAGCAGTATGATTATGATGCAGCAATCAAGACCATAAAAAGTTATGAAAAATACCAGCTATACGACAACATGACAGCAGCTGTTGCGGAATACAGGGAAACAAAGGCAAACTGCGTTTCCTGGCCTGCGGAAAAGGTGACACATATTTTTTATCATACCCTGGTCAAAGATACAGACAAAGCATTTGACGGTGATTATAAGGCCGGAGATTACAATCAGGTAATGACTACGATTGATGAATTTAATAAGATTACTCAGATAATGTATGATAAGGGATATGTGATGGTCAGCATTTATGATCTGGCGTCTGTGAATAAAGACGGAACCATGAGTGCAGGAGAGATTCTTCTGCCGCCGGGCAAGATTCCGTTTATTCTTTCCCAGGATGATGTGTGTTATTACCATTACATGGACGGAGATGGATTTGCTTCAAAACTGATCGTGGATGAGGACGGAAAAATTCGCAATGAATATGTGGAAGATGACGGAAGTATTTCTGTGGGCGATTATGACATGGTGCCGCTGATAGACCGTTTTGTGGAAGAACATCCGGATTTTTCCTATAGAGGAGCCAAAGGAATCGTTGCGCTGACAGGATATAATGGAATTCTGGGATACCGTACAGATATCAGTTATCAGGAGCAGCCGGATGATCTGGATGAAGTGAAAGTGAAGTGGCTGGAGGAACACCCTGATTTTGACCTGGAAGAAGAGCGTGCCGGTGCCAAAGAAGTGGCAGAAGCCATGAAAAAAGAAGGCTGGCTTTTTGCAAGCCATACATGGGGACATCTGAATGTTGGTGAAATCAGTCTGGAACGTCTTCAGGCAGATACGAAGAAGTTTAAAAAAAATGTGGATCCGCTGATCGGGGGAACCGATATTATCATTTTTGCCTTTGGAGCAGATCTGACACAGATGGAGGATTACTCCGGAGAAAAATTTGAATACCTGAAGGGCTGCGGATATAATTATTATTGTAATGTGGATTCCAGTAAGTACTTTGTTCAGCTTAGGGACCGGTATTTCCGGATGGGAAGACGAAATCTGGATGGCTACAGAATGTATTATAATCCGGGACTGGTGGAAGACCTGTTTGATGCGTCAGAAGTTTTTGATAAGAGCAGACCGACGCCAGTTCCGCCGATGCAGTGACAGGCGGGAAGTCTGAGGATTTCGGGAGCGCAAAGTGCGGAGAAATCCGTGTATCAGAGGGGTCAAAATACCTTTTGACCCCATCATTATTGATAATAAATGTTGAGAGATTTGAAGGGAGTATAATATTATGAAGAAAAAAATAGTTCTTGCAGTTCTTGCAATGTGTATGGTTCTGACTGTGGGAGGATGCGGAAGCAGTGCAAAAGATACGGATACTATGGCTGAAAAAGAAACTTCAGATGAAGCAGAAACCACTGAAGAACAAGAAGATACAAAAGCGGATGAACAGAAAAAATCCGAAGCCACCCGTCTTGTCAGAGTAAAAGATATTGACAAGTACGTTACTATTGGAGAATATAAGGGGATCAAGCTGAACAATACAATAGAAGCTGTTACAGATGATCAGGTGGAAATGCAGATCGAATATGAACTGGAGGATAAGGCAGAAGAGGTAACAGACAAAAATGGAACTGTTCAGACAGGAGATCTGGTTACCATTGATTTTGTGGGACTTCTGGACGGAGAGACTTTTGATGGAGGAACCGCCACAAACTATGATCTTACAGTCGGTGAGGGCGGTATGATCGATGGATTTGAGGATGGCATTATCGGAATGAAAAAAGGAGAGACCAAAGAGGTTCCGCTGACTTTCCCGGAAGATTATTTTTCAGAGGACATGGCAGGCAAAGATGTGGTGTTTAAAATCACTCTGCAGAATTTCCGGCGCGCACCGGAACTGACAGACGAATGGGTTGCCAAAAATACCGATTACTCCACGATAGATGAGTATAAGGCAGGTATTCGTGCCCTTCTTGAGAAGGATGCTGAAGAAGCTGCCAGATATAATATGTACAGTGATGGATGGAATCAGGTGCTCGAAAGTTCCGAGATCATTGAATTCCCGGAGGAGGATATCAATGACTGTATTGCAGAATTTAAAAGACAGGTAGAAAGTTATGCAGATCAGGCTGGTATGGAACTTCTGGAGTTTGTGGAATCTCAGGGATATACAGAAGAAAGCTTTGAGGATGAGTGCCGCCAGTATGCGGAATACAAAGTCAAACAGAATCTGATCGTTCAGGGAATTATGGATGCGGAAGGCATCCGTCTGGATGATGAGGAATGCCTGGCAATCCAGGATGAGCTGATTCAGAATTATGGCAAACAGAGTCTGGCAGATCTGGTGGATGAATACGGACAGGTGGCTGTGGATGAATCTATCGGCCTTCTAAGAGTGGAACATTTTATTGTAGAAAATGCAGAAATCACGGAATTGACATCGGAAGGTGATCAGGTTGGGGTAAATGGAGATATTCAGGATTCTTCTGTTGACGAAGAGGAGACGATTGAGGATGCTCCGGAAGCAGAAAATGCGGATGCTCCGGAGAATTCCGGTGAAGACGAAATTACGACAGCAGAAGAAGGAGAAGAAGAATCATGATTATCAGAAACGGACTTGTATTTCGGGAGGATGGAACTTTCCGCAGAGAAGACCTTTTTGTGGAAAATCATAAGATTGTAACCTGTGAGGAGGCTGTGACAGATCGGACGGAAATAGATGCAGAAGGGCTTCTGGTGCTGCCGGGACTTGTGGATATTCACAGCCATGGGGCTTTTGGACATGATTTTTCCGATGCAGATACCGAAGGCCTGAAAACAATTCTAAGATATGAAAAAAGCTGCGGTATTACTTCTTACTGTCCGACATCCATGACTTTGCCGGAAGAACGGCTCAGAAAAATTTTTGCAACAGCAAGAGAAGCCGAAGGTACGCAAGACGGTGCAGTCATCCGGGGAATTAACATGGAGGGACCGTTCCTGGATCCGAAGAAAAAAGGAGCACATGTGGAAGAATTTATCCGCAGACCGGATGCATCATTTTTTCGTGAACTGAACGAAGCTTCCGGAAATCTGGTCAGCCTTGTGACTCTTGCACCGAATACAGAAGGAGCAATGGAGTTTATTGATGAGGTTCATGAGGAAGTCTGTATTTCTCTGGGACATACGGGGGCTGATTATGAAATTGCTTCAGAGGCAATGCGCAGAGGGGCGCATCATGTGACACATCTTTTTAACGCCATGATGCCTCTGGCTCACCGTGATCCCGGACTGATCGGGGCAGCGAGTAATGATCCGCAGTGCATGGTGGAGCTGATCAGTGACGGTCTTCATGTCCACCCTGCTGTAGTACTGGCGACTTTCCGGATGTTCGGAAATGAGCGGGTGATTCTCATCAGTGACTCTATGATGGCAACTGGTATGGCTAACGGACAGTATGAACTTGGCGGACAGGCAGTCACGGTGAAAGACAGAAAAGCAACGCTGGCGGATGGTACGATTGCGGGATCAGCAACGAACCTTTATGATTGTATGTGCAAAGCGATTTCCTTTGGTGTTCCGGTAAGTGATGCTGTTTTTGCTGCAACCCGGAATCCTGCAAAGAGTATCGGTATTTATGACAGAGTAGGATCTCTTTGTGTGGGGAAAGAGGCTGATATTCTTCTGGTGACCCCGCAGATGGAACTGAAAAAAGTGCTCGGATGATTAATGACAAAAGAGCATTGTATTCCCATGGTAAATGAGGTAAGATATAGAAAAGTATATCATTTTCAAAACATCAGTAACGAAACATTTGTCTGTTTGCGGAACGATATACAGGGAAATAAGTAAACGATTTTAGTACAATTAATGGAGATACAGAATGGATAAAAAAGTATATCAGGAAAGAATGCGCCAGAAACAGCGTCAGCTCAGGAGACGCAGGTATATGAAGCTGATTACCTATGCGGTAGGACTGGTTCTGGCAGTGATTTTTGTGGTGCGTGGAATTATACTTCCCATAGCAGGAAGAATCGGCGGCGGGAAGAGCGGCGGTGAAACCGTGGAAGTTCAGGCACAGACTGCACAGGCAGATCCCAATGCAGCAGTCCGTCAGCCTCTGAAGGGACAGGGGGATCTTTTGAAGACTTCAGAACTCACCCCGGGATGGCATGAGGACGAGAACGGCAGATGGTATCAGAATGCAGATCATACATATTATGCAGGTGGATTCCAGGAAATCGACGGAGTGACTTATTGTTTTGACGATAATGGATATATGCAGACTGGCTGGGTGACGAAAGGCGTGAAGGATTATTATTTTAATGATGATGGATCTTATAATTCTGAGAAGAGACGTCCGATGCTGGCACTGACCCTGGATGATGGCCCGGGACAGTATACAGATACGCTTCTTGATTGTCTGGAGGAGAATAATGCTCGTGCAACGTTTTTTATGCTGGGACAGAATGTGGAATCTTATCCGGATACGGTGAAAAGAATGGTAGAATTGGGATGTGAAATAGGTAATCATTCCTATGATCATCAGAATCTGGTAAACCTGAGTCTGGATGCGGCAGCAGAAGAATATTCCAAAACGGATAATGCATTGATTCAGGCCTGCGGACAGGCGTCTACGGTAGCCCGTGCCCCTTATGGCAGCTGGAATCAGGACATAATTAATACGATCGGCAAACCGTTCTTTATGTGGTCTCTGGATTCTCTGGACTGGTCATACAAAGATGAAGAGCTGGATTATAATTCTGTTATGACCGGAGATCTGACGGATGGTACGATTATTCTGATGCATGATATTCATGAACCTACAGTGAATGCACTGCTCAGAATTATTCCGGAGCTTACTGCACAGGGGTATAAATTTGTGACCGTCAGTGAACTGGCAGAGGCCAAGGGAGTGACTCTTCAGAATGCTTCTTATTCTGATTTCTGGGACAGCTCGCTTGCAGCCGGTGAAGTTGCGGGATACAATGGAGGCAGTGATTCAGACGGCATCCTGACGGACGGAGAGGGCTCCGGTGAGGAACAGCTCAGTGACGGTACTGAGAGTACAGAAGGAGACTACAGCGACGGTTCAGAAGAAACCGAAGATGAAAGCACCTACAGTGACGGAGAAGAATAAATAGAACTCTGTGAAGAAAAATAAAGAAGAATCCGGTTTTGCTCAGGGAAAATCAGGGTTCTTCTTTTTTGCTGTAAGAGTCCCGGACAGCAGCAATGTGGTGATGTCTGCTTATGCAGTCATTTTCGTTTGGGAAATAATTTCCGTCAATACAGCTGTTTGAAAAAAACTGAAAAAGGATATTAGAGCGTGTGGATATTATGAAGAAATTTCTGTACAAAACATATTACTGTTAACATGGGAAAGGATAGCAAAAAAGCCGTGAAAATTTACTAAATAGTGAGCCTTCTGATTGACGAAAACTGTGCATATTGGTATAATATAGGAAGTATAATGATGGAAAGTCATTGACGTTCAGGATAAATCAGGAGGACATCGTAGTGGGCAGATGGTTTGAAGAAGCAGTTTTTTATCACATGTATCCGATCGGTATGACAGGAGCGCCAAGAAGAAATGAGCAGTCAGAAGTAACACACCGTTTTCCTCAGCTGGAGGAATGGCTGCCGCATATCGCTTCTCTTGGCTGTACGGCGATTTATATAGGGCCGCTGTTTGAGTCTACATCGCATGGATATGATACCAGGGATTACCGGCTTGTGGACAGAAGACTGGGTGACAATGATGATTTTAAACATTTTGTTGAGGCAGCCCATGGTCTTGGAATCAGGGTCGTGGTAGATGGTGTATTCAATCATACAGGACGTGAATTTTTTGCGTTTCAGGATATTCAGCGCAACCGGGAGAGTTCTCCTTACTGCAGCTGGTATAAGGGATTGAATTTCGGATGGAATTCACCATATAATGATGGATTTGGATATGAAGCATGGAGAAACTGTTTTGAACTGGTGAATCTGAATTTGTGGGAGCCGCAGGTACGTCAGTATCTTCTGGATGTGATCGGCTTCTGGATTGATGAATTTGATATAGATGGTATTCGTCTGGACTGCGCGGATTGTCTGGAATTTTCTTTTATGGAGGACATGCGCAGATTTACCAGTGAGAAAAAAGAAGATTTCTGGCTGATGGGTGAAGTCATTCATGGAGACTACAGCCGTTATATCAAGCCGCAGATGCTGGACAGTGTAACGAACTATGAACTTCATAAGGGACTTTATTCCGGTCATAATGATCATAATTATTTTGAGATCGCACATACCATTCGCAGGGAATTTGACCAGAACGGCGGTATCTACAGAGGCATGAAACTGTATTCGTTTGTGGATAATCACGATGTGGACAGAATCGCATCCAAATTGAATACACCGGAGCATATTTATCCGGTATATACACTGCTGTTTACACTTCCGGGAATTCCGTCCATTTATTATGGATCTGAATGGGGAATCAAGGGACGAAAAGAAGGAGGCAATGATGATCCTCTCCGTCCGGCAGTAGATCTTCAGGAAGTGCTTGCGGATGTTCCGGATCCGAAACTTCTGGAATGGGTACAGATGCTCGGCAGGATTCATAAAGAACAGCCTGCACTTGCGAACGGAACGTATCAGGAACTTCTTCTGACCAACAGGCAGTATGCCTTTGCCCGGATACTGGATGGTCAGGGAGTTGTTGTGGCAGTGAATAATGATGAAAAAGACGCGGAGCTGAATATCCGTATTCCGGTGGAGGGCAGAACTTACACCAGCCTGACAGATGACAGAGAACCGGAAGTTTCAGGAGGAATGCTTCACGTTACATTACAGCCGAATGAAAGTGTGATTTTTTCATTCTGACAACAAAAAGGTATATCAGGGAGGTATGAGGAAATGTCAAAGAAACTGGAATTTACAGAATTGGATCAGTATCTGTTTGGTCAGGGAACACATTATGACATATACAAAAAACTGGGTGCGCATCCAACAACTGTAGACGGAAAACGAGGCGTTTATTTTGCAGTATGGGCACCGAATGCCCAGTCTGTTTCTGTAATCGGAGATTTTAATGACTGGGATCATACGGCGAATCTCATGCAGAAAACCGGACCGATTGGTGTGTTTGAAACCTTTATTCCGAAGGTAAAAGCGGGAGATCTGTATAAGTTCCATATTGTGGGAATGCATGGAGAAGAACTGGATAAAAGTGATCCATATGGCAACTGGGCAGAAGTGCGCCCCGGTACGGCATCCAGAGTTGCGAACATTTCCAAATACAAATGGAATGACAGTGACTGGATGAAAGCAAGGAAGACATTTGAGGAAAGCAGCTCACCGATGTCTATTTATGAGGTGCATCCGGGCTCCTGGAGAAAGCATCCGGCTACAGAAGATGATCCGGCAGGATTTTACAATTACCGTGAATTTGCCCATGAACTTGCCAAATATGTGAAGGATATGGGATATACGCATGTAGAACTGATGGGTATTGCGGAACATCCCTTTGATGGTTCCTGGGGTTATCAGGTGACCGGGTATTACGCACCGACTGCCCGCTATGGAAGTCCGGAAGATTTCAAATACATGGTAGATTATCTGCATAAGAATAAAATTGGTGTCATTCTTGACTGGGTTCCGGCACATTTTCCGAAGGATGCACAGGGACTTGCCAATTTTGATGGTACGGCACTTTACGAGCATGCGGATCCGAGACAGGGTGAGCATCCGGACTGGGGTACCAAGATTTTCAATTACGGAAGAAATGAAGTTAAGAATTTCCTGATCGCCAATGCGCTGTTCTGGGTTGAGGAGTGTCATGTGGACGGTCTTCGTGTGGATGCAGTTGCGTCCATGCTGTATCTGGATTACGGCAAACAGGACGGACAGTGGGTGGCAAACAAGTACGGTGATAATAAGAATCTGGAAGCAATCGAGCTTTTCCGCCATCTGAATTCCATGATCAAAAAGAGAAATCCGGGTGTTGTCATGATCGCGGAAGAATCCACGGCATGGCCGATGGTAACCGGCTCTCCGGAGGACGGCGGTCTTGGATTCTCTCTGAAGTGGAATATGGGCTGGATGAACGACTTCCTGGAATACATGAAGCAGGATCCGTATTTCCGCAAATACAATCATAATAAAATGACCTTTGCCATGATGTATGCATACAGTGAGCATTATATCCTTGTTATTTCTCATGATGAGGTAGTACATCTGAAATGCTCCATGGTGAATAAAATGCCGGGATATCCGGATGATAAGTTTAAGAATCTGAAGACAGCCTATACATTTATGTTCTGTCATCCGGGCAAAAAACTTCTGTTCATGGGACAGGAATTTGCCCAGCTTCGTGAGTGGAGTGAGGAGAGAGAACTGGACTGGTATCTGCTGGAGGAAGATCCGCATAAAGATATGCAGAAGTTTGTCAAAGGTCTGCTTCATCTGTACAAAAAATATCCTGCACTTTATGCAGTGGACAATACACCGGAAGGATTCGAATGGATCAATGCGGATGATGGAGACAGAAGTATTTTCAGTTTTGTACGCAAATCACCTACCAAGAGAAACAATATTCTGGTCGTTTGCAATTTTACACCTGTAGAACGTCCGGATTACCGTGTCGGTGTTCCGAAGAAGAAACAGTATAAGCTCATCATGAATGAAGAGGGAATGCTGGAGAAACCGGTGGTATACAAAGCAGAGAAGAAGGAAAGCGATAATCGCGATTACTCTGTGGCATATCCGCTGGCACCATATGGAGTAGGTGTCTTTGTATATTAATTCATTTTATGTGCAAAATAACTAAAATTTAACTTGGAAATTTGTTACAAACAAATAAAAATCAAGAGAAATTACTTGACAACTTTGAAAAAGAAAGCAATTGCAATTTAAAAACATATGCGTTATAATGTCCGCGAAAGCAGGATTGGTTAAAATGAGTTGGAAAGGGGAATTATTATGAAAGTAACAAATATTAAAAATGTAGAAAAATTCTTTGAAGTAGTAGACAGCTGTGAAGGCAAAGTAGAACTGGTAACAGGCGAGGGTGACAGACTGAATCTGAAATCCAAACTGTCTCAGTATGTATCTCTTGCGAATATCTTTTCCGGCGGCGAGATTCCGGAACTGGAAATCGTTGCATATGAAAAGGAAGACATCGACAGACTGATGAATTTCATGATCAACGGCTGATTGATGCCGGTACGCAGATGATATTGACGGAAAGATGTAAATGACCGAAAAGAGAAAATCATCTGTACCAGTATAAGTCACAAGAAATATCTCACCGAAACATATGGTTATTTATTGTGGGTTATACTAGATAAGCACATAAGAGAGTGTCGGGGATGTGGCTGATTTGTGAGAAGCAACCGCCATATCCCCGTTCTATCTGCTATAAAAAAGAGAACAACCAGGGGGTATTTGATACTTCCTGGTCAAATTGCGTTTGAAAGGAGTAATAAAAATGGCAAAAATTGACATTATTTCCGGGTTCCTTGGAGCTGGAAAAACGACACTGATCAAAAAACTGCTCAAAGAAGCTTTTCAGGATGAGCAGGTGGTTCTGATTGAAAATGAATTCGGTGAGATTGGTATTGACGGCGGTTTTCTGAAGGAAGCCGGAATTGAGATTCGTGAAATGAATTCCGGATGCATTTGCTGCTCACTGGTGGGGGACTTCGGGGCTTCTCTGAAAGAAGTGATTGAGAAATATCATCCGGACCGTATCCTGATCGAGCCGTCTGGTGTCGGCAAATTATCAGATGTCATCAAGGCCGTTCAGGGAGTCCAGGAGGAAACAGGACTTGTGCTGAATAGCTATACAACTGTGGTAGATGCCAAGAAATGCAAAATGTATATGCGTAATTTTGGTGAGTTCTTTAACAACCAGGTGGAATATGCCGGTGCCATCATCATGAGCCGTACAGATATTGCAGATGAGAAAAAAACAATGGAATCCATGGAACTTCTTCGCGGAATGAATGCCAGAGCTGCAATTATTACCACTCCTATCGAAAATTTGGACGGAAAAAAACTTCTGGAAGTTATGGAACATCCGGTTTCTCTGGAAGCACAGATGATGGAAGAAGAGGAAGTATGCCCGGAGTGCGGTCATGTGCACGCCCATGGAGAAGAACACCATCATGACCACGACCATGAAGAATGCGGCCACGATCATCATCATGACCACGACCATGAAGAGTGCGGCCACGACCATCACCATGATCACGACCATGAAGAGTGCGGCCATGACCATCATCACCATGATCACGACCATGAAGAATGCGGCCACGACCATCACCATGACCACGATCATGAAGAGTGCGGCCACGACCATCACCATGATCACGACCATGAAGAATGCGGTCACGATCATCATCACCATGACCATGATACATGCGGCTGTGGTCACGATCATCATGACCATCATCATCACCACCATGCAGATGAAGTGTTCACCAGCTGGGGCCGTGAGACAGTGAAGAAGTATACCAGAGAAAACCTGGAAGCAATTCTGGAAAAACTTTCAGAGAGTGAGGAATACGGTATGATCCTTCGTGCCAAAGGAATGCTTCCGGCAGAAGATGGCACATGGATTTATTTTGACATGGTTCCGGAAGAGACCGAGATTCGTGAAGGAGCACCGGAGTATACCGGACGTCTCTGTGTGATCGGTTCCAAACTCAAAGAAGATAAACTTGCAGAATTATTCGGATTATAAAGACGGGAGGGAATGAACGAATGGACGAGATCCGGGTTCCCATATATTTGATTACAGGTTTTCTGGAAAGCGGCAAGACCACTTTCCTGAATTTTACCCTGCAGCAGGACTATTTTTATATTGAAGGAAAAACGCTTCTGATTCTCTGTGAAGAGGGTGAGGAAGAATATGATATGGAAGCTCTGAAGCTTGCGAATACGGTTGTAGAGGTCATCGAAAAAGAAGAGGACCTGACTACCGAGCGTCTGTCAGCGATGGACATCATTCATCAGCCAGAGCGTGTGATTGTGGAATACAACGGCATGTGGCTTGCAAGCAAATTTGAAAAAATGAAAAAACCGGAAGGCTGGGGTATTGAGCAGGAAATTACCTGTGTGGATGCCAGCACTTTCCAGATGTATATGAATAACATGAAGTCCCTTTTTATGGATATGGCGCGCAATGCGGATATGGTTGTTTTCAACAGATGCAGAGCAGGAGATCCGCTGGCTTCCTATCGCAGAAGCATCAAAGTTGCCAACCAGCGGGCGGAAGTGATCTTCGAAGATGAAGAAGGGGAAATCGATGATATTTTCCAGGATGAGATGCCTTTTGACATCAATGCACCTGTCATTGAGATTTTGCCGGAAGATTATGGTATCTGGTTTGTGGATGCCATGGATCACCCGGACACTTATGTGGGCAAAACCGTCCGCTTCAAAGGCCGGGCACTGAAACCGAGAGGAATGGGAAGCAAATTCTTTGTCCCCGGACGTACAGCCATGACATGCTGTGCAGATGATACCACATTCCTCGGTTATGTCTGCAAAAGTGCTTATGCACCGAAGCTGCAGGAAGGACAGTGGGTGGAAGTGACTGCAAAAATCGCTTTTGAAAATCGTATGGAATATCAGGGTGAAGGTATCGTGCTTTATGCAGAAGATATACAGCCATGTGATGCACTGGAAGAGGAAATGGTATACTTTAACTGAGCAGAAAATAACAACATGGATTAACAATACGGAGAGAACTATTATGTATTTGATCGTAGGTTTGGGAAATCCAGGCAGACAGTATGATGGAACACGCCACAACATGGGATTTGACACACTGGATTATCTGATCGAGAAGCATCAGATCCCGCAGGGCGGTGTGAAATTCAATGCCATGTACGGCAAAGGAATCATCGGTGGAGAAAAAGTCATTCTCATGAAGCCTTTGTCCTTTATGAACCTCAGCGGAGGTCCTGTAAGGGAGATGGTAAATTATTTTAAAATAGACCCGGAGACGGAAATGATCGTGATCTATGATGATATTGACCTGGAACCGGGCCAGCTCCGTATCCGCAAGCAGGGAAGTGCGGGCGGACATAATGGAATCAAGGATATCATCCGTCAGCTTGGCACACAGAAATTTCTGCGGGTAAAGGTCGGCGTGGGCGCGAAGCCAAAGGGCTGGGATCTTGCAGATCATGTATTAGGCCGTTTTTCTGACAGTGACAGACGCCTTGTGGATGAGGCCATCGGCAAAGCCGGTGACGCAGTGGAACTGATGCTTTCCAGGGGCGTGGATGCAGCAATGAATGAGTATAACAGGAAGGTGCAGGAAAAAGAAAATTTATGAGAGCCTTTTTGCAGCCTCTGCAGAATTTTGCAGAGATGGAAGATATATGGAAAAAAAGCAAAGAGAACAGAGGAATTCTTGAACTGACCGGATGTATTGAGTCCCAGAAAGCGCATTTGATCTATGGGCTTTCCGGGCTCTTTCCTTTCCGGCTGGTTCTGGCTGAGGATGAGCGCCGGGCGAAGGAACTCTACGAGGATTACCGGTTTTATGATAAAAATGTATATTATTATCCGGCAAAAGATCTGTTATTTTTCCAGGCGGATATCCATGGAAATCTGCTGATTCGCCAGAGGATGCAGGTGATCCGTGCACTTCTGGAACAGAAGGAAGTAACGGTGGTCACAAGTGTGGACGGATGTATGGACTACCTGTTGCCTCCTGCTGAGATCCAAAAAAGCCTTATTTATTATCAGAACGACAGTGAAGTGGACCTGGAAGAATTGAAAGCATCTCTGGTACAGCTGGGCTATGAGCGTGCAGGACAGGTGGAAATGCCCGGACAGTTTTCCGTAAGGGGCGGTATTATTGATATTTATCCGTTGACAGAGGAGAACCCGATCCGTATTGAACTGTGGGGAGATGAAATCGATTCGATCCGGAGCTTTGATGCACAGAGTCAGCGTTCTCTGGAAAATCTGGAAGAGGTCACAATCTATCCGGCTTCGGAGCGAACCTGTGAAAAAGGAATGGTCACATTTCTGGATTATTTCCGGGAAGAGGCCAGCATGATTTTTCTGGATGAGCCCAATCATCTTTCCTCCAGTGCGCAGGAAGTGGAGGAAGAATTTTGCCAGAGCCGAAGAAACAGAGAAGAAAAGGGCATGCAGAATCTGCCGGCTCAGTGGCTTTGCGGATGGGAAGACCTTTGCCGGGAACTGAACAGACGCAACTGTATTTCTGTCAGTGCACTGGAACCAAGAACAGACAACTGGAAAGTGACGGGGAAATTCAATCTGACCGTCAGATCTGTCAGTTCCTATAACAGCAGCTTTGAGCTTCTTGTAAAGGATCTTCATAAGTATAAGAAACAGAACTACCAGATCGCACTGCTTTCCGGCTCCAGGACAAGAGCGGAACGTCTTGCGAAGGATCTGCAGGCAGAAGGGCTGAATGCTTTTTACGGACAGGACCCGGAACGGATCATTCAGCCGGGCGAGATTATGGTGGTCTATGGTCATGCCAAAAAAGGTTTTGAATATCCTCTGGTAAAATTTGCGGTCATTACAGAAACAGATATTTTCGGACAGGAACAGAAACCGAAGAAAAAAAAGAAAACCTACAGCGGACAGAGAATTCAGGATTTTGCGGAGCTTTCCATCGGCGATTATGTCGTACACGAAAAGCACGGCCTGGGAATCTACAAAGGAATCGAAAAGGTCGAAGTAGATAAAATCGTAAAGGATTATATCAAAATCGAATACCGGGACAACAGCAATCTTTATATTCTTGCCACACAGCTGGATTCCCTGCAGAAATATTCCGGAAGCAGTGAGTCGGCCAGGACACCAAGACTGAATAAGCTGGGCGGTCAGGAATGGAATAAGACAAAAAAGCGTGTAAAAACCGCGGTTCAGAATATAGCGAAAGAACTGGTGGAGCTTTATGCTGTCCGTCAGGAAAAGGAAGGTTATGTGTGTGGACCGGATACGGTATGGCAGCGGGAATTTGAGGAAATGTTCCCTTATGAAGAAACAGAGGATCAGCTTTCGGCAATTGAAGATACCAAGCGGGATATGGAGAGTACCAAGATCATGGACCGCCTGGTGTGCGGAGATGTGGGGTACGGTAAGACAGAAGTGGCTTTGCGGGCTGCTTTTAAAGAAGTACAGGAAAGCCGTCAAGTGGTTTATCTGGTTCCTACCACCATTCTTGCCCAGCAGCATTATAATACGTTTGTGCAGAGAATGAAGGAATTTCCGGTAAGAGTGGATCTGCTCTGCCGTTTCCGTACGCCTGCCCAGCAGAAAAAAACGCTGGAGGATCTGCGCAAAGGCATGGTGGATGTTGTGATCGGAACACACCGTGTGCTTTCCAAGGATGTGCAGTTCAAAAATCTGGGCCTTCTGATCATTGATGAAGAGCAGCGTTTCGGTGTTGCCCATAAGGAGAAAATCAAACAGCTGAAAAAAGATGTGGATGTACTGACTCTGACTGCCACTCCGATTCCTCGTACTCTTCATATGAGTATGATCGGAATCCGCGATATGAGTGTGCTGGAAGAGCCGCCCATGGACCGTGTGCCGATTCAGACCTATGTCATGGAATATGATGAGGAGACTGTCCGTGAGGCAATCGGCAGAGAACTTCGAAGAGGCGGACAGGTTTATTATGTATATAACAGAGTGACAGATATTGCAGATGTGGCGCTGAAAATATCGAAACTGGTGCCGGATGCCAGAGTGGATTTCGCCCACGGTCAGATGAGCGAACGGGAACTGGAAAATGTCATGTACGGTTTTATCAATGGAGAAATCGATGTACTTGTTTCCACAACCATTATTGAGACGGGGCTGGATATTTCCAATGTAAATACCATGATTATTCATGATTCAGACCGATACGGTCTGTCGCAGCTTTATCAGCTCCGGGGACGAATCGGGCGTTCCAACAGAACTGCTTATGCGTTCCTGATGTATAAGAAAAATAAGATGCTGAAAGAAACTGCGGAAAAGCGTCTTTCCGCTATCCGGGAATTTACGGATCTGGGGAGCGGGTTCAAAATCGCCATGCGTGACCTGGAGCTCCGGGGGGCAGGCAATCTTCTTGGGGCAGAACAGCATGGGCATATGAATGCAGTCGGCTATGACCTTTACTGTAAAATGCTGAATGAGGCGGTAAAAGAAGCAAAGGGAATTCGTACCATGGAAGATTTTGAAACGACGATTGATCTGAACATGGATGCTTTTATTCCGGATTCCTATATCAGCAATGAGTTCCAGAAGCTTGATATTTATAAGCGGATCGCAGTGATTGAAACACAGCAGGAATATGATGATATGCTGGAAGAACTTCTGGACCGTTTCGGCGAGCTCCCGAAGGCGGTAATGAACCTGCTGGCAATCGCAAAACTGAAGGCGCAGGCACATCGGGCTTATATTACGGAAATCAAACAGCTTGGACGGGATATCCGGATCACGATTTATGAAAAAGCACAGCTGAATCCGGCAGGATTTCCTTTGCTGCTGCAGAAACACCGGAGGGGATTGCAGTTCAAAATGGACCAGGAACCGAAATTTATTCTCACACCGGAGGGCAATCTGATGGATGCGCTGACGGAATTTGCAGGTGAGCTGGAAGAACTGGTGGAAGAGTGAAGGCTGGCTGTAGCTGTGAAAGTCCCGGACAGCAGCCATGGGTCGGAACATGCTTGAAATAAAGAATATGATGATGGGGTCAATCGCCCCTTGTATCAGAATATGAAAGTTATGTGAAAAATTTCGGATTTTCAGGTTTTGCCTTGCTCTTGGGAGAAAAAAAGATTATACTCATACTAGTATGACCCGCGATAAATAACCTTATGTTTCGCCGGTTACACTAGTGATGATTGATTTATGGAGGATAACATGAAAAAGTTAATGAAGAGAACAGCTGCAGCATCACTTGCAGGAATCCTGGCAGCAGGAATGCTTGCAGGCTGTGGCGGAGAAAAGAAATTAGATGGAACGAAGACGGTTGCAACTGTTGACGGAACAGAAATTCCTCTCGGTGTGGTAAGCCTTATGGCCCGTCAGCAGCAGGCTTATACGGAGTCTATGTATGCCAGCTTTGGTATGAGTACCGGTAATATCTGGGACACAGAAGCAGATTCCGAGACAGGTGAAACCTACGGTGATCAGGCTGTCAGCAGTTCTCTGGAGCAGGTTGAGCTGATGTACATCATGAAGACGAAGGCAGCAGATTATGGTGTGGAAGTAACAGAAGAAGATCAGAAGGCTATTGAGGAAGCTGCTGCTCAGTTTATGGAGGATAACAGCGAGGAAGTACTTGCAGAACTGGCAGTTAACGAAGATCAAGTGAAGACATTCCTGGAACTGCAGACCTATCAGACGAGAATGTATGATTTGATCGTTGCAGATGCTGATACAGAAGTTTCCGATGAAGAAGCACAGAAATCCAGCTTTACATATGTGCAGGTTTCTACCAGCAGCACAGATGGTGAAGAAGAACTTACGGAAGAGGAACTTGCAGAGAAGAAAGATCTGGCACAGCAGGTTCTTGATGCAGTGAAAGAAGATCCGGAAGCAGATATGAGTGAAACTGTAAAAGCGATTGATGACAGTCTTTCTGCACTGTCCGATTCTTTTAAGACCAATGTAAGTGAAGATGAGGAAGAAGCTTCTTCAAGCTATCCGGATGAAGTGATTGAAGCACTTCGTACTCTGGAAGATGGAGAAGTATACGATGAGGTCATTGAAACAGAAGAGAACGGATACTATGTAGTCAGACTGGATAAAGTATTTGACGAGGATGCCACAGAGACAGAGAGAGAATCCATTATTTCTCAGAGAGAACAGGACTTCTATACAGAAACAACCGATCAGTGGCTTGCAGACGCAGACATCCAGGTGGAAGAAAAAGTTCTGAAGACACTGAAGATTACGGACAGCCACAGTTTTACCTATGCCGCTGAGGAAGAATCAGAGGACGAGGAAGTACAGACAGAAGAAGAAATTGACGCAGAGGCAGCTGAGGAAATCGCGGAAGATGCGGAAATCATTGACGAGGAAGCAGATGACGCGGATCTGACAGAGGTGGAAGCAACTGAAGAAGAAACAGAGGCAGAAGACACTGAAGAAGCGGAAACTGCCGGGGCAGAAGTAACTCCGACAGAAAAAGCAGAGCCGACAGCAACTGCATCCCCGACACCAACGGAGAAGGCTGCAAAATAAAGACAGGAATGCAGAGGAGTCAGTTTGACAGAAGAGACATAAAGCTCGGATGGTAACATTTGGGAAGAAACATAAAGCTCGGGTGGCAACATTTGGGAAGAAACATAAAGCTCGGGTGGCAACATTTGGATAGAAAGAACAAAAACCGGTTAATCTTTTCAGAAATGGGAAGAATGACCGGTTTTTTTATTACAGGGAAATGTCTGCTTATGCAGACATTTCGAAACATATAAATTACCTTTCATGTGATTGCGGCCGGAAAGCTGTTAATGAGGCTTATTGTCTTATTCTGCTTCAGTTTCTGCATCTTTCCCGGTACTCATCCGTACATGGATTCCATTCACTTCTACATTATCTTCCATAGGTATGACAAGGCATCGGCGCCCGTCGATGTTCCGGGTCTCGACAAGGTCCGCACGTTCCGGATTGACGTGGATTACGACATCCGGCGTCTTAATCTCTACGCGGCGGGTGTTGGTAATATTGGCAGCCATCAGAGAGGATTTTTCTCCGGCAGCCATTTCGTACTGCTCATCAAAGGATTCCAGTTTTGTTTCTTCCACGCCGCAGTCTTCAAAGAGACGTTTCACCTCGGATTTTGTCAGTACGACAGGATCCGGAAGTTCTTTCTGGGCTTCTACCAGTTCATTCAGTTTTCCGTGAATATTCATGACAGTATCATAGGCGCAGTCATCGCCCAGTGTTTCCTCTACAAGAGCATTGAAGGAATCTCTCTGTCCGCCGGCAGAAAGAGGCGTAGTGCAGCCGAGGATTTCATCCACAAAGGAACTGCGGAGCTGCTCGGCGTTTTTGGTATAATAGAGAACCCCGTGAATATCGGTGCTCCTGTCATTAAATACAGGAAACAGAAAACCAAGATCCGGCATTTCCACGATCCAGTCCCGGATACGGTCTTCAATATTGTTGGTCTCGGCATTGTAGCAAAGGCCTGCTTTGGTCAGATTTACCGGGCAGATGCTACAGAGGATATGGTCATAGATTTCGTCAGAAGCATCAAACATTTCCTGACCATCGGAGGCTTTGCCCGGAATATCGTAAACCGCATGGATGAGAATAATGTAGTAATTTTCCGCATAATCATAATTTTCAATAACCTTGTCAAAAAAAGCCTCTGTCAGAGCATCGTCTTTGAGTTTGCTCTCCCTCAGTTTCATGAGGAAATGCTGATTTCCCCCTTCCTTTTCCTGCTCCAGCGGAAATTCCATGTTGATGAGATTTTTGCCGAGAGTACCGGAAAGAGTTTTACGGAAAATTTCAAAATACTTAAACATTTCTTCTTCTGATAAAGAAAGAAACGCTTCCTTTACTTCTGTTTTTTTATTCTTTTCGCCGTCTACATAGCAGCCGCGTATGCGGGTGATTGCACAGTTGGCAGGGGTAAACTGTTTTTTGATTTCGGATATTTCTTTTTTATTCATGATATATGCCACCTCATATGTAATAGATTTTTGATTGTATGTTTCGGGATTTTTGCGATATGTGAAAAACATAGCGCAGGATAGTTGCTGCTGTATAGATACTCTTTTTATTATAAAACAGACCAGAGAGAGGAGCAAGTATAAGAAGAACAGAACAAAGAATATGAAGGTTGATTTTTATGGGAGCCCATGCAGTAAGATGATATTGGAAGTTAGATTGCTAAAGTGCGCTTTAGTTCAGCAACTGTATGTGAGAATTCTTCGAGTTTTACTATGCGTATGGTTTTCTCCAGAACTTTGGTTCAGTGCGAAACACTGTGAAGTGTGATGTGAAAAACCGTACGCGAAAGAGGAACCCCTCCAGGGGCTGCGGTGGACAGATACTTCCTGTTCCTGTGCAGGCTTCGGGGCTTAAGAAGTACTAAGGCTTTCCGGTTTTCGCTAAAACCGTGGACCGGATTCGTGGACTCGCCGTTGGCTCAGACAGCACAAATCCGGCCCACAACGCGAAAACCGGAAAGCCAAGTACTTCTAAAACCCCTGCAGAG
This sequence comes from Blautia sp. HCP3S3_G3, assembly GCF_052063365.1. Lineage (NCBI taxonomy): Bacteria > Bacillati > Bacillota > Clostridia > Lachnospirales > Lachnospiraceae > Blautia > Blautia sp. HCP3S3_G3. The sequence continues at coordinate 965 of NZ_JBQHXR010000012.1, read as the reverse complement.
TGCACAGAACCAGGAAGTATCTGCCCGCCGCAGCCCCTGGAGGGGTTCCTCTTCCGCTGACAGTTAGCGTTTCACGGGAAGTTATGGGTTGAAAAATCCGGGAGGGAATTGGAAACAGAAGATATGGATTCATGGGTTTTAAATCGACAAATGATTTGCTTACATGTCCAGTTCGAAAAGAATAATCTATACCGCCACTGTTAGCTGCAATCGATTGCAATGGCTACAACTGGTATAGAATACTCCATTGGCACAGTTTCGGATTGTGGTATCGGGTAATCCAGAAGAATCAGCAGTTGTTCTACTGATGGGAAATTTTCTTTTTTGGCAGCATGCAACCGATTTATTTTGTAAAACCAACCGTTTAGAAATGGAATGCTGATATTTTGTTCTATAGATCTGACTGGATTTATCCAGAGGATTGGGGTTATTAACAACAATAGGACAACTAATATGAGAGTAGATTTCCTGTCGGCAAAGGTGCACTAGTCAACATATTTTGGACACGAATTTAAAAAAATTATTCAGTTACATCGTAAGACTACACAAGCCGTACGACACCCTTGACATCGCTCCAAGAAACGCTGGACAGCTTTCGCCGACGGTATGAACTCATGAACAGATTTGATTTGTCATCCGCCGGACATATATTGTAGCGTTTCTTTACGGCTGAATGTCAAGGGCAAGCCGCTAAGGCGGTGTCTGGTATCTGCCTCCGGATCCGAGCCTATGAACAGATTATGCGGAATACTTTTCACGGTACTGCTTCGGAGTAAGATAGCTAAGGGCATAAGCCGGACGTTCTTCGTTGAAGAACTTGATATACTCATCTACTTCTTCATGAACTGGTCGTTCACCTGTGACATGAAAATCCATAAAAAGCTCTGCTTTGATCCAGCCATTGATGGATTCCATTGCGCTATTATCGGTAGGAGTGCCTGCTCTGGACATGGATCTTGTCACAT